>JAQBQF010000311.1 GCA_028287115.1 Myxococcales bacterium
GACCGGCCCTTTGCCATAGACGATCTGACACAGCTGAAGATCCTCGGCGCGAAACACACCCGCGAGGCACGTCAGGTAGAAGTGCCACATCCGCCGGAACCGATCGTCGTAGCGGCGCTGTGCGAGCTTGCCCCAACCTGCGCGCAGGTTGCGATCCCATGCGAGCAGCGTCGGCGGATAATGCGCGGCGAGGTCATGGGCGTCTCGCGGCGAGCCGAAGTTGGTCTCCGTCGCGCGGGCGAGCTGCGCGAACGAAGGCGAGACCCCGTTCGGGAAGATGTAGCGATCGAACCACTCGTTGCAGACGTAGCGACTCGAACCGGAAACGAAGGACTGCAGCAGGAACCGACCGCCGTCGGCGAGGCACTCGTGCGCGACCTTCATGAACGTCTCGAAGTTCTTCGGTCCGACGGCTTCGATCATCTCGATCGAGGAGATCTTGTCGAACCGGCGACGCAGCGTAGGCAGATCGCGATAGTCGAGCAGCATGAATTCGACGGGCAACCTGCCCGCGTAGCGCGCGTGCGCGACCTCGTAGTGCTGTACTGAATTCGTGACGCCGACGACCGACACGCCATAGTGCTCGGCCGCGTAGCCAGCGAGCCCTCCGAATCCGCAGCCGATATCGAGCAAGCTCTGCCCGGGCTGGAGATCGAGCTTGTCGCAGATCATTCGCATCTTGTTGCACTGCGCGGTCTCGAGGGATTCGGCAGGATCTCGCCAGTACGCGCACGTGTACGTCAGCGAATCGTCGAGCATGCAGCGGTAGAGCGCGGTATCGAGATCGTAGTGCGCGGTCGCGACGTCGCCCGCGCGTGCACGCGACTGGTGATTGCGGAGCCGTGCCCACGTGTTGCGCAGATGAAATGGTCCGCGTCGCTCGTGTGCACCGGCGACACCCGACAGCAACAGGCGAACCATCAGCTCGTCGATCGCATCGCACTCCCACAGCCCGTCCATGTACGTCTCGCCGAGCTGGAACGGCGGATTGCGCGCGAGTCGCGGATAGAACGCCGGATCGAGCACGCGGATGTCCCACGGACGATCACCACCGATCGTGATCTCCGCGTCCGCAAACGCCCGCCGCACGGTCCATTCGGCGAGTCGATCGAACGATCGCATCGTCAGCGCAAGCATGTGGCAGGGATCCTTTCCAAGATCTGCGCGGTGCGAGCCGGCAGGCGTGTCCAGTGGAGCGTCGGCTTCTCGTGATGCGCCGTGTGGTGGCCGACGTTGAGATAGAGGCGGTTCGTGAGGCCGAAGTGCGTGACCGAGCCGGTGTAGACGTCGGTCATCGGGACATCCGCGTGTTGCGCGTAGCTGAACCAGAACACCGCCCAGCGCAGCAGCAGCCACGGCACGAGCAAGAACGCGATGGCGAATCCCGGCGCAGCGATCACGAGCACGATCGTCACGGCGAGCTGGACGACCTGTTGGCGCCACAACCGAAGGCGTGCGCGCCGGGTTCTCGCGAGGTGCAGCGAATCGACGAACGACATCGCATCGCCGAAGATCGTGAAGCGCAGCCTGCCGCCGCCGAACCGCTGGTTGTTCGCAGGATCGCCGTGCCGCTCCAGATAGGCACGATGGTGACCCTGCACGTGCTGGAGCTCCCACACGGCGGTGACGTTGCCGGCGGCGAGCATCAGCACCGCGTCATACGCGCCGTCGAGGACCGGCTGCTGGAAGATCTTGTAGTGCGCGTGGCAATGCTGATGAACCGGCGCGACGCTGCGCGCGAGGATCGACGCGACCCACACGGCCGCGAGCGCGATCGGCGACAGCGCGACGACCAGCGGCACGCACGCGAGCGCGACGCCTGCGGTGACGACGAGCGCGGGCGGTACGTCTGCGAGCGGACTAGCCGCCACGGTGGAGGTCCATGCTCGGCCGGCTCGGCGGCGCGTTATCGTCGAACGGGCGCCGCAGCTTGTGCCACAGCGCCGCGAGCGCCTGCGGAATGGAGACGCTCGTGTACGGGAGGTGATTGCGCTCGCAGAACGCGCGGATCTCGGGGGCGATGCGCCGGTAATTCCGGCGCGGCATCGTCGCGAAGAAGTGGTGCTCGATGTGGAACGACAGACCACCGACCAGCCACGCCGAGATTCGATTGGTCGCGCCGAGGTTCTGCGTCACGCACGTCACCGACCGCGCGAAGTTCCAGTCGGCGATCTCGGACATCGGGCGATGGAAGTGGTTGAGGCTCGCCGTCAGCCCGAGCACGTACGCGGAGACGAAGCTCGGGACCAGGAACAAGAACAGGTGATCCGAGAACAGCCACAGCGCGATCGTCCAGCGCGCGATCACACCGAGCAAGCTCCAGTAGGCGCGCTCGCGCAGGCAGTGGCGCAGGCCGATGTAGATGAAGTACGGCAGCGTCATCGGCAGAACCACGACAAACCAGAACCACGACTGGATCGGCACGAACGTATCGGCCGTGCGGGTGCGCATCAGCTCGTGCCACACGACCGGTCCGGTCTCGATCGCCTGATCGGCGCCGATCGTGTTCGTGAAGCCGTGGTGCTTGCGATGAACGACGTACTGGTAGTCGGTCACCGATGTGCCGACAAACAGGATCGACATCATCTCGGCCCAGCGCCGAGCCATCTTGCGATCTTTGAACACCGAGTCGTGACACAGGTCGTGCACCCACCACATCACGTTCAGGCGTGCGACGAGCAGCGCGCAGAACGCGAGCACCGGCGAGGTGTCCATCGCGAGCCAACCACAGACGAAGAACCCGAGCCCGCGCACGAGATCGAGCAGGAACCACCAGCGCTTGTACTCGAACATGCCGCGCCGGCGAAGCTGTGCCCACAGCTCGCGGAGATCGCGATCGACCGGACGCAACGTCGGCGGATCGATCTGACCAACGCACAGCTTCTTGGGCAGCGAGGGCAATTCGCCGCGAATCCCGTGCGCGTTGATCAGCGGGAAGGTCGCGTCGCTGCCACGCAAGTGCACGATCTCGGATCCGCCCGGATGTTTCGCCGCGAACTTCGTGATGTCGTAGACATCGTCACCGACGACGATCCAGCCTTTCGAGCGAACCTCGGCGAAGCTGATGAGGCGGCTCACGATGCCATCCTCGCCGTGGCGGTCACGCCGGTGGATTCGCGCGCCATGCGGTGTGCAAAGCCGACCGCGTGCTCGGAGACACGCGCCATCGTCGCGAACGACAGCACCTCACCGATCAGATACGTGTGACGGTGGCCCTGCCACTGATCGATCTCGGCGAGGCCGCCGGCGCGCATGAACGCACTGGGAAAATGCGGGAAGAAGTCCCAGCGCCGCGATGCTCGGACCGAGACGAGCCGTCCGCCGAGTCGCTCGACGTCACCGGCAATGCGGCGGGTAAGCTCCGCGTCGCGGAGATCAGCGGGCGCGAACAGGTGAAACACATAGATGTCCTGGTTCGCGTAACGTTTCACCCACGCCATCGGATGGCCGACGCGATCCCGGGACATGTTGTCGTCGATGTATCCGACGGACTCGCGACCCGGTGCCAGCCCTTCGACTTCGCAGGCGAACGTCGAGTACGGATAGGTTCGCACCTGCGAGAACCAGCGGCGCTCCGCGGCATTGCCGTCGAGGATGCCGAGGACAGATCTCGGATCGCACGCGATCGCGAGACGATCGAAGCGCTCGCGGCGACCACGGCTGTACACGACGACGCCGCCATCGCGCACGATCCGGGTCACCGGCGTTGCCGTGCGGACTTCGATCTGACACGAGAGTCGTGTCGCGAGCGCCTTCCAGATCGGCTGAGTGCCGGTGCGCCACATGAAAGGCGAGCCGACTGCGAGCCCGAGCAAGGTTTGTGGCCGGATCAGGCTCGCGTACATCACCGCCGGAACTTCGTCGTCGAAGCCGTAGCCGTAGCCGGTCCGGTAACACAGCATGCGCCGGCTCGCATCGCCCAGGCCGTGGCGCTCGACCACCTCGCTCCATGGCGCGAACAGCTGCGGGTCCGCACGATGGAGATCGCCGCGCCACGATCTCGCGTGCATGGCGACGTACGCTGCCGCCTGCGCGAGGACCCGCGGCAACGTGCGCGGATCGGGCGAGACCTCGCGGCCTTCCGCGAGCCGGTAGTGCTGCTCGATGGGAAACGGTGTCGTCGCGAGGTTCGCTTCGCGGCTGAACCTCTGCACGTGACGGTAATCGATCGGCACACCCATCGTCGCACCCAGGTCGTGAGGGCGGCCGTCGATGTCGATCGTGCACGACTTGCCGCCGACCTCGGCTTCGCGCTCGAACACGACGATCCGCGTGAACCCGAGATCCACGAGCGTGCGCGCGAGGGTCAGCCCGGATGCACCGCCGCCGAGAATCGCGACCGAGGTCGAGGTCCGCACGTTAGCCCTCCACCGCGCCGCTCGATGCACCGCTCGTGATCGCGCTCGCCGGTGTCCACAGCTCGCGGCGCGTGTGGTGCAGCGGCAGCTCGACGGGAAGGCCGTCGTACCGCAGCCTCCGTCCCGGCCACACGAAGGTGCGCCACAGATAGCGCGTGAGAGACTTCTGATCGAGCGCGGGGTGAATGTGCTGGGCGACGTCCTTGTCGTGCGCGTCCTTGCCTCGACTCCAGTGGATACCCGGCCGGTTGTGATGCGCCGTGTGATAGCCGTTGTCGCAGATGAACCAGTTGAAGACCGGCGACAGGAAGTTGCGCGAGTGGTTGTACTCGCTCTCGGCGTCACAGCCATCGTGCTGGACGTAGCCGAAACCGACCATCAGCAGCTGACCCATCACCGCCGGCGCGAACACGAGCGCGACCATCGCGAGCGGACCGACGACAAGCGAGATCGCGACGAAGTAGAGCGCGACCGCGACTGCTTCCCACCGCACCTGCGCGAACCATTTCGGCCGAGACGTACGCATCGTGCCGAGATAGGCGACGTGCAACAGGTGCAGGTGCACCGTGCCCATCACCATGTGGTGGATCAGGTTCAAGAGGTTCGAGCGGTGGCGGACCTCCGTCGTGCGCAGGATGTCTTTGGGGGTCTGTAGCCCGAGGTGATGGCTGAGGTTGTGGACAGGCACGTAGACGCTGACCGGATACCCGATACAGATCGAGAGGACGCATTGCCAGGCGCGGTTCAGGCCCTTGCGCCAGAAGATCGGCGCGTGCATCGCGTTATGGGTCGAGATCAGCTGGACGAATGCCGAGCACGCCACCACCGGTCCAGCCGCGAGGGCGATCCATCCGCTGGCCGCGAACCACGCGAGCACGGCCGCGACGATCACGAGATGCATGGCCGCGAGCCCGAGGGCTCGACGATCGCCGCTGTGGCGCAGCAAGGTGTCGTGTTCGTCGTTCGGCATTCAACCTCGCTTCGGCGGTTTCTTGATCGCCTTCGTCGCCTCGCGTTCGAACAAGCGCCACGCGATGTCGCCGGCCTCCACGAGCCCCGCATCGTCGATCCGCAGGTAACCAAGGCGGCTCGCCTTGACGAGCCCGACAAAGGCGCCCCACACGAGTGCGAGCAGGACCTCGGTCGGCGGCCCACCAGCGCGATCGTGGACTCGCTTGGCTACCGAGAACATCGGCGTGAGCGTGGCGAGCTCGATTTGCCGGCTCTCGGCATCGAGATACTCGACGTGATCCTGCATCTCGAGGAACCGGAACGCGTACGGCTCGGCTCGCGCATACGTCACGAGCCGCCGCCACAGCTCGGCGAACCAGGCTTGCGCGGCACCTGGCTTGTCGAGATCCGGATCTGGCAGCCCGTCGAGCAACGTGCCGCGCAGCCGTAGCTTGGCGTCGCGGTAGACCTCGTTGACGAGCTGCTGTTTGTGCTCGAAGTAATGATAGAGCGTCCCGGTCGCGACCCCGGCCGCCGCCGCGACCTCGGGAACCGTCGTTCCGTGAAAGCCGCGCTCGGCGAACACCTTCAGGGCGGCATCGAGGAGCCGGCGGCGCTTGTCATCGACCACCGGTCGCCCGCGGCCCCGAGGAGCATGGTCGGTCGAAACCGACGACTTACGACGATTCGAACGAACGTTCACTCTAGTGAGGATTGCACGCCAAGGGCTGCGTTCGCCGAATCGTCTCGGCCGGGACGTCTCCCCGGCGCGATGATTATTCGAACGAATGTTCATTCGATAAATAAACTAGAGAATCGCCATCGCGGCGTCAACCACGAAATCGCTCAGCCCGACCGATCTGTCGCGGTATACGCCGGCTACATCCTGGCTTCAGGACGTCGATACGCGCAGGGCCGCGAGCGCGCCGTTGATCGAGTGTTCTTCGAACTTAGAACACGAACGACGTGAAGATCGCGCCGAACGCGGCACCGACCAGGGCACCGCACGCCGACAGCGCGATACCGGCGACGAGCTTGAACTTCGAGGGGCGGAGCGTATTGGGAGGCTTGCGTGCGGGTGTCATAGATATCGTCCAAATAGGATCGGCCCCACTTACCTCGAGGGCCAAGATTGTTGCAAGCCGCTGGTGATTGCGATCGAACACGGAAGGAACCCTAGCGGGTACGTTTGGGGTAACGACCCGTCTCACCGACGTGATTTCCCTAGGTTGCCGGCATGATCCTGGCACCACTCCGCCCCAGAGGTCTGTCATGCACAAGCCCACGAGATGGATCGCGTGCGTCGCGGTTGCCGGCGTCATGGTTGCAGCGTGCCGTCACCCCGCGCCGAGTCCAACGGTCACACCGAGCGAAGCGCAGCCTCTCGGGCAGCGCCCCGACATCGCGAAGCCGCCGCTCGGTGCACCGGGTACCGGCGCCACACCGGCGCAACACTGTGAAAAACCTCCGTGCTCGGAGCCCCGCGCGATTCATCCGACATCGATGTTGAAGCGGCTCGGCGCGGATCCGGCGGCCGCGAACGTCCCGCGACTTCCCGATGCGGGCGTCGACCTCGATGGCGGCGTGCCACTTCCGCCACCACCCGATGCGAGCCCCACCGTGCTGCACGACGCCGGCACACCGATGCGTTAGTGCCGAGCACGCTGACGGTACTCGTACTCGTACTCGCCGACCTCACCAGAGAGCCCTCAAGCGGGTTCGACGGGCATCGAGAGATAACGGACGGCAGACGGCAGTTTGATGACCGAGCACGGGGGTCCAGACACGGCCGTGCGTCGAGCACGAGTACGAGTACGAGTACGAACAAGGTTTCGATGTTGGTTCTAGTGCCGAGCGCGCTTCGCGTGAGCGCCGGCGGTCCGGGCACGCGCCGGATGCGGTCGATGGCCACGCGCAGTGCGCGGTGACCTGCGATGACCGTTGCCGTTCGCACGCCGCCGATCGTCGGCCGCCGGTGCGTTCCCCTCACCGGCGAGCGAAGCCTTGAGGGCCGCCATCAGGTCGGTGACCTCGGGCCTCGGCGCCTCCGGCGGCGCGACGATCTTCCCGCCCTTCGCCTTCTTCGCGATCAACTGCCGCACGCGGTCTTTGACTTCGTCCTCGTACTGCGTCGGATCAAATGTTTCGTGGCGCAATTGCTCGATGACCTTCTGCGCGAGCCCGAGCTCGGCGGGCGCGGCCTTGGGCAACTTGCCGACCGGCACCTCGCTCCACGGCTTCACCTCGTCGGGATAACGCAGCTGATGCATCACGAGGCCGTCCTGATACGGGCGGAGCTCGACGATGTACTGCTTGCCGCGCGCCGCGTACGCTGCGATCCCGACGAGGTTCGAGGACTCGAGCGCGTCGCGCAGCAGGGTATAGGCGCGATCGCCGCCCTTGCCGGGTCCGAGATAGTACGACGCATCGATGTAGATCGGATCGACCGCGTCACTGGGCACGAACTCGCGAATCGCGACCTCGTCGCTCGCGACGGCATCGAGTGCCTTGATCTCCTCCGGCGAGAGCTCGACATACGTGCCCTTCGAGATCTCGAAGCCCTTCGCCATCTCGTCGCGTTCCACCACGCCGTGCTTCTCGCACACGTACTGTTGCTTGAGGCGCATGCCGCAGCCGGCGTGAATCAAATGAAAGTGAATCTCGTGCGACGGCTCTTTCGTCGAGTAGATCTTGACCGGGATCGAGACCAGCCCGAACGCGATCGTCGCCGTATCGATAGAGCGTGCCGGCATGACCGTCATCGCTGCGAGCCGCATACCAACACTCGGCGACCGGGCACGTGGGCGCGCCGTGACGACACCGCACGATCATTGCCGATCGTGCTCGCTCAGATGGCGGCACACGATTCGCAACGAAACGGCGGCATATGAAGACCGTCTCTACTTGGCGCGTGATTGTCGGTGCACTGCTCCTCACGGGAGGCGCGGTGGCTGCCTGTTCGAACCACAGCAAGACTGAAGACACGACGGTGTCGACGCCGCTCGGTCAATCGACCGCTCCGGGGCCGTCGAACCCGAACGTTCCGCAGCCGGACTCGGCGGGCGTGCCCTCGCCCGATCAGCCGGTGCGTCGCGATCCAACGTCATCCGGCGAGACCAGGTCGGAGGTCCGCGTCGCGCAGGGCACGCCGTTCGCGGGAGACGCGGGCGTGGGCGCTCCAGTGGGTCCGATCCGTAACGACGCGGGCCCCGGCGGGGTCATCATTGCCCGTGACGCCGGTGCCATCGGCGGCATCCGTACCGACGCCGGGGTCGGGGCTCCCCGACCGATCACGAGCGACGGCGGGATCCGCTAGCGCGGCGTGATGACAAGACGCGCCGGCCGGAGTACACGCATGTGATGGAGCCGGCGACGATCGCGTCGCAGCTGCGAGAGATCGCGGTGTATTTCGATCTCGATGGCGATCGCCATCGGGCGATGGCGTACGACCGCGCTGCGCGTTCGATCGAAGCGGCCAACGGGCTGCATCGGCTGCTCGAAGAAGGTCGCCTCGAGGAGCTACCCGGGGTCGGCCCTTCGATCGCCCGCGTCGTCGGTGATCTCGCGCGCCGGGGATCGAGCACCGTGCTCGAGAAACTCCGCGCGAAGTGGCCCGCCGTGATCGTCGAGCTCGCGCAGCTGCCGTACGTCGGCGTGACGAAAGCGCGCAAGATCCACGAAGCGCTTGCACCGCACGATCTCGATGCGGTCGCGGCGATGTGCCGAGCCGGTGCGCTGCGCGAGCTTGCGGGCTTCGGCAAGGTCAGCGAGGCGAAGATCCTGACCGCGATCGAAGAGCGTCGCGTTCGCGGGATGCGAGAGATCCATGTCGACGCCGAAGAGCGCGCCGCGTCACTCGTGCTGTATCTGCGCGGCGAACCGGCCGCATCGCGTGCCGAGATCGCTGGGCCGGTGCGGCGATGGCTCGAGATCGTCGATCATCTCGCGTTCGCGGTCGCGACCGAGCGCCCCGAAGCGATCGTGGAGCGACTCGCGAGCTACGGGCTCGTCACGTCGGTCGATCGCTCCGCGACCGAGGTGATCGCGGCGCGCCTCGCAGACGGCATGCAATGCACCGTGTCCGTCGCGTCGCCTTCGCGCTTCGGCTGGGCGCTGATCACCGCAACCGGATCGCCCGAGCATGTCGAGCTGCTGAAGACCCGCGCCGCGGAGCGCACGGTCGACCTGGAAGCGCTCGATGCCCCCGAAGAAGTCGACGTGTATCGCGCGCTCGGCCTCCCATACCTGCCGCCCGAGGTGCGCGACGGAACCGACGAGCTGTCCGGCGATTCGTTCGCGGATCTCGTCACGCTCGAAGACGTCACGACCGCGTTTCACTGTCACACGACCTACAGCGACGGCAAGGACTCGATCGAAGCGATGGCGCGAGCCGCGGGTGAGCTCGGCATGAAGGCGATCACGATCACGGATCACTCGGCGGCCGCGAACTACGCCGGCGGCATCGGTGCGACGGGCCTGCGTTCGCAAGCGGAAGAAATCCGCGGCCTGCCCGCCCTGCCCGTCAAGATCCTGCGCGGCACCGAGGCGGACATCCTGCAAGACGGCGAGATCGACGTCCCTCGCGAGATGCTCGGCGAGCTCGACCTCGTGATCGCGAGCGTTCATCAGCGCTACAAGCTCGAAGAAGACGGCATGACCAAACGCCTCGTCACGGCGATGCGCCAGCCGTTCTTCAAGATCTGGGGACACGCGCTCGGCAGGCTCGTGCTTCGCCGCGATCCGATCAAGGTTCGGCTCGACGACATCCTCGATGCGATCGCGGAATCGCCGGCCGCGATCGAGATCAACGGCGATCCGTATCGCCTCGATCTCGATCCGATCAATGCGCGCCGCGCGTCCGCTCGCGGGATCCCGTTCGTGCTGTCGAGCGACGCGCACTCGGTCCGCGGGATCTCGGCCGTGCGCTGGGCCGTCGCCATGGCGAGGCGAGCTCGGATTCGCAAGCACCAGGTGTTGAATGCGCTGGCACCGGACGAGCTCGCCGATCGGATCTCCCCGTTAGCTCATCGATGAGCTGTTGAAACCGCAGCGCGTTGCGCACGGCGTGTCCTTCGGCGTCGTTATCGAAATACACGTGCACGTCGCGGCCCTCGGCGAGCCAGCCCGCCGCGTCTTTGGCCCACGCGCGCAGACTCGCTTCGCTGTAGCTCGAGGCGTACTTGCGCGTGTGACCGTGTAGCCGCGCGTACACGATGTCGCTCGTCACCGCGCGCCACATCGGAAAGTCGGGCGCATCTCCCATGCACACCGCGATGTTCGCTTCCGCGAGGAGCGCCGCGACCTCGGGCACGAACCACGAACGATGGCGGAGCTCGATCGCGTGCCGCGTCCCCGGCCAGATCTCGAGCGCCGACGCAAAATCCGCGAGTCGCTGGAGGTTGTATTCGAAGTTGCTCGGCAGCTGCCACACGACCGCGGCGAGCTTGTCGCGCAACGGCTTCGCCTGATCGCGCAGCAGCACGATCGAGCTCTGGCAATCACGCAGCCGTTTGTAGTGCGTGACGAAGCGATGCCCCTTCAGTGCGAACCGAAACTCGTCGGGCGTCTCCGCGTGCCACCGCGCATACGTCTCGGGTTTGATCTGCGTGTAGAACGAGCCGTTGATCTCCAGTGCGTCGAAAGCGCGCGATGCGACACGCAGCCACTGCTTGACGGGCGTTTCCGCATACAGGTGCTCGCGCCAGCCCTTGTAGACCCAGCCGCTCGTGCCGACGTAAGCGCGCGCCACGCTCCGGATCCGTGCATCTCGCAGGCCGACGCTTCGTGGCACCCGACGTGCAGCTCATCCCGGTATGGCTCGCACGGCAGTCGCGTCGAAGCTCGCCAAGTACAAGGCGAAACGTGACTTTGGTCTGACGGCAGAGCCGAGCGGCGATCGATCAGCAAAACCCTCGGGTCACAGCTTCGTCATCCAGCAGCACGCCGCGCGCCGCATGCACTACGACTTCCGGCTCGAGCTCGACGGCGTTCTCCTCTCGTGGTCGGTGCCGAAAGGCCCGAGCCTGTCGCCGGCGGAACGCCGGCTCGCCGTGCGCACCGAGGATCATCCGCTCGACTACGCGAGCTTCGAAGGCATCATCCCGAAAGGCCAATACGGCGGCGGCACCGTCGTCGTCTGGGATAACGGCACGTGGCGACCCGAGGGCGACGCCCAGGAAGCCATGCGCAAAGGTCGGCTGACCTTCACCCTCGACGGACACAAGCTGCACGGCCGCTGGCACCTCGTGCGCACGAAGCTCGACGACGGCAAGAACGAGAACTGGCTGCTGTTCAAGGGCCGCGATGACGCCGCGAACGACAAGCTCGACATCATCACCGCGGAGCCCAAGAGCGTGATCTCGGGCCGAACGCTCGACGAGATCGCCGCCGAGCCAGAACGTGTGTGGCAATCGAACAAGATCGCCGAGCCGACCGTCATGGAGAAACGCGCCGCGCGCTTCGCGAAGCTGCCGCCGAAGGAACCCGCGAATACCGCGCAGGATCTACCGGCGCTCCTCGAAGCGCTGCCGCTCGGCTTCAAGCTGACGAACCTCGACAAGGTGCTCTATCCCGAGCAGGGCATCACGAAAGCGCAACTGATCGCGTATCTCGCGGTCGTCGCCGATTGGATGTTGCCGCACGTCAAAGAGCGGCCCCTCACGATCGTCCGGTGCCCCGAGGGCCGCGGCAAGCCCTGCTTCTATCAGAAGAAGATCCTGCCGGGCTCACCGAAGGCGATCGACACGGTGAAGATCCGTGAAGAGTCGGGCGAGGTCGTCGACTACATGCAGATCCACGACATGCCGGGCCTCGTCGCGCTCGCACAGCTCGGCACGCTCGAGATCCACACCTGGGGCTGTCACTCCGACAAGGTCGAGCGTCCCGACCTGATGGTGTTCGATCTCGATCCGGACGTCGGCCTCGGTTGGGAGAAAGTCGCACTCGCTGCCTTCGAGCTCCGCCGCCGCCTGCGTGAGGTCGGCTTCGAGAGCTTCGTCAAGACAACCGGCGGCAAAGGACTCCACGTCGTCGCGCCGACCGATCGGCGTACGGACTGGGACGACTTCAAGACATTCACCAAGGTGATCGTCGAGCGGATGGCCGAAGCCGAGCCGAAGCTCTACACGACGAACATGGCGAAGGCCCAACGAAAGAATCGGATCTTCCTCGACTACCTACGCAACGGCCGCAACGCGACGTTCATCGCACCCTACTCGCAACGCGCGCGACCGGGCGCACCCGTCGCGGTGCCGATCTCGTGGGAAGAGCTCGCGCACGGCGTCGATCCCGGAGCGTTTACGATCATCACGGTCCCGCAGCGCCTCGCACAACTCGACAAAGATCCGTGGGATGGCATCAATCGCGTCAAGCAGGCGATCACGGCTGCTGCCTGGAAACAATTGGGAGGAAAGCCTTGATGCCGACGATGCCGCGTACCAGCGACCCCGCCGTGATCGAGCACCGCTTGCTCGATCTCGCATACACGACCGACACCGTGATCACGGCGCCGCTGCTTGCCTACTACGTGCCGTGCTCCATCGAAGACGCAGATCGCGTGCTCGATCGCCTGACCACCGAGAATCGCTTGACCCTCGAAGTCGACGATGATGGCAACGTCCACTACGCCGTCCCGAACCGCCAACGCATCTCGCCGCCCCTGCGCCAGCAAGCGATCGTCCGCCGCGATCCGATGGAGCTCCAAGCGCACACGCCGCATCCGCTGGTGGCTGCGGTGCTCTCCGCGATCGTCCCCGGCGCAGGCCAGCTCTATGCCGGCCGCCCACTCTCCGCGATCGCGTGGTTCACGATCGTGACGATGGGCTACTTGCTACTGATCGTTCCCGGCGTCGTGCTGCACATCCTGTGCGTCGCATCGGCAGCGGGCGCGACGCGCCAGCTCCGGCCGGGCACCGCATAAGAGCGCGTGTTCAGCGCACGCACCGAACGATCGGGCCACCGGAGGAGCGTGCCTGCTCCTCGGGCGATCGCAGCCAATCGAACGTCACCTTGGTCGGCGCGATCGACCGCGCGACGACGGCAACCGGACAGGTCGCAGGTTTGATCTTGATCCGGCCATGACCGCGAATGTCGGCCTGACCTAGCGTCTTGATGCGCGGCGGCGCTCGGCCTGCGAGGAATGCGTCGGCAGCCGCGGCCGCGCGATCCGAACATACGAGCCCGACGCGGATCGGTCCGTCGGAGACGATGTTCACCGTCATGCCATGGAGCGCACGCTGCGGTCCGAGCACCATGAGTCCGCCCGGCTGTAGCTCGACCGAGATCCGGTGGCTCTGGCCGGCGCCGGGCTTGCCCATTGTTCCCTTCGGAGCCCTCCCCAGCGTGGACCGCTGGGCGCCCGTGCACAGATCGATCGCGAACGTCAGCCCCTCGCTAAGCTTCGACATGAATTGCTGCGTACCCTGCGCCTGCGCTTGTTGCGTACCCTTCTCTCCAGGCGAAGCGGAGAACGCCGACGACACCCCGCCGAGCACCGAAGACCATAGTCCCTTGGGATCCACCGAGATACCGCCGATCGGATGGAACGCGATCACCGGCGGCTGGCTCGGCGTGAACCACAACGATGCCACGTGACTGGTGCGGTCGTACGCGATGTCGATAGCGCCGCGCAATTTCGCGTCGACCGAGAACCTGACGTACTGCCGGACGCCGAAACTTCCGCCGGCCTGGCCGCTCGTCTGCTCGATCCACTGCCAGCCGTTGCCCGCGAGCTCGAAGTCGACGCGCGTGCCGTCGTGCGTGATCTTGCAGCGCCGGATCCACAGCGTGCCCGCGAGGACGTTCGGCTGCTGCGGCGCCGGCAGTCCGGTGAACTGCCCTTCGATCATCTCGCAAGCCTTCGACGAGGCGATCTCGGCGAGCATCACGCGAAGGTCGGTATCACCTACCGCGCCTCGAATCGGCGCCACCGCTGCGGAGGGTGGGGGTGGCGGTGCCTCGCGCTTGCACGCGAGGAGTGCGAACACTGCGAGGATCAAAGACGTCGAATACATCCTGCTTCGTGCAAAACTGCAGCGATCGCGCCAAGCAAGCCCTCGCGACTCGGCGAGCTCCGCGAACCTCTTGCGTGCCGTCCACCGTCGAGTTTTCCGCCTTTGCTCGACCATGCGCGACAGTCAGGCGATTACACAGCTCGTAGATCCGCGGAGCGTCTCGGCGCACGTGACACCTCTGCGCACATCACGCGCTCAGCGAGAGCTCATCGACGCGTGCTGTTCGGCTTGGCGAGCTCGCTCGAGCGCATCTTCGCCGAGCGTATCGATCACCGCGCGTCGTGCACCCATCACGAGTCGCAACAACTCCGGTGCGGGCATCGCGAGTCGCGCGGCGCCTTGCTCGATCGTGAGGGCCTTCGTCAGCACCCCGCGGATGACTTGAAGCTGCATCGCGCGAGCGGTCGTCATCTGCGGCACGCCGTTGGGACTGATCATCCGCCTGTGACGTCTCATCATGAATCGACCCTCACGCCGGATCAGGCGCGGGGCAAATTCTTCGTCACTTCGATAAGGACGCGCGAGCAATCACGACGCGTTGCGCCGCTTGAACAACGCGTGCGGGAGATCGAATGCGATGATCGCGAGCGGCATGATCGCGGTGAGGATCGGCACCCACAGCGGCTGACGGAAGATGCCGATGGCGCAGAGCAGCGACACGAGCAGCAACACGACGACGCGCCCGCGTGCGTAGAGCGTGCGCCGGGTCGGTGACAGGAACGGCAGCGCGAGATCGAACGGCATCAGGACGAACACGGCCTCGTTCCAGCGAATCGCCGGGATCGACGACAACAGGACGAGCGCCCAGATCAAGACACCCCAGAACGTCAAATAGAGCGTCGCCCACGCGAGCGCGAGGCCTTGCAGCTTGCGGCGCCACGTCGCGACGAGCAGCGGTAATGCGAAGACGAGCGCGAGTACGATCGCGAGGATGCGATCGGTCGCGCCTTCGGTCGGAAAATCGGGACCGTGGCGCTTGTAGAGCAGCTTCGGCTTCACGCCGAGCTTCAGCTCGACCTGTTCGCGGAGCACCGTGGGATGAAACATCGCTTCCCAGATCGTCGGAGTCTTGTCGAGCGCGCGGCCGATGATGAAGTCGGTCAGCGCGACGAGCGGCGGGAATTCAGCGAGGCCGCGCAGGCCGACCTCGCGAAACGTCAGCGGATACGGCGCGTCGCTGCCTTCGCGCAGCTTGCCACCGGTCGCGTCGTCGATGATGTCGCGCAGGCGCGTCGTGCAGTTGTCGTAGAAGTGATCGTAGACGTAGTAGCGGTTCGCTTCCTGGATGTCGGAGATCAGCTTGCGCTCGACCTTGGTCGCTTGCTCGGAGGTCAAGGGAAGGTTCTGCACCCAGATGTCGCGGTCTTCCCATTTGTAGAAGTGCGTCATCGCCTCCCACGATTCCGGATCGACCCAGAACTTCTGTTTCGAGCGCACGAAGTTCCACACCAGCTCCGAGCCGGCGTTGAAATTCGTGACGCCGTAGTTGAAGCACACCGGATCGGCGCCCTCGTAGTTGAGGCAGAGCGCCGTGTGCCCGAACTTCTCGAAGATTCGATCGCCGACGCCAAACGTCAGCAGCACGACTTCCGGAGGCTTCTGCGCCTCGGGAATCTCTCCCGGATCCAGGCGCTGCGGCTGCGCGCGCGCTACGCCCGTGCCGAGCATGACGAGCAGAGCGAGCGCCAGCCGTTTCACTTCGTCGCGCTCGCCGGCTTCTTGAACAGATCGGCTTCGATTTTCGGATCGACTTCAACCTTGTCGATCTGCAGCTCGGTCACGCGGCCACCTGTCGTGCTCTTGCGCTTGTGCGCGACCTTGACGCCGGCGTCGTCGCGATAGTCGTCGAACTCGTCGAGCTCTTTCTGCCCGTTGTCGCTATACGCCATGCGCGTGACGAGCTTCGTCTTCTTGTCGATGTACAGCGAGACGTCGAGTCCCGGGAACGGAGACGCCAGCTTGAGCACGAACTGCGGCTTCCCGTCGACCGTCTCGTCGGGTGCCGGTACAACCTTCGCGCCCGGTTCGGTCGCCTTGAGCAGGATCAGCTCCGGCTCGCGCCACCGCTCGAAGTCGATCGCGAGCATGTCCTTGCCGGTGATCTCGGCGATCTGCACGGCGCCGGTCTGACTCGGTGCTTGCTGCCAGCCGGTGCGGCCGTCGACGCCGACGATCACCTTCACTTGCTTCGCGATCGTCGCATCGATGCGCATCTTGTCGGGGATCACGAACACGCGCTCGATCTCCACGGGGTATTGAGCTCCCTGGATCATCGTCGTGCCGGTCGCGGTCATCTTGAGCGCCTTGATCGCCGCGAGCTTGGCTCTGCCGCCTTTGGCAACGAGTGCTTCGTCGAGCAGCTTCTTCGCCGCTTGTGCGGCCTTGGGATCGACGGGCGCGTCCGGCTGCTTCGGTAGGGCCGTGATCGGATCGGTGAACGAGACCTTCTCGTAACGCCAACCCTCTTTCTTGAGCTGCGGCTCGATGTCCTTGGCGTCGCCGACCATCACGATCGCGTAGTTCTTCGGATCGAGGATCTCCGACGCAGCGCGCTTGGCCGCCGCGACGTCGACCTTGCCGACCGCGAGCGAATAGTTCGTCAGGTACTCGATGCCGAAGCCGTGGAGCTCGGCGGTGACGAGCGCCGCACCGATATCAGCAGCCGACTGGAACCGCATTCCGTAGCCGCCGGCGATGTTCGCGACCGCAGAGGTGACCTCTTCTTGTGTCGGACCGTCCTTCGCCATCTTCGCGATCTCGGCGGTGATCAGCTTCGTGGTCGCGACCGCCTCCGAGTTGCGCGTGAAGGTCTGCGCGACGAGCGATCCGCGATCGATGTTGCGATCGAAGCTCGAGCTCGCACCGTAGGTCTTGCCGCCTTGGACTCGCACGACCTTCATCAGGCGCGAGCTGAAGTCGCCGCCGCCGAGCGTGTAGTTCCACACGAGCGTATCGAAGAACCGTGGATCTTCGTGCTTGATCCCGAACTGCGCGACGCGAATATGGGTCTGCGTCTGGCCCGGTTTGTCGACGACCCGGATCCGGATCCCGGAGAGCCCGGGCTCGGGATACGTCGGCGTGGGCGGGACCGAGGTCTTCTTCCAGCCGCCGAACGCGCGCTCGAGATCTCCCTTGAGCTTCTTCATGTCGACATCGCCGGCGACGACCAGCATCGCGTTGTTCGGCGCGAACCACGCGCGGTGCCAGGCGATCAGATCCTCGCGCTTGAGATTGCCGACCGACGTCTCGCTGTTGATCCAACCGCGCACGTGGTCGTTACCCCACAGCAGATTCTGGACGTGAGCCGACGCAAGGTTCCCGGCGTCGTCGAGCCGTTGCCGGACCGAGGCGAGCAAGTTGTCCTTCTCCTTCGAGAGCTCGTCTTCGGGGAAGCTCGGCTGCGTGACCATCTCCGGCACGAGCTCGAGACACGTCGGCAGGTTGCGGGCGAGCACGCTGCATGACACGAGCGTTGCCTCGAAGGTCGAGTCCGCGGCGATCGTGCCGCCGACGAAATCGATCGCCTTCGCGAGCGCGACGGCATCGCGCTTCTTCGTGCCTTTGACCAGCATGTCCGCCGTGGCCTCGGAGACCCCGAGGCGCGAACGAGGCTCGTGCATCCGGCCCGCCCGGATCGCGAGCTGGAG
The DNA here is from genome assembly GCA_028287115.1 of Myxococcales bacterium. Classification (GTDB taxonomy): domain Bacteria; phylum Myxococcota_A; class Polyangia; order Haliangiales; family Haliangiaceae; genus JABFXX01. Next base: position 17,968 of record JAQBQF010000311.1, read on the forward strand.
GCTGACGACCGGCAGCTTATCGCTCTTGACGACGAAGACCTGGAGCCCGTTCGAGAGCTTCATCTCCTCGATCTTCGGCAGAGCGACGGCCGCGGGCGCCTTCGCCGGCGGTGCGCTGATCAGATTTGGTTTGCCGGCCCATGGATCGTTGGCAGCGGCGTTCACGGGTACCGGCGGCGGCTTCGCGACGTGAGCATCGCCGTCACCGGGGAGCGTGGGCACGGGTGCGGGTGCAGGCTTTGGACCACACGCGGCAGCGACGAACAGCAAGACGAATGCGCGCTTCATGTCACTTCCCCTTGGGCGGAATCACGACCACCGTCGCGCGCTCCGGGCCGAAGTATTGTTTCACCACACGCTGAACGTCGGCGGCGGTGACCTTTTCGATCTCGTCGACGTCGCGCATGAAGCGCGCTGCGTCGCCGGTGAGGATCCAAGAGCGACCGATCGCTTCGGCGAGGCCCTGCGCGTGCTCGAGCGAGAACGTGAAGCCGGCCTGCACCTGGTTCTTCGCCTTGCGGAGCTCGTCGGAGCTTGGACCTTTCGTGCCGAGCTTGCCGACCTCTTCGAAGATCGCGGCCTCGACGGGAGCTGCCTGCGCGGGATCGAGATATGCGCCCAGCGCGATCGTCATCCCCGGATCTTCGCGGACGATCGACTGCATGCCGCCGTCGAGCGCGAGCGGTCGCTTCGTCTTCGGATCGACGGCCTTGAGCCGCAGCTTCAGGCGCGATGACTCTCCCGCGCCGAGCATGATCGATGCGACCTGCAACGGATAGACGTCATTCGCTTTGGCCGACGGGATGTGCCAACCGACGAGCGTGATGCCGATCTGACCGGGCTCGACGACCTCGTGTCGCTGCTTCGTCTGATCCGGCTCCTGGGCGGTGGCCGCCGGGCGCGGTGCGTCTGCGGCTTTCGGCAACGCGCCGAAGTACTTCTCGGCCGCCGCCTTTACATGATCGAGCGTCGTCTTCCCGACGACGACCAGCATCGCGTTGTTCGGCTGATAGTACGCGTCGTAAAACTTCCGTAGATCGGCCGGCGTGGTCGCATCGAGATCTTTGATGTTGCCGCCCGCCGTCCATGCATAGGGATGTTTCGTGTAGGCGATGTCGAGGAAGCGCAGGAAACCCTTCGTGACCGGAGAGTTCTCCTGCTGGCGAATCTCTTCTTTGACGACCTCGCGCTCGCCATCGATCATCTCCTTGCGGAAGAGGAGGTTGCGCATCCGCTCCGCTTCGAGCTCGATCGCGAAGTCGAGGTAGTCCGCGGGCACCGTGTTGATGTAGTGGGTCGCGTCTTCGTCGGTCGCGGCATTGACGTAACCGCCGATCCCGTTGAGGAGCTGGGCATGTGCCTCGGCCCGGACGTGCTCGGTGCCCTTGAACATCATGTGCTCGAACATGTGCGCGGAGCCACGGCGGTCGCGGGGCTCGTCTTTGCTGCCCGCGTGGTACCAGACCTGAACCGCGACGACCGGCGCCGCGTCGAGCTTGAGAAACGCGACTCGCAGTCCGTTCGGCAGCTCGAAGGTCTCGACCGTGGGGAGATGCGCGATGGCCGGTTTTGGCTGCGCGGGCGCGGAGGCGGTCAGCCCACCGGTAAGCAGAATAACCGCTGCAAATACAAGAACACCACGCATGTCGTTCTCCCTTTCGAGCTCGCGGACACTACCGCAAATCACTGGAAAGGCCAGGAGTTAGCCCAGCGGCACGTGGTGCTTTGACGCAGTTGGCGTATAGTTCAGTACAAACGGAATTATCCCGATTGACTGGAACTACCAGACCGTTCAGAGTGCAAAGCTACACAAAGGGTTGGCGAAACTAGTCGAGGAGAATTGTTGTGGCACGTGTACAGACTACCCAGGACGAGGGGCGGAGCATGATCGACGTAACTGGCGTGAAGGTTTTCTCGGCAACCAAGGCCAAGGAGCGCGAGCTCCTCGGAGAGCTGATCACCGACTGGATCCGCAGCCATCCCGAGCACGAGATCGTCGACAAGATCGTGACCCAGTCTTCGGACTCGGAGTTCCACTGCCTGACGATCACGTTGTTCTACAAGCACAATAGGGCGTAGGTCGCGGAAGCCGGTAAGCGACCAGAACAGTCGCTTGATTCTGCCGGCTGGATCGGGTACCCACTGTCCTCTTCATGGAGAACACGTTCGGAAAACCCGTCGAAGTCGAGGTTCGCGACAGCCTCGAGAAGGCGATGAAGATCCTCAAGCAGAAGATGTCCAAAGAGGGCATCCTGCAGGAGCTCAAGCGCCGCCGCTTCTACGAAAAGCCCTCGGTCAAGAAGAAGCGCAAGACCCGCGAGGCGCGCAAGCGTCTTCGCCGTGAGCTGAAGCGACGCATCACGCCGGCTCCGCCGCGCTAAGCCATTGCGCTTCGGCGCGAGGTTCTTGTGGGTTGGACCGAGATCATTGTTCCGGTCGGTGCCGCTGATGTCGACGACATCGCCGCACTGATCGCGGCAGAAGTACCAGCCGCTGCTGCCGGCACCGAGCAGCGCGGCGACGAGATCGTGTTCTGGGTCGCCGAGCACGATGTTGCGTCCGCACTCGCCCAGACGCGAGATGCGGTTGCTCGGTGGGCCGCGGGCGGAGCGTCCGTCGATCCCGCACGCGTGCGAACGGCGAGCGCGATGCCCGAAGCCGAGTGGCGTGACGCCTGGAAGCGCTACTTCAAGGTCAGCCGGCTGACCAAGAGCTTCGTGGTCGTGCCGAGCTGGGAACGTTACGAGGCCGCGCCCGGCGATGTCGTCATCGATCTCGATCCCGGCATGGCGTTCGGCACGGGTACGCACGCGAGCACGCGCCTCGTGCTCGAAGAGCTGCAGGCACTCGCCGATGATGGTCTCGTTCCGGCACGCATCCTCGACGTCGGCTGCGGCTCGGGAATCCTGACCATCGCGGCGGCGAAACGCTGGCCCGGCGCGACCTGTGTCGCGGTCGATAACGATCCGATCGCGGTCAAGGCGACCGAAGAAAACGCCGCGGTCAATCGTGTCGCGGATCGGATCGCCGCTTCGCTGACGCCGATCTCCGAGCTCTCCGAAACGTTCCCGATCGTGCTCGCGAACATTCAAGCGCACGTGCTGCGCGAGCTCCGGGATGCGTTGATCGCGCGGACCGCGGGAACGTTGATCCTGTCGGGACTGCTCACGCCGCAGGCCGCGCCGCTCGCGGACGAGTTCGTCGCCGCCGGGATGCGTCTGGTTCGGATTCGCGCGAGCACCGATGATCCGCAGTGGTCGTCGGCCGTGCTGGCCGGGTCCCGATGAGGATCTTCGTCTCGCCGCTCGTGCTCGGTCATGTGACGGTGACCGGCGACGAGCATCACTATGTCTCGCGGGTCCGGAGATCGCGCCCCGGAGAGCCGGTCGAGCTGGTCGACGGCGAAGGAAAGCGAGCGCATGCCGAGATCGTGCGGATCACCGACACCGAGACGCTGTTGCATGTCGTGACGATCGAGACCACCACCGACCTCCCGCCGCGTATCCGCGTCCTGATTCCGATGATCAAAGGCGACCGGATGGAGACGTGTCTCGAGAAGCTCGTCGAGGTCGGCGCCGACGAGATCGTCGTGTGGCCCGCCGCGCGCGCCGTGGTGAGACTCGATGCCGATCGTCTCGACGGCCGCATCGCGAAGTATCAAGCGGTCGTCGCCGCCGCTGCGCGGCAATGCGGACGCGCATCGCTTCCGATCGTGAGCGCGGCGGCGTCGCTCGCCCACGCGATTGCGGCGTTGCCGCCCGGTGCGCGGATCGTCCTCGATCCGGCGGCCGATCGCGCGCACCTGCCAATCGCCGACCATGTCTCGATCATCAGTGGTCCGGAAGGTGGCTTCACATCAGATGAGCTCGACGCGCTCACCGCCGCCGGATTTTTGTCAATCGGTTTGGGGCCGCGCACGCTGCGCGCCGAGACCGCTCCGATGATCGCCGTCGCTCTCGTTCGCGCTGTCACATCGAGCTGACACCTCATCGAGCTGACACCTCATCGAGCTGATACCATCGAAGCATGGTGGAAGCAGATCTCGAGATCTTCGACCGAGATGGGTACGTTATTCTCGAGAACGCGATCGATGCGCAGCAGATCGCGGAGCTCACCGCGGCGATCGCACCTCATGAAGCCGATCGCCCGATGGGCCGCAACGCATTCGAAGGCCAGAAGAGCCAGCGCGTGTACAGCCTCGCCGGCAAGGGCGCCGCGTTCCAGAAGCTCGCCGAGCATCCGCGCGTCATCGCGCTGATCGATCGCCTGTTGATGCCGAACTATCTGCTCTCGACGATGCAATCGATCCGGCTGCATCCCGGCGAGAAGCCGCAGGCGTGGCACACCGACGATGCGTTCTACTTCGCGCCGCGCCCTCACCCGCTGCCGCTCTCGGTCAGCGTGATCTGGGCGATCGAAGACTTCACCGAGGCGAACGGCGCGACCGAAGTCATCCCCGGTAGTCATCGCTGGGGCATGGAGCATCCCGATCACCAGGACCACGACATCCATCCCGCGGTGATGTCCGCAGGCTCGGCGATCGTGTTCGATGCCGCGCTGTGGCACCGCGGCGGCAGCAACCACTCGCGCGGCTCACGGCTCGCGATCAGCCCGCAGTACTGCCAGCCGTGGTTGCGCCCGCAGGAGTCGCAGCTGCTGATCGTCCCACCCGAGGCGGCGCGGTCGTGCAGCGATCGCATGCGCACGATGCTCGGCTACTCGATCCACCCGCCGTTTATCGGCCAGGTCGATGGCATGCATCCGCTCCGGCTCGTCGACTCGGGTTACCGCGAGCACAAGACCAGCGACCGCGTGGTCGCCGACCGCGTGCTCGTGCGCCCGGTCGCGAACATGATCGATCCGCAGCTCAAGCAGTGATAGCCCGGTAGCGGCCGACCCGCGTCGGACCAGCCACTTCCACATGGGCGAACGTCACACTCGATTGCCGCGCGCCCCGGCAGCCCACGGTCCTCGCGAAAACCGGGCACCTGAGCGGCTACCCTTCACTCGGCCGGCGCGAAGTTGCCTTCACTGCCCGTAACACCGTATAAATCCTCGATGTCCGAGCGCGAACCGGCCGTGCTGCGCGACGGGGCGGCGGAACAGCCGGCTCGTGCTGCGAGCGAGTCGCCGGCACCCGCGACCCGGCCCGCAAAGCGTGAAGCGGCGTCCGTCTTTGTCGTGGGATTTTGGAAACGACTCGCTGCGGCGGTGATCGACTTCTTCATCGTCGTGCCGGTCGCGCTCGTGATCACGCTGATCGTGAGTGCGATCGCCGGCGTGCATCTGCCGCCGAGCAATCTCCACTTGCTCGACATCGATCTGTGGATCGATCTCGTGCTCGCCACCGATCCCGCGCTCGTCATGGGCCTCGTGTTGTTCGTCGGGATCGGCCTCACGTACTTGCTCGTCGCGCATATCGTCCTCGGGCGAACGCTCGGGATGCGCGTGCTCAAGATGAAGATCATCGATGTCTACGGCGACTCACCGTCCCCGGGCCGTTGCGTCGCGAGATGCGCGGGCTACATGATGGGCGTGGCGACGATCTTTCTCGGGTTTCTCTGGATGGGGTTCGATAGCGAAAAGCGGGGGGTGCACGACTGGATCGCGGGCACTTACGTGATCCGCGCATGAGGCGGCAATGCCATCGCGGTTGAGCTCGCTGCTCGTGCGCGACGGCCTCGTCGGCGTGAAGCGCATGGAGAAGGCGTTTCAGCGGCAGGTCATCTACGGTGGCAGCCTCGACACGATCTTGCTCGAGATGAACCTCGTCCCCGAGGAGCGCCTGACCCAGTACCTCGCGCTCGCGTCCGGGTTGCCGCCGGCGTCGCGAGATGAAGGTGCACAGATCCAGGCGTCCGCGATCGAGCTCGTGCCGCGCGAGATCTCGGAACAGTTCCGCGCGGTGCCGCTCGCGGTCGAGCGCGACGCGCTGCGCATGCTCGTGTGCTCGCCGCTCGAGATCAACGAGCTCGAGGATCTCGCAGATCTGCTCGATCGCCCGCTCCAGCCGCTGATCTGTCCCGAGTATCGTTGGCACCTCGTCTACGCGACCGCATACAGCCTCGATCCGCCGGCGCGATTCACGACGCTCGCACGGCAACTCGAGGTCGACGCCGCGCCTACCGCCGTCGGCCGCGCACGCAGCGTGATCATCGAGGACGGCGCGACTCGCCATTCGCGAGCGACGGATCCCAACCTCACGGTGCCTCTCGTGACGCCGCCCGTGCTGCCCGTGCAACAGCCCGCGCGGCCGGCACCTGCGGCGCACGCACTCGCGCCGGTGGCCGCGGATCAACAGACGATGAGGGTGCCGGCGGCATCCGAGCCGATCGATCAAGAGCTCGTCGCGCCGGCCGAGCATGTCCGCAATCGCCGCGTGACGGTGATGGGCGTCGTCCCGAACCCGGCGCGCACGGAGCTCGTGCAACCGCGTCGCGCGGCCGACTCGATTCCACCAAGGGCGACGCCCGCGAGCGGCGTGCCGCAACAGTTCTCCGACAGCAAGCGCTCGAAGCAGCCGAGCGCGCCGGTCGTGAAGGCGGTGCGCAAGGCACCGCAGAGTGCACCGATCGACACGAGTGGCCGTGATAGTCCGCTCGCGATCGTGCGCGCACGCGAGATGCTCGCGGTCGCCGAGGATCGCGACACCGTGTTCCTGACGCTCCTGCGTGCGACGCGCTCGCGTGCGAGATACGCGGGTCTGCTCACCGTACAAGGCGGCGCGGCGATCGGGCGCGTCGCGCTCGCCGAGACCGGCATCGATACGGCCGCCGTGCAGAAGGTGCTGATCCCGCTCGACTCGGTCTCGCCGTTCCGCACCGTCGTCAGCAATAAACAACCGCACATCGGCGCGATCGTGTCCGGAGATCCCGGGATCGACTCGATGGTCCTCCGCCTCGGCGGGACGATGCCACCATCGGCGTTGATCATGCCGATCTCGCTGCGCGATCGCGTCGTCGCACTCGTGATCGCACACCGCGTCCACAGCGATCTCAAGCTCGTCGACATCACGGAGCTGCTGCCGCTCGCCGGCGCGGCCGCCGACGCGCTCGGCCGCTTGATCGTGCGTCACAAGGCCGCGGGCTATCGCTCACCGGCGACGCAACCGGCGGTCGTCGAGATCGAAGCCGATCTGATCGATACGAAGAAGCTGTCGCGTCCGGAAGGCGAGTGGCGCAATCCCGCGCCGGTCGCCGCACCCTCGGTCGCGGATCTCGAAGATGGCACCGAGCTGTCGATCGTCGCGGAGCCGCCGCGTCCGATCGACGAGGTGTTGTCCGAGATCGAGAGCTCGAACGAAGCCGGAGCAGAAGACGCGATCGCCGATGCGGTCGAGCGGTCGCACGAAGCGGTAGGCGTGCTGATGAAGCGATTTCCCGGCAAGCTCCGCGTCGAACGCTTCGCGGTCACCGGACGTCCTCTGCGCGCTGCCCAGTACGGCGGGTTACTCGAGCTCGTCGTACGACTCGGCTCGGCCGCGTCCGAGCTGCTGATCGAGACGATGTCTTCGCCGCAGCGCGATGTGCGGTTCTACGCGACCGTGTGCACCGCCGAGCTGCGGCCGCGCAACGCGGTGTTCGCGCTGGTCGAGCGCGTGTTCGATCAAGACTACGGTGTGCGCGCGACTGCGATCGAGGCGCTTTCGGGATATCCGCTCCAGGATCTCTCGCACGCGCTCGCACGTGCGCGTCGAGCCGTTCACTCGACCGATCCCGAAGTCGTCGCAGCCGCGGCCGCGGCGATCGTCGAGCTCGGAGATGTCGACGCCGTCACCGATCTGATCGGCGCCCTCGAGCGCAGCGATCGAGGCAGCGAGCACGTCCGACGCGCGCTGGTCGCGCTCACGGCGCAAGACTTCGGATCGAGCGACCGCAAGTGGCGCAAGTGGTGGGACGGCGCACGCAATCGCCACCGGATCGAGTGGCTGATCGAAGGCCTCGGCCACAAAGAAGACGCGATCCGCGAGGCTGCCATCAACGATCTGCGGCGGCTGACCGGCGAATACTTCGGGTACCACCACGATCTACCGCGCAAAGAACGCGAAGCCGCCGCGGAACGCTGGTCGAGCTGGTGGCGCGAAACAGGTCAAAGGCGGTTCGAGAAGCACGACGACGAGCGGAATCGCCCGACCGGCGTCTTGCCGGGCCAGCCGCGGGACTGACCCGATCGTTGGTGCGAGCCTTCGTTCCCCGACCTTCCTTCCTCGACGGAGGACCGTTCCGATCCCGGCAAGACATGCCCGGATCAGAACGTCTTCCGAAGGTAAGTCCTCGCGCTATCCCGTCCTGACCTGAGCGCCGAAGCGTGCCGAGGTCCGCGGTCCGATGCACGATCGCGATGCGAGAGTTGTGCCGCGTACCACCTGGGTTCACGATGTCCACGCCACGCATTAGGTTGGGTCGATCCGTCGAGCAGGTCGCCAGTTCGGATCGGCCAAGGCAGAAAGCACGTGCACGTGCCACGAACCCGTGGACGTGGACGTTGGGCTCGCGCGGCTAGGGCTCGGTGACGATCGTCGAGCCGGTTGATGGCGGGACCACCGGATATTCCGTCGTCCTGACACCCGTGCCGCGATCATCCTCGTCGCTGCGGCGTGCACCGATGGCGCCGCCGGCGACGGAGGCGAACAGCGCGAGGAGCAGCATCAGTCCCGACCACAGGAGCGCCTTGCCGGTCGCCTCTGCGGCTTGCAGCGCGTAGTGCTGGGCTTGATTCTTCGCCTCGTCGAGCTTGTTCGACACTCGACCGACGCGATCCTGGATCTGCGTCGCGAGATCCTCGGCATCCGTGGGTGACAGCGAGGTGTTTGCCGCGAGCTCCTGCACGAGTGTTTGGCGATCGAGGCGACCCTCCTTGAGACCACGGCGAGCGGCCGAGCTCAATGCGGCCTTGAGCTGGTCCGCGGTGACCGTCGGCTTGCCTTGCTGCTCTAGCTTCTGATTGACCGGCGCGAGCAAGTCGTTGGTGTCGATACCGAGTGCTGACATCGCGCCGCCCGCATCGACATTGCCGGCGGCATTCATCATGCCCGACACCGCGGAGCCCGTCGCATGCGCGGCGTAGCCACCGACGCGCATGGCGCCACCGGCGAGCATCGAGATGATCCAGATCGTCGTCAGCACGCCGAGCACCGACGTGATCGCCCACATCACGAAGCCGTGGAGGCTACCGGCGCGCGACACCCGCGACGCCGCGAACCGGCCCGCGATGATGCCGCCGATGAACATCGAGATCAGCGGCACGATCAACGACCACACGGTCGTGCCGATGCCGACGGTACGCAGATTCCCCGCGTCGTTCGTATCGATGGCCGCGAGTCCCGCTCCCATGCCGAGCGTTTGCAGCAGGATCCAGAGCCCGATGCTGACGGCGACGCCGGCGAACACGGCTCCCCACCGCATCTGAGGTTGTCGACGCTCGATAATAGTCTCTCTAGTGATCGGCTTCATGATCCGACCGTACCCACGACTCGCGTCGTCGCAAACGCTAGTTCGCGGTGAGACCCGCGCGCTCAGATTCGTTTGTAGCGATCCATTTGTTCGAGCCTCGAGGTGACCACGCCGCCCATGCCATGGCCGCGCACTGTGTCACCGAAGACCATGATGATCAGGGCTGGCTCGCCACCGACGCCGGATGGTCTTCTACGGGCGTTGCGGGTCGATCGAAAGACAACGCATCCATCGCGCCTGTCGCATAGCCGGTCTTCGCACGCGCGACGAGCGTGAAGTGCGTGACGTCCGGACGCATCGGCGTCAGCTTGAAGATCGCGACGTGCTCTGCGCCGACCTCCACGATGTCCGACTGCTCGTCGTTCGGGATCGGCGCGACTTCGAAGTCATCGGTAGCGCCGAGCTCCAGATCGCTGTCCATGCTGTCGTACCCGGCGATCTGACCGCCGAGCGAGATCTGAGAATACTCGAAAGGCTGGTTCGTCGTGTTCCTGATCCGGACCGCGACGGTGAAGGCGCCCTCGAATGGAATGATCGCCGGCGGTTCGATCGAGATCGGGAAGCTGTTCCCGGTCCACGTAGCGACGCCCATGCTGGCGGCGACTTGATCGTCGCGAACGTACATGCGGTCGGGTGCGGGCTGCCCTGTTGGCGCGACGAACATGCTGAACCATTCGAGGCGCCCGGGTTTTGCACGATGACTGCCGAGCGAGAACGACGCGACGACCGGCGGGCCACCACCGGGTGCCGCTTGCAGCTTGATCTTGCGGCGGCCGACGGTGTTCGGTGGATTCGGAACGCGCTCGCCGCCGAAGCCTTCGTCCTGGAGCGCGGTCACTTCGACGGTGACCGCGTGCACTCGAGGCGAGGATGCAACGAGCACCGCGCTCACCGTATCGCCGGCTCGCATGATGCCGCGATCGACATCGATCGTGACCGTCGCATCACCGATCGTGAGGCTCTGTTGGGTCGGCCGGAGCGCTGGCCCATCGGTCTGGATGTCGGCGTCGAGGGAACGCCAGCCGGCTGGGACCGCGACGACGATCGTGGCGACGAAGGCTGCGAGCGATGCATGTTTGATCACGAGCTCTCCTTAAGAACGTGCGAGGACGTTGACGAGACAGCCGAGCGAGCCGTTGAGCCCGTAGATCGGCGCGACATCGATCGGATCAACTTCGAAGCCTTGGGCTTCGTAGAACTGCTGCGCCGCGTGATCGAGCGCGGGCAACGCGTACGTCGGCAGGTAGACGACGCGTTTTCCGTCGGCGCGGCGATCGAACAAGGCGTTCGTGTAGGTCACGAACGAGCCGCCGCCCTCGAGCACGAGCGCCGGAACGCGAACGATCTTGAAGCCGCGTGCCGCGAGGAGCTCGGCGGCGTGGTCGAACCGGCGCGCTTGCAGCTCGTTGTCATCGAGCGGAAGTGGCGTGCTACCGAGCAGCGCGAGGCCGGCGCGGATGTCGCCGACCGCGATCGTGCGATCGTCGAGCGGCATCATGTACATCATGATGTGATGGCGCGGAACGTCGCCGACCTGTTCGCCGAGCCACACGAGCTCCTGCCCGAATCGGCGATGGAGCTCCGCCTGGATCGACGCTCGGTCGGCAGCACCGTGGCCGACGTTGCGCGCCACGAGATTTTGATCGGCGAAGATGAAGCGAGGCGTCGCCGCGAGGTCTCCGCCTTCGAACACGATCTCGGCGATTCGCGGCTCGCGATGATAGAGCGCTTGCGAGATCGCGAACGGCGACCGCGCATCACCGGCTCGACTCGCGAACGGGGTCTCGATGCGTGGTGGCGCGAGGATGCCGCCGTTGCCATCGTCGTCGATCAGCGCGGCGTAACGATCGCGCGACCACGTCGTGATCTGCGTGCCGACGACCACGGGATGCAACCGATCGAGGTTCGGTGTGCCGGCCGCGCGGAGCTTCGTCACGAGGCTGTCGAAGTCGCGTTGCGCGGTGACCTCGACCTCGACGTCGATGCTCGCAGGCAGCACGGCGAACAGTTGCTTCCACACGCCGAGCGCACGGCGATCGGCCGATGGCGCGTAGTGGATCGCGACCCGCCGCAGCGGCGCACTCGGATCTTCGGCGACCAGCCGCGTCTGTGTTCGCGCTCCGCCGCGCGCCAGCCCGACCACCTGGAGAACGAGCATGCTCGCGACGAGGCCAGCGATCACACCGAGCAGCGCGCGGCGCATTAGTTCTCCGCGACCGTCGGATTCGGGTCGGCGTCGAGCGTGAACGTCCTGGCATCCATCGCGCCCGCGAGCGTCGGGCCGATGCCCTCACCGACGATCGCGCTGCCGACCAGCGTGATTTGCTTGTGGGTGTGGTCCTTCGGCGTGATCACGAACTTCTTGACCCACACGGCACCGCGCTTCCACGGAGCCTCTCCATCGGGCGTAGCGGCTTCGTCGACGGGCGTCACATCGAAGTCGGTCCCTGACTCGGCCCACCCCGAACCGGCGAGCTGTGTCGCGAGCGAGACCCACGGCGGATGCAACGTCCTCCCGCTCGTGTTCTTGACCCGGACCTTCACCGTGAACGGCATCCCGACGACCGGATGTCCCTGCGGCTCGATCGAGATCCCGAGGTTGTCGCCGCTCCAGCCGTGCACCGTGACCGCGGCCTCGTCGGCAACGGCGGCTGGTGGGGCATCGGTGTCGTCTTCTTTGCTCGGCTTCTTGCCGACGGCGGCGACGTAGATCTTGAAGTCATCGGTGACCGCGATGCGATCGGGTTTGGTGCCGAGCTTGATCCTGGTGAGGAACGGCTTGCCACCGCCCGGCGCGGCATCGAGCGTCAACTTCTCGTGATCGATCGCGATCTCCGGTTGTTCGACGCGCTCGCCCTCGTAATTGCTCGACTGCGTCACCCGCATCTCGAGCGCGACGCGCTTCGGTGTGTCGGAGTACGCGACCAGCTTCGCGGTGACCGAGTCCCCGGTCATCACCAGGCCGCGATCGACCTCGAGCGTGACGCGCGCACCGTCGACCGTGAACGCCTGTTGCATCGGCCGTACACGCTTGCCGTCGGTTTGAATGTCGGCGTCGAGGACGCGCCATCCGGCGGGGATCGCGACCGCAGCGGTTGCGAGAAACGCAGTGAGTGTTGTGCGGGATGACATGCACGGGCCAACGCCGCGTGCGTGACTTGTTATTGCACGATCGTTTGCGCGGTCTGCCCCGCAGCCGGCAAGGCGCGCGCGGAGGCGCGAGATGCCCGTACATGCAACACCCAGCTCCCACCTGCGAGCGGAGACATGCCGAGATGATCCGGGGTCTTCTGCAGGCGCTCGGCAACCGAAACGTCCTGGCACACGGTCGCGGTCAAGCCGACGACGCCCGGCGGTGTCGCCGCTGAAATAGCCAGGGCGAGCTCGACGTTCTGACCGAAGTAGTCGAGTCGTCCGCTCTGCGTGAGGACCATCATCGGTCCGCGATGTACGGCGACCCGGCAACGCAGGCCGTTCGTGACCGGATGCCGATCGATCGCTTGCTGCAGCGCGAGCGCGACATCCATCGCCGGACCGGGCCGTTCGAACGCGGCGATCGCGAGGCCGCCGAACGTCTTCACGAGCGAGCCGCCGTATTCCTTGGCGAGCGTCCCCGCGATCTCGAAGAACTGCGCGGCGACGGGAAACGCCTTGCTATCACCGAGCTCGCGAAACAAGTTCTGCGCATCGTCGAGGTGCGCGACGACGAGCGTCGCTTGCGTCACGGCCATCAGGCGACCCGGCGCGAGCGCTTGATCGGGGAACAGCTCGCGAAACGCCGCACACGCCATGACGCGCGCGGCGGTCAGCGCGTTCGCGCGATCGCCCGCCCGCTCGACGCGAACCACCACCTCGCGCGGCGCAGGATTGACGAGCGTCAGGAGCTGATCACCCTGGGTGAGCGCAGGCAGCTCGAGCCGCTCGCCGAGCGTGATGTCGACGCGGCGCACGCCTCCCGAAGCCGTGACACGCAGCTCGTGGCTGCGCGGCAATTGCGGGCTGCGGAGCAGGTAGTAGCCGGCTTGCAACGTGAGCGGCAATGCGAACCGTTCGCCGGGCTGCAGCCGCACCTGCGCCGCGACATGTGGAAAGTGCGCCGGGCCGCCGACACAGAACGTGCGGGTCTCGACCTCGCGAACATCGGGAGACGCGCGGAACGCGAGCTCGATCGCGCGGCTGAAATCGATCTGGAAGCCCACGTTGCATGCCTTGCAGGAGCCGTGCTCCTCGATCTTCTGGAGCGAATCGACGACCGTCGACGGGATCCGGCACGACGGGCAGATCACATCCCACACCATCGCGAGCAGACCGATCTTCGCGGCATGGAGGCACGCGTCGATCATCGCGTCTTCGGCGATGCGAAACTTTGCAGCGAGCTCGATCGGGCGAATTCTCGCGAGATCTTGATCCGAGGCGCGCAGCAGATATGTCGCCAGTGACTCGATCGCGCCCGCATCGATCCCCGCGGCGGTGAGCACGGTTGCGGCCTCGTCGACGCGCGCCTGCGCCGTCGGTGATACGACGATCTCCGGATCGATCGGATCGATCTCCGGTTTCGGTCCTGCGGCGAGCAGCCGATCGAGCCGCGTGTAGACGCGCTCGAGCTTGCGGCGATACTTGACGCCGATCTCCCACTTCGACAGCAGGCGGGCCGTGAGCCCGCGCGGCTCGATCTTGATCGTATTGCGCAGCCGCGTGCCGCCACCGGCCAGCCGCTCGAGCTGGACCTCGGCGACGTACCACCGCAACACGCCCTTCTCGAACACGCGGAGCACGACGTGGCGGCTGCCTTCGATCCACTCGTAAGGATGCTCTCGCCACTTGAGGTTCATGCCGGCGACGCGCTGATGACCGGTCGTCGCCGAGCCGGTCGCGCTCTTCGCGCCCATCGATTCGATCTCGAACCGAACGGGTGCTTGGCCGGTCGCGCGATTCATCTTCTCGGTGTTGGAGACGAACGGCCACAACACGTCCGGCGAGCATTGCAGGTCCCAATGGAACGAGTATGTCTGCACCGCGCCCGCGCGCACGATCGGGGGTGCCGGATGCGCCGTGATCAGCGCTGCCACGCCATCGCAGAGGCGCTCGATCGTCGCGAGCATCTCGGCGGCATCTTGCGGGCGGCGGTTCGAATCCTTGTCCAGACAATGCATCACGAGATCGGCGACGGCCGGACTGACCTCGGGCTCGATCGAGTCGAGCCGCGGCGGCACCTCACCGAGGTGCGCGAGGATCACGGCCATCTGATTGTCCTCGCGCGCGACGAACGGCGGGCGCCCGGCGATCAACGCGAACAGGCAACAGCCGAGCGCATAGACATCCGTCGCAGGCGTCACGCTCGCGCCTTGGCACTGCTCCGGTGCCATGTACTCGGGGGTCCCGAGCACGGTGCCTTCGCGCGTCGAGCCTTCGGGACCGGTGTGCTCGACGAGCCGCGCGATGCCAAAGTCGCCGAGCTTGACGAGTTGGCCGAGCGGATTGGCTTCGAGCTCGATGCCCTCGCGGACGAACATCAGGTTGTCGGGCTTGATGTCGCGGTGAACGATACCGAGACGATGCGGCTCCGCGAGTGCGCGGCATGTATCGGCGATCACGCCGAGCGAGAGCCGCTCGGGAAGCTTGCCGAGCCTGCGCATCGCGCCGGCGACGCTGCCGCCCGTCACGAGCTCGAGCACGAGGTAATGAAGGCCGTGATCTTCGTTGAGGTCGATGTAATTCGCGATGAACGGACTACCGACCTTCGCGAGCACGCGCGCTTCCTTGCGGAACCGGCGCAGCAGCTCGGCATCCGCAGCGATCTCCGGCTTGAGCAACTTGATCGCGACGCTCGGACCGCCGGTCGTATCGCGCGCTTCCCAGACTTCGCCCATCGCTCCGGCACCGAGCTGCTTGGTCAGCTCGAACCGGCCGAGCGCGAGGCCCATCGTCGGGCGCTGCGGGCCCACCGCTGCCATCTCGCGCGACATCAGCGTGCTCCGCGCGACGACCGTGCCGGCGCCGATCAGCTTGCGAACCAGCTCGTGTGCGGTCGGCCGCGCTTCCGGATCTTGCGCCGTCGCGTCGCTGATGATCGTGCGGACGCCTTCGGGCACGTCACGTTTCCCGGCGCTCGCGAACAGCTCGAGTAACGCGCCGATCGAATAGACATCTGCCGCCGCGTCCGCGAAGCCGTCGACCGCTTCGGGTGCGACGCACTTGGTCGTCCACGGATGAGTCGCGGGCCGCATCTGCAATCCGGTCAGCTCGAGGCGCGGGTGATCGCCGGCACCGACATGCACGCTCCACGGATCGATCCGGCCGTGCACGATTCCGACGTGATGTGCGGCCGCGACCGCGCGCGCGAGCTCGCCGACGATGTTCATCGCGCGAGTCAGGTCGACCGATGCCTGCTCGATCAGCTCCGCGAGCGGCGGTGAGCTGTCGCCTTCGAGGATCACGGTCGGCGGCGCGGCCTCGAACGCGAGGACGGCGCGCATCGCGGGATGATCGACGGCGCCGACCGCGCGTAGACGATGCTCGAGCAGCGGCCACCGCGCCGACGACGGTCCGAAGCTCAGCTGCAACAGCTCGACGAGCCGTTCACCTTTGCGCGCGAGGACCGCGACGCCATCGGAGCCGACGCCGAGCTGCGCGAGTGGGACGTAGGTCTCCTCCACGCCGGACGCGGGCGCGAACAGCGCAGGCATGGTCTGATCGACCGTTCCCACGCGGACAGCTTACTCCGAAATGCCGAAGGGGCGAGTTAGCGCGCCGAGAGCTCGACGTCGACGGTCGCTGCGCTCTCGTCGGTGTGCAGCTTGACGCTGACCGCGCCCAGCTTGCCCCGTGCGACCAGCCGATCCGCGAGGGCCGTACGCGCTCGCTCGACGCGGTCGGCGACCAGCACGTCGCCTTTGATGATCGTGACAAAGCCGGACTCGCGGGCGGCGGTGCCGCTGACCGCGACCGATCGCACATGAAAGAGCCGGCCCTGCGAGATCTCGAACATCACGAACGCACTCTCACCGGCGTCGTACATCACCTCGGCAGCCTTCACCTTGGCATCGAGATAACCGTGCGCGACAAGAACTGCCTCGAGGCTATCGCGATCGTGCGCGAGCTTGGCGGGATCGACCTGGTCACCGGCGCGTGTCGACAGCACGCCACGCAGCGCCGCGATCGGAAGATTGCCGTGCCCATCGAGCGCGACGCTTTGAACTTCTTGCGGCCGGCCCGAGTGAGTGGCGGCATCCGCCTGTTTCTCCGGGAGGTGGCGAACCACGCCAACGCCGGCGACGAGAGCGAGCAGGGTGATGACGACGAACGAACGCACGCGCGTACCGGCTGCAAGCAGAGGACCAGTGCACCCTGCCGCGCAAACCCACGCCACGTGGCGAATTCCGCCAAGGTAGGCGTGTCCACGACATCACACTCGCGACGGAGGTGTGTCCGCTGGGCCCCGCTCGCCACGTGGTCGGACCGCTACTGAATTGGGACGGTCGAGGTATTTCCGAACCGATCGATCACGCGTGCGGAGGTCGCGAGGGCGTTATTGGGGATCGAGACGGAGCCGTTGGCGTCCGTATTCATCGTGGTCGTGCTGAGGGTCGCGTTGGCCGCACTGAGCAGATCGACGGTCACGGCCTGCGACCTCACGGGCACCGGCTGATTCGACGCCAGGCTCATGTCCATCAGGCGCCAGCCCTTCGGCGCATGCCAGCGCGCGGTGATCTGGATGGTCGAGCCGCGAATCGCCGTTGGAACGAGCCCACCGGCGATTACCTGGAACGGCTGACTGTCGAGCGTCCAGCCTTTGCCGTCGACGTGAAACCGATAATTGCCGAGCGGCACGCCGCCGCGCTCGTCGAGCGAGTCGAAGCCCACGGCGCCCTGCCATGGCACCGCTTGCCATTCGGCGACCCAGACATGGGTCTGCGGTCCCGATCGCTGCAGCGGTTCGGGCGTGTACGCGATCGTGACTTCGACATCGTCGACGACCCGGCCGCTGCGCCGCGCAACCCGGGTGTACGTGCCAGGCATGGTCTCGCGCTCGAGCGTGACGTGCGGCGTCTGGACGTTCGGATCGTCGCCGAGCCACACGAACGTCGCGGTTCCGGATACGCGTGCGATCTGCGCGGCGGGCTGCGCCTGCGCCGGATGTCCCGTGCGCGCCCAGGTGTCGACCGGGACCGTCGCCGGCACCGTGCCGGCCATCGGTGCAGGATCATCGATGTCGAGGCCATCGACCATCGTCGCGGTGGCGACGCGGGTCGCGCTCGCGGTCGTGCCGTCTTCGCGCATCGGTGTCATCGCGAGCGGCATCAGCTCGAGCAAGCGATTCGCGATGTACTCGGCCTCGAGCGGGCCCCAGAACGTGACGCTCGGCTCGTAGCCGCCCTGCAGCCAGTCTTCGGGCTCGAGCATGTAGCCGACATGGCCCTGCGAGTAGCCGACGAGGATCGTGTGATCGGCGCCGACCGGCGACTTGTCGCGAAGGTACTGCGCGAGCATCACCGTGAGCTCGCCCGGCATCGTGCCGATCACGTAATCGCCGAGGCGCAACGCCGAGATCGTGGTGCGCGTGGTCTGACAGATCGGGTGAGAGTCGTCGAGGCCGAAGTCGATCTTGAAGATATCTCCCAGGATCGATCCCGCGACGTCGAGGCGCAGACACGAGCCGTAGGGAAGCAGGCCATCCGTGCCGGCGATCGCGGCCGCCGGGAACATCGCCGTGGCGCTCTCGCACAGCCCAGCGCCGACGGGTGCGTTGAACTCGTCGATCGGAGAGATGATCTTGCCGGCGTCGTCGTAGATCTTGCCGTCGGGCGTGCGCGTCAGATCGAAAGGTGCGTAGGTCAGCGCGCCATCGCGCAGCTTGAACGTGTCCGGATAGGGCCCCGTCTCGATCGAGCGCGTCAGCATCTCGAGCTCGATCGTGTCGCGCATCGCGGCGCCCGCGGCTTGCCACGCTGCGTAGAGGATCGGCGCGGCACCACGGCCGTGACCTTCTTCGGTGGCCCACGACAAGCAGGGATCCGACGGCGCCCCGGGCTTCACGTTGCAATCGATGCCGCCGTGACCGGACGGCGAGTTGTCGCCGCCTGCGCTCTGCACGTGCATGACGACGACCTTCGTATCGAACTGCTCTTGCAGCCCGCGCTCGAGCGCGCCCGGGGCATCGCTCGACGCGAGCGGATTCTCCTCGCCGTTGAGCGTGCCGTGTTCGCCGAAGATCGGCAGGATCGCGATCGGGACGTTGTCGGTGCCGTCGATCCGGAGGAGCACGAGGTGATCGTCCTTCTTGTTTCCGCCGGGCAGCATGTTGTTCTCGCCACGGCGATCGTGGTTGACGACATTCTGCGGATCGAAGCTCGTGTCGACGAACACGCCGAGCTTCGCCGGTCTCCGTGCCTCGAGCGCATCACGCGCGGTGCGCTCGAACGTCTCGAGATAGCGATCGTAGACGATCTGTCGCAGCTGGCCCGAGCCGAGCTTGATCGCGCCGTTGCCCGTGAACTGCGCCCACGACGAGTGACTGTGCGACGACGTGATGATCACCTTGCCCGCGTACTCGGGCCCGAGGCGCTGCTCGAGGTCATAGAGCATGCCTTCGTAGACGAAGATCATGTCGACCTTGAGGAACACGACGGTCTCCGGACCGGCGGTGAGCGCGATCGCTTTGACACGCGGCGCGGCCTCGACACCGATCGAGGGATTGAACGTTCCGGAGATCTTCACCTTGCGCGCATCGACGACGCCGGCAGAGCCGAGGAAGCCCGCGCGCGCCGTGTAGCCGCCGAGCGCCGTGCCCACCGGAATGTCGAGGACGTTGTCGGCAGCGCCGGCCTGCAGCGCGGCCGCCGTCACGGTGCCGCCCGCGTGCGCGGTCGGTGTCAGCGGCTGGTACGTGCAGTTGTCGGTCGAGACGCCGCCATCGGGTGTGGTTTGATTGCCGCCACCACAGGCGACCAGCACGAATGCGAATCCAAAGCGCAGAGCCCTCATCGAGGGCTGGCATATCACGACCAAGGCAGGGGCCGCGTGACGAAGCTCGCTACTCGAACGACTTGGTCATGCGGAGCGTCTCGCCGGCCTTGATGACGATCGCATAGGTATAGCGATTCTCGTCGATGACGAACGTCAGCCTGTGCTTGCCGGGCGTCAGCGGGAGCCGCGTGATCGGCGTCGTGAGGCCGGTGTCGACATTGTCGATGAGGATCTTCGCAGCGGGCCGCGACATCACCGCGAGGTACCCGGACTTGTCGGTCGAAGCAGGTTGCGGCGTGCCCGAATCGGGGCACATCGGCGTGCTGTTAAACGGGTCATAGGAGCTTTGCGGCTGGCAGGCAGCCATGACCGGCGGATAGCCCGCGGGCACGTCGCCCGAGCGCGGATCGATCTTGTTGATCAGACACATGTGAACCATGGTCTCCTGAGTCTTGGTCGGGAGCTTGCCGTAGTACTGCTTCGCCTTCGCGAGGTTTGACCCGCGGCACGCGGCCATGAACGCGAGCTTGTAGACGGAGGGGTCTGGCTTGCACGCGAGGGACGCCTCGAAGTTCGCGAGTGCGGCGGCAAAGGCGCTGACGTCAATATTGTTTCGGCCTTTGTCCGCGAGAGCGTCTGCATCGCACGCGGGTTTCGGCGATACGGAGTCCGTAACCGCGGTTCTTGGATCGATGTCGCTGGCGATGCAAATCTCGATCAACGTGTCTCGAGTCTGCGGCGGGAGCTTGCCGTAGTAGTGCTTCGCCTTTGCGACGTTCTTTGCGCGGCATGCCGCCATGAAAGCGAGCCTGTCGACGACTGGGTCTTGCTTGCACTGGAGCGATGCCTCGAAGCTCGCGATTGCCGCCGCAAACGCGCCGGTGTTGACCTCGCCCTTGCCGCGCTCGGCGAGGGCGGCTGCGTCGCAGGTCGTGCTCACCTTGCGATCGTCGAACACGAACGGAAACCGCACGACCTGCGGCCGACGGAGAGCAGGAAACCTCGCTTTCGAGACCGCACCGGCAACGCACGTGGCGAACTTCGATGCATCCGGGACGACCGCGTCGTCGAACCTGACGTCGACCTTGTCGGGGCTGCCGTGGGTGTCGATCGTGAACTTGACGACGATCTTTCCGGTGACCGTGCCGGCACCGCAGGCGTGGACGTCGGGTACGACTTTCTTGACCGCGGCGGCGACCGTCCCGGCATCGAGCTCGTCGGGATGGATGCGAAACTTCGCGCAGCACGAGGCCGCGTAGTTGGTCAGCACGCACGACACCTCGTCGCACGAGTTGGACGAGCCACCCGCGACTGCCTGCTCGCGCAGCTTGGCGTTCTCATCCTCGAGCACTTCGAGCTTCGCCTGGAGGTCGCGCAACTCATCGTCGGCACCGACCAGATCCGGTGGCGTCGGCGGCTGATTCGGACGGATCTCGACGGTCGTGCCAGGCTCGACGCTGACCGTCTGGTTGCTCGCGGCGACCTTGACGTGGCCTTCATAGACCACGACGGTGACCAACGCCGCCGTCACCGCAGTCACTACACCGGCGCCGATCAAGCGCGCATCCGAACGATTCATGTGGGTCTCCACGCGCAGGCTCGCGCCTGTCGCTTCCACCGGCGCCAACATGGCGCCGGTTTCGATCCGAAGCTTGTCACCGCCGGCGACGTGCCAGGTGGCGGCGCCGCGTTGCTGGACGACGAGCGCGTTAGAATCGCGCTTCCACGAGATAGCCGCGCTCGCATCAAGGTCGACGGTCACCGTATCGAGATCGAGATGCTGCGCCTTCGAAGCGACGAGCTCTCCGTGATCCGCACCGGCATGGTGAGCGCCGCGCTCGACGACGACAGCGAAGGCGGCCGCGCTGCCAACGAGCACCGCCGCAGCGGCGCCGATCGACCACTTCCGTCGCGGACGTTCGGTGCCCTCGACGGCGACTGCAGCCGCGGACTCGGACAATCGCGAGAGCACTGCATCGGCGACGCTCGGTACTGCCGGCACTTCCCACGCCGACAGATCGAAGTTAGCGAGCTTGTCGTCTGGTTCGTTCGTCTCCATTACCGACCTCCGAGCTCTGGCAATGCCGCGACGAGATACTCGCGCAATGCCACACGCGCGCGTGACAGGCGCGACTTGACCGTTCCAACGTCTAGCTCGAGCACACCGGCGATCTCGGCGTAATCGAGGTCGTGATACTCGCGCAGCACGAACACCGCACGCTGACCATCCGGCAATGCGCCGACGCCCGCAGCGATCGCAGCGCCGAGGCGCGCACGTTCGGCGTTTGCATCCGCGCGATCACCACCTTGCGGCTCGGATTCGAGCGCGACCGGATCCGGACGCCGCATCTCGTTGAGCGTCAGCCGCGTCGCGATCGTGAGGATCCACGTCTTGAGCGTTGCCGGCCCACCTGGATCGAAGCGAGGCAGCGCGCGCAACACGCGCACGAACGTCTCCTGCGTCAGGTCGGGCGCACGATGCCGTGCCCGCCCTGCGAGCAGCCGATAGATCAGCGCATGCACCGGCTGCTCGTAACGGTCGATCAGATCTCGCCACGCGCGCTGATCGCCGCGCTGCGCTCGCTTGAGCGTCAGCTCGTCGATCGGTCCGGACGTCCGGGCTGCCGCGGCGTGCATCGTCATCCCGTATCACCCGCGAAGTTGGAAAAGGTTCCACTGCGCGACAGATGTCCGAGTCTATTCGCAGCGATGTACCCAACACATCGTAATCAGCTGTCTTTTGGGCCTGACCCCTAGCGATCGAGCCCGCGGAGGAGCGCATCGCGGACGGCGTCGTAACGATCGGGGAGCTCGACGGGCGTGTTGCGGAATCGCGGCTGCGGCACCTCGGCGAGCTTGCCTTCGTGATAGCCGACCTTGAAGTCGGTGAACTTGAGCCCGCTCGCGGTCGAGATCACGACCGCGCGCTGATCGGCGGTGATCACGCCACGTGCCGCGAGCTTCTCGAGTGCTGCGAGCGCGACGCCGGTGTGCGGGCACGTGAACAGGCCGCTGCGATCTGCGCGCGCAGAGGCGTCGGCGAGCTCTGCTTCCGTCGCCACCTCGACGACGCCTTCGAATTTCTGCAGCGCGCGGACCGCCTTCTTGAAGCTGACCGGATTGCCGATCTGGATCGCCGACGCGAGCGTCTGCTTGGCTTTGACCGGCTCGAGCGCGGCCCAGTCATGCGTGAAGCTCGCGTGCAGCGGGCTCGCATGTGCCGCCTGCGCGACGCAGATCCGCGGCCGTTTGTCGACGAGCCCGAGCTCGAGCATCAGCTCGAAGCCCGCGCCGAGCGCCGAGACATTGCCGAGGTTGCCTCCCGGGATCACGACCCAGTCGGGGACTTTCCAGCCGAGCTGCTGCGCGATCTCGATCGCGACGGTCTTTTGTCCTTCGAGGCGGAGCGAGTTCATCGAGTTCGCGAGATAGACGCCTTCTTTGGTCGCGAGCTCTTGCACGAGCTTCATGCAGCCGTCGAAGTCGGTGTCGATCGCGAGCACGAGCGCGCCGGTCGCGAGTGGCTGCACGAGCTGCGCGGTCGAAATCTTGCCGCGCGGCAGGATCACGACCGCCCGAATCCCCGCGGCCGCTGCGTAGGCCGCGAGCGCGGCCGAGGTATCGCCCGTCGACGCGCACGCGATCGCTCGAATCGGCCGCCCGCGCGCGATCATCTGCTTCACCATCGAGACGAGCACGGTCATCCCGAGATCCTTGAACGAGCCGGAGTGCGACGTACCGCATTGCTTGACGCGCACGTCGCCGAGCCCGATCTCCTGCGCGTAGGCCGGCACCTTCATGAGATGCGTGCCGCCCTCGAGCATCGAGACGATATTCGCCGGATCGAGCTGCGGCGCGACCCACTCGTGCTTGCCCCACACGCCAGATCCCCACGGCTCGTCGACGGAACGAAACCGCTCGCCGAACAGCCGCTTCCATTGCGCGGCCGACACTGCGCGCAGCGCCTCGAGATCGTGGACGACCTCGAGCAAGTCGCCGCACGTCGGGCAGCGATAGATCACCTGATCGAGTGGGTACGCGCCGGCACAACCCGCGATGCAACGAAACTCCGCGCGATACGACATGACCTATGTCTTAGGCTTAGCGCGGATGATGACTTGGTTGTCCTTGACGACGATCGAGAAGTCCACGGCCTTCGCCTTGTACTGCTCCATGATCTTCGGAGCCTGCTGATTGATCGTCTTCAGGAGTTTTGCGTGGCCTCCCGGCCCGACGTCTTCCCCGACCATCTGTTTCGCCTTGACGTACTTCGCGTAGAGCGCGTTGACATCCGCATCGGTCATCCCCGGCGGTGGACGTTGCGGCGGACCCGGCTCCGGACGCGGCTGCGGTCGTGGCGTCGGCCTGGTCGCCGGTTTTGGGGACGCGGCTGCGGATTTCGCCGGCTCGGGTTGCGGAGCTGCCGCGGGTTTTGCCGGCGGCGCTGGTTCAGCGCGCGGCTCGCGCGCGAACGGACCCGACATCGACTCGACCTCGACCGCTCCATACGCGGCCGCTGCTCCGGGCGCGATCGGATTTGGCCGGACGTTCTGCGACGGGGCGTTCGGCGCCGGCACTTTCGGCAACGCCGGCATCGCCGGCATCGCCGTCTTCACGGCGGCCGGTGGCGCGGGCACCAAGGGCTTGGGACCGATCGCCGCCGGCGATTTGGGAACCACGCCGATCCCCACCGCCGGGGTGGGAATCCCTGGGCGAGGTCCCGCGGCGACGCCCGGGGTCGTCCCGTCTTGAGCCGGAAACCGAGACGCCGGCGGACGAATCGCCGGCTCGCTGTTTTGAGGCGCTTCCGGCAGGACAGCGACGGGCCCCGTCTGGCGCGACGGGATCGGCACCGGCGCCACAGGCTGCGTGCCCGGCTGCGACGGGAAGCGCACGGGCTGGGTTTGTCGAGCGTCGCTGGGACTCGCGACTTGCGCTGGATCGGGCTGAACGCGAACCGGTCCGGTCTGGCGAGATGGCGGCGCTTGCGTGCCCGGTTGCGTTCCCGGCGGAACGGGCACGCGCACCGGTCCGGTTTGGCGCGCGGCGGCTTGCGCCGGATCCGGCTGAACGCGCACGGGTCCCGTCTGGCGAGCCGCTGCTGCTGCCGCCACAGGATCTGGTGCAGCTGCGTCCGGATCTGGCTGTACGCGCACCGGCCCGGTCTGACGAGCTGCGGGATTTGCTGGCACCACGCCCGGCGGTCGAGCCGCTGATGGATGGGTCGGCGCCGCGCCGGCCGCTCCTGGATGGGTCGACGGCACCACGCCGGTTTGGCGAGCTGCAGGATTCGTCGACGGCACCGGCCCGGTCTGGCGAGCGGCTTCGGGGTTCGTCGGTGGCACGATGCCCGTCTGGCGAGCGGCAGGATTTGCCGGCGGTACCGGGCCGGTTTGCCGAGCCGCAGGATTCGCCGGCGGCACCGCGCCTGTCTGACGAGCGGCAGGATTTGCCGGCGGCACTGCGCCCGTCGCTCGAGCCGCGATCGGCGGCACCGCGCCCGTCTGGCGAGCGGCAGGATTTGCCGGCGGCGCGGCGCCCGTCGGAACGGGGGTGGCGCGTTGCACAGGCACCGCCGGCTCTTTCTCCTGCTCGACCGATGCAAAGAACGAGTCGAGATCCATCGTCTCGTCGCTGTCGTCGATCACGTGTGCGCCGCCGCGGGTCTTGAGACTGCGCCGGAGCTCCGTCGGCTCCGAGATCATCGCCGGTCCGTCATCCTCGTCGGGCTCCGGCGGCAGCTCGGGCGTTGCCGCCTCGGGAGCGAGCGTCAGCAGCTCTTCGTCGCTGAGCTCCTCGCCCTTGGCAGCCTTGCGACGCGCATTCGTCGCGAGGGCCAGCTCGCGGTCGCGAACGACTTGCTCCCGCATCCGCTTCGGCATTGCCGCCAGGATCTCCTCGGGAATCGCCTCGCCGCTGCGCGCGGCCTCGCGGCCGATCTTCGACAGATTGCGGCCGTAGGTGCCGTTCTCGATCTGCCGGAGCGTGCGTCGCCAGTACGAGTTATACGAGCCGAACTTCTGCTGCAGCGTCGCGAACCGGTAGCGAAGCCCGGTGTTGCGGATCGAGATCTGGGTCAGATCGCGAAGCTTCCGCTCGACGTCGGTGTGGAGGTACGCGGGCGCCGACTTCTGGATGCCGAGGAAGTACTGCTCGTACAACACCTTCAGGCGATCGAGTGTCTTATCGAGAACATCGAGCATTTCCTCGATGTCCTCGGGCGTCGTCGACAGGCTGTCGTGGGCAGACTTCGAAGCCACGTGGGAACAGGATAGCAGTTCTGCTATAGCGTCGGTCGGCGGTTGGGCCCGGCATGTCCATTCTGTATTTCTTCTTGCTTGTTGGCGTCCTCGTGGTGGTCCACGAGCTCGGCCACTTCACGGCCGCCAAGCTGCTGGACGTCAAGGTGTTGCGGTTCTCGTTCGGGTATGGCCGGCCGCTGGTCCGGGTCAAGCTGCGCGAGACCGAGTACCAGATCGCGGTGTTTCCGTTCGGCGGCTACGTCCGGATCCTGGGCGTCGAAGGCGACACGACCTCCAAGGCCGATACCGGCCGGAGCTTGGCGAGCCGACCGTTGTGGCAGCGGCTCGTGGTCGTGTTTGCCGGGCCGGCGGCCAATCTGCTGCTGCCGATCATCATCTACTTCGCGTTCTTCGCCGGGCACACGGTGTTACCGGCAGCCGTGATCGGCGATGTGCTCGACGGCGGGGCCGCCGCCCGCGCCGGCATCGAGCCCGGCGATCGAGTGATCGAGATCGACGGCCGCGCAGTGCGTTACTGGGAAGAGATCGAGACCGCCGTGCGCAGCGCGCCCGGTAAAGAGCTGCATCTGCGGGTGTCACGTAACGGCAAGGTCTTCGAACGCTACCTGACGCCGATCGAAGACGTCGTCCGCTACCGAGACGGCCAGATCTCGATGCAAGGCCGGGTCGGGATCACGCATGCGCCGTTCGTCCCGCTCGTCGGCGTGATCGACGAGCAATCGCCTGCCGCCCGCGCCGGCTTGCGCACGGGCGATCTGATCATCAGCGTCGACGGTCAACCGGTTCACAACTGGAGCGACGTCCAGCATCACCTCGGCCGGTTCGCGCGGCGCACGAGCCTCGTGTACTTCCGTGGCTCGGAGGTGCCCGGCGTGCCGCAGATCCAGCTGCTCGGTGCCGGATTCGCGGATCTCGTTCCAGAGACCCAGATCGATCCAACGCTCAAGCGCCAGACCTATACCGGCCTCGAGCGCGCGGAGATGTTCGTCGCGCACGTCGATCCGGGCTCTCCGGCCGACGGTGCCGGCCTCAAACCGGGAGACCTGATCGTCGCACTCGACGACAAGCCCGTCGTGCATTGGCTCGATCTCGATCAACGACTGCAGGCGGAGCCGGCGAAGACGTTCAAGCTCGCGTGGAAGCGCGCGGCAGGTCCGAGGACCGAGACGCTGACAGCCGAGCTGACGCAGGTCCAGCGCAAACAGCTCGACGACTACGATCACACCGTCACGCGCCTCGTGTTCGGCGCACGCAATGACGTCGATCGCGGAACCGGCGCGATGCTGCCGATCGAGGGCCGCTTCGGTTACGCGCTGAGTAAGGCGCTGGAGCGCACCGGCGACACCATCACGACGATGGTCACCGGCTTCTTCAAGATCCTCGGTGGCGATGTCGGCGGCCCGTTCACGGTCTATCGCATCGCCTCCGTGTCAGGAAATCAGGGCTGGGACAGCTTCTTGCTGATGCTGGCGCTCGTCAGTGTCAACCTTGCCCTCATCAACTTGCTTCCGATCCCGATGCTCGACGGCGGCCACTTACTCGTGTTCGCCGTCGAGGGCGCGACGCGCAAACGCCTTTCGCCGAAGACGCGCGGCAGGGTTCAGAGTGTCGGCCTGTTCGTCATCATCCTCATCACGATCCTCGCGTCGCGAAACGACGTCTTGAAACATCTCTGGCCGTGAAGGTCCTCGCGCTCGATACGGCGACGCTGACCGCGAGCATCGCTTTGGTGGAAGACGCTCGCGTCCTCGCCGGCGCGACGCACGACAGTGCCGGCCGCAAGGCGGACCTGCTCGTCGTGATCGATGAGCTCTGCCGCGAAGCGGGCGTCGCGCCCACCGAGCTCGACGCGATCGCGATCGGTGCTGGCCCCGGGTCGTTCACCGGCTTGCGGATCGGCATGGCGACGGCCAAAGGTATCGCCTTCGCCGCGAAGCGCCCCCTGTGGGCCGTATCGACGCTCGCCGCGCTCGCCAGCGAAGGTGGCGCGGGACTCGTCATCGGGGTACTCGATGCGCGCCGCGGCGAAGTGTTCGCGGGCTGTTATCGCGACGGCGTGCTCGCCGCACCCGAGCGCGTGTTGCCGCCCGCGGAGCTCGCCGCGTGGATCGCGACGCTCGGCGAGCCCGCGCGATTTGTCGGCGATGCACTCGCCGTTCATCCCGAGCTGTCGCCGTTTGCCGATCGCTGGCAGCACGCGACACCTTCGGCGGCAGCGGTCGCACGCCTGGCGCTCGCCGGCGCTCGGGTCGACGTCGTGACGACGGGATCGCCCGCGTATATCCGCATGGCGGAGGCCGAGCTCAAGTATCCCGACGGCATCCCGGGGGCGTTGCGCAAGCGTTAGCCGTGTCCCCGCTCACGCGTTTGCCGCGTACGTATTTTCGCCAATCGATCTCGATTGCCCGCGAGGACGATAATCTGCGGGATGGGGAGGGTCGGATTCGTCCTCGCGAGTGCACTCGTGTTCGCAGCATGCGACAGCGTGTTCGGACTGCAAGACCTCCACACGCCCGCTCCCGACGCCTTCCTCATGTACGACGAGGATGGAGACGGCATCGACAACACGCTCGACAACTGTCCGACGATCTACAACCCGGATCAACTCGACGACGGAGATCACGATGGCATCGGCGATGTCTGTGATCCGCACCGAACGACACCCGGCGATCATCTCGTGTTCGCCGACTACTTCGACGGTACGAGCTACACGTGGACGCCGGATTCCGGGGCCCACTGGCGCTCGACCGAGAGCGCGCTCGACAGCACCGCCGCCCCCGATGCGACGAACGCGCTCTTGTCGCGCATCGAGATGTTGAGCGCCCCGACGATCGCGATCGGCTTCACCGTGCTCGATTACGGAACCGATAGTTCGGCGAACAACGCGGTCGAGATCACGATCGCGTATCCGAGCAACAGCGGGACCTGCCGGATCATCGGGATGGCGCCCGGGGATCCGTTCGACGAAGCGGCCACTGATGTCGAGAAGACAGACCTGATGTCGACGAACCTGGCACAGCCGATCATGGTCAACGAGGTCGTCACGATGACGCTGACCCGCGAACCGTCTTCGACGAAGAACGGCCGCTGCCTCGTCAACAACACGACCACGCCGATGTTTCACGGTGCGCAAACGACATTTACGGACGTCAATGCCTCGATCGCCGTGCGCAACATGAAGGTCTCGTTGAGATACGCGCTCGTGTACGACGTTCCGTGAGCGCCGTTGCCCCGCCACGATCGGCAGCGTATCGTTTAGGGGTTGGCAGCAAACAGCTCGGGAGGACGAGTGAGCACAACGACTGAGGTCGACAAACAGAGTCTGCTTGCAGAATTGACCGCCGAACACCGCCGCCTGGATAACGAGCTACGCCAACTCGAAAAGCGGCGGGCGTTGACTCCGACAGAACAAGCGGAAGTCTCTCGCCTGAAGAAACAAAAGCTCCTCACGAAAGACCGGATCACGCGCCTTTCGTAACGGGTGCATAGTTCGGGCATGGACCCGAGATCGAGCGAGCCTGTGCATGCGGGCACGCTGACGCCCGAGATGATCGAGAAGATGCGCGCGATCGGGCTCCGGCTCGATCGTGGCGGCACGTTCTGGCACGAGGGGGCCACGGTGTCCCACCCCCGCTTGCGGCAGGCGCTCCTGCGTTGGCTCGATGTCCTGCCCGACGGCCGCGACATCGTGCGGCTCGACGACAAGCGCTACGCCTACGTCGAGGTCGAGGACGCTCACCTGCGCGCGAAGTCGGCGCACTGGCAAGGCGATCGCTGCTTCGTGCTGTGGGACGACGATCGCGAAGAGGAGCTCGCGTACGGATCCCTTCGGCAGGCCGCCGATCACGCGCTGTACACGACCGCACTCGGCAAGCTTCGCGGCCGGATCGCGGGGCCCGCGTATCACGCCGTCGCCGAGCGGATCGTCGAAGCAGGCGATGGCTTCGCGCTCGAGGCCACGGGCAAGCGCTGGCCGATCGCGAACGCTGGTTAGCCTTGCGCTTTGATCACCGCGACGACTTCGTCGTCGGTGAGCACGCGGTTGCCGCGCTTCGCGGCGCCGAGCACGGCCGCGACGAGCTCCGGCGTTGGATCGTAGCCGCGTTTCTTGAGCCAGTAGACGACGTTCGATTCGCCCGAGTAGTGACCGATCTCGATCTCTTGCTCGCGCCCGAACATGCCCGCAGGCACGCCGGAGTAGATCCGATCGGCGAGCCACGCATCACCCTTCTTGTGCGCCTTGATGATCGCCGCGGCGTGGACTCCCGTCGCGGTGCGAAACGCGTCGGTGCCGGCGAGCGGATACTGCGGATGAATCGGAATGCGCGTCGCTTGCGAGGCCGTCTTGCACCACAGCACGAGCTTCGACAGATCGTGATCGGGCAGCTCGCCGAGTAACTTCAAGTTGAGCAGGATCTGATCCAGGGCGGCATTTCCGACGCGCTCGCCGATCCCGAGCGCCGTGCCGTGGATCCGATCGGCGCCGTACTCGATCGCGAAGATCGAATTGACGACACCGAAGCCACGATCGTTGTGACCGTGCCAGTCGATGCCGACGTCCGGCCTTCCCATTCCGTCGAGCACGTTGCGCGTGAACCGCAACAGATTCTTGATGCCATCCGGGGTCGCGTGCCCGACGGTGTCGCAGACGATCAGGCGCGAGGCGCCGTGCTCGACCGCGTTCGTGAACAGCTTCGTCAGCACGTCGGGACGCGAGCGCGTCGTATCTTCAGTGACGTACGCGACAGGCAAGTTGTACTTGCGGCCGAGATCGATCGCGTCGGCGGACAGCTTCATCATCCGCTGGAGATCCCAATCTTCCGCATACTGGCGAATCGGCGAGCTGCCGATGAAGCACAGCACCTCGATCTCGATCCCGACGCGCTGCGAGATATCGACGACCGCCTGGACATCATCCTGATGCGTGCGCGCGGCGCACGAGGCCTTGACGCGCAGCTTGCCGTCGCGAATGTGCTCGGCGATCGTCGTGACATCTTCGATCGCGCGCTTGCCGGCGCCTGGGAGGCCGATATCCATCGTATCGATGCCGAGCTCGTTGGCGAGATCGACGAGCCGCAGCTTGTCGCCGATCGAAGGATCGACGACCGAAGGCGATTGAATGCCGTCGCGCAGCGTTTCGTCGAGAAACTGGATGCGGCGCTTCGGCGACAGCGCCGCGACCTTCTCCGTCGAGTTCCAGTCGTAGATCAGCTCGTGGTCGTCGCGTGCGTTCATGGCAGCCTCACATCACGGAGTGAAGGATCAAGATCAGAAGGGCGGTGACGCCGACGATGACCGCGAGCATCAGGAACCAACCGAGCACGAGCGCGGCACCTGCGAGCCCGAGCCCGAGGAGCCACAGCGGAGAGGCGCGCTCGCGTCGCGCGATCGATGCACTCGACGCCAGCGCGGTGAGCGCGAACCCCGGAATGCTGATTCGCCAGTCGGGGGTCGACCACAGCGGCTCCTGCGCGACCGCGACGATCACGAAGCTGACGACGCCAAGCACGAGCGCCGCGATGCCGGCCGCGTGACGTACGATCCAGTCGCCTTGCACGGCGTCGGGCCGCAGATGATCTGGTTTCGTGAGGGGCTCGGGCGCCACCCGCCATATATAGCAGGCTATCCCCGGAACAGACCCAGCTGACTTCGCAGAGACACGTGCGCTTCGCTGTATGCGAACTCGACCAGATCCTTGTCTAGGTCGCCGACTTCCTTGGCTCCCGCGAACGCCGCCGGGACGTCGCCGCAGAGCAGCATCGCGGTGCGGTCGGCGGTCCGCGGAAGCGAGCGCGCCCACACCGACAGATTGAGGCCGGCGGCACCCGAGACCGACAACAGGCGCAGCGCCGAAGCGCGTGCTTGTGCGCGAGTCTCGTCGGAGAGCTGAGCCACTGCATGGGCGGCCTGGACCGCGAGTGGGTCGTCGGCACCGAGCTCGGTCCCCGATGCTTCACGCACGATCGCGAGCACGACGGCGCGCAGGACGCGGCCGGGTCGTGAAGCGCCGGCGGCTCGACCTGGCCACAGGAACGTCAGCGCGCGGGCAAGGTTGAACACCAGATCCGGGCGTTCCAGTGCGGTGAGTGCCTCGTCGCCGGCAACGAGGATCGGAGGTTCGCAGGCAACGACGTGAATCTGGATCCCGAGCTCGACGCGCGCGTAGACCGGCGCGGGCGGAACGCCGATCAGATCGCACAGCTTTCGGCGGAGCTTCGCAAACGTCGGTGGCAGATCCGTATCGGCGATGCGCTGGCTCGGGTCGATCTCCGCATCGGGCAGCGTCATCGGCGCGAGGACGTGAACCGCGGGTGCGAGGAGCTCGAGCAACGCGCCGAGCTCGACGGTGTCGTCGCGATGACGCAGCATCGCCCACTGGTCCCGATTCAAAGGCGTGGTCGGGATCGTGACCGTGCGGACCCGATGCTGCTCGTAGAGCTCCTGCATCGCGTCGTCGGCCGTCGCGAGTGCGACCATCGTCGAAGCCGCGAGAAAAGCCGCATCACCGTGGCCCGCGGCTTCGGTCGTGCGAACGAGCGCCGCACCCGACTGCGGATCGTTAAGTGCCTCGCGCCAGCCGGCGCGGATCGGCTCGAGGGCATTGCGCCGATGCTCGAGCCTGCTCGACAGCGACACGACCTCGGCCTCCTTCGGAGCGAGCTTGCGCGCATTGCCGAGCGCCGCGGCCGCCGAAGCGGGATCGTCGAGGTGATCGAGATACAGCCGTGCGAGCCGGGCCCACGCGGATGCCTCGATCGGGCCGCCGCGCCCGCGCAGCCGGAACAACATCCGCTTGAGCACCCGTTCGAGCCGGCGAAGCTCGCCGCGAGCGACGAGCAAGCTCTCGATCGTCGCGATCGCCTCCGTGCGCTCGGGATCGAGATCGATCGCGCGCTCGAGGTGAAACAGCGCATTCGCGTCGTCGGTGCGCAGCGCGGATTCGATCCGGCCCTTGTAGTCGTGCGCGCGCGCGTGATCGGGGTTGATCGACAGCGCGTGGTTCAGGTGAGGGCGCGCCGTGTCGGCGGCCGCGGGTTGCTCATGTCCGGCGTTCCACTCCGACCAGCCGAGCGCGGCGTGATAGTCGGCTTCGGTCGGCGCGCGCGCGATCACGGTCTTGATGATCGAGATCGCTTGCGCCCATTGCTGCTTCGCCATCAGCTCTTCGGCGCCGCGGAAGTTGAGCTCGGTATCGATCGAAGGCGGGACCTGGACGAGCTCGCCACCTGCGAGCTCTCGATCGTAGGCGGCGCGCTTGCGAGCATCGGTCAGGACCGAGTGCGCGTCTGCGTAGGCATGGCGAATCTCGTCGAGCTTTGCGAGGTCGCGCGGCTCGGTCACCTTCGACGTGTTGCGATCGAGCAGCGTCAGCTTCACCTGATAGGCCGCATCGACGTCTTCGGCATCGGTCTCGCGCTCGATCAACAACACCGCGTAGTGATCGGCGCCTTGGATCCGTTGTGCCTCGGCGACGATCACCTGACGGATCGCCGCGGCCTGCTCGCGAACCTTCGTCGCGATCTTGATGTCCTCCGGCGAGACGACGCCCGAGTCGTTGTCGTCGATCTCGGCGTCGGGGGCCGAGAAGTCGAGAGGCGAGGCGCCACCGTCACCGAGCACGGTCTCCTCGGAGAGGCCGATGTCGTCGAACAGGACGTCGTACAGCTCCTCGGGATTCGAGGGCCGCGTTCGCGTGCGCGGCAACGATAGTGAGCCGACGGCCTGCGTCGTTGCGGGTCGCGGTGGCCCGGAGCCGAGCCCGATCGCGACGTGCTGCGTGGTGATCGCATCGCACATCAGCATGGAGTCGACGGCGATCCGTGCTTGCGCGCGATCTCCAAACGTCTTTTCGAGCTCGCCGATCGCGGTCCCCATCGCGAGCTGGGCAACCGCACGCTCGCCCCACGTGCGGCGGAGCTCGTGCCGGAGTCGCTTGCCACGATCGGTGAGCTCGAAGCTGAGCCCGTCGAGACGCGCGAGCCGACTGAGATCTTCGACCGCCGTTTCCCGGAGGCCGCTCAGCACGACCTCGACCATGCGGAGCTGCATGCCTTCGAGTGCGTCGTCCGCGGAATCGAACCGCCAGGCGCCTTGCGGCCATCGCAACGCTTGCACGAGCTTGTGCCGCGCCTGCTTGCCGAGCTGTTCGATCAGCTGCTCGACGGTCAGCGTTGATAGCGCGACGAGCGCCTCGCCGAGCTTGCCTCCGATCGTCGCCGCGTGCGCGACCGCTTTGCGATGCTCGTCTTCGGTGATCACGCCGCTATTGACCAGGAAGTGTCCGAGCGTCTCGTCGCGTGGGGTCGACGCGGTGCTGACCGGATTGCCGTTGACGAGATCGACGCTCTTCGACACGCGGCCGCGCCGCAACACGAGCTTACCGGTCGCGAGATCCTCGTGAAGATCGAGGAGGACGGCCGGTAACGGCCGCATCGCCAGCTCCCCGGAGCGGGATTCCATGAGCGAGAAATTGTATCACTGTCGTGACGACTGATTCTTCGGTGCACCGCGGTTTCGCGGGGTCACTCGGCGACGTGACACGCGGCGCGGCTGCCGTTGCCCAGCACGCGGAGCTTCGGAAGCTCGGTGAAGCACGCGGTGGGCTTGTCTTTGACCGGGCAACGCGGGTGAAACGCGCAGCCCGACGGCGGCTTGAGCGGGCTCGGCACGTCGCCTTGAAGGATGATTCGGTCGCGTTTGGACTTCGGATCGATGCGAGGCACGGCGGACAGCAGGGCTTGCGTGTAGGGATGCTTCGGCTCGCGATACAGCGTCGTGGCGTCGGCGAGCTCGACGATGCGGCCGAGGTACATCACGGCGACGCGGTCGCAGACGTGCTGGACGATCTTGAGATCGTGCGAGATGAACAGATACGTCAGCTGTTCGGCGGCTTGCAGATCTTGTAAGAGGTTGACGATCTGGGCCTGGATCGAGACGTCGAGCGCGCTGATCGGCTCGTCGCAGACGATGAATTGCGGGCGGACCGCGAGCGCGCGTGCGATCCCGACGCGCTGCCGCTGGCCGCCGGAGAATTCGTGCGGGTAGCGAGCCGCGGCATCGGCACGAAGGCCGACCTTCGAGAGCAACTCGTGTACGCGCGCATCGCGCTCCGCACGGGTCTTCGCGAGCTTGTGAATGATGAGTGGCTCGGCGATCGCAGAGCCGACGGTCATCCGCGGATTGAGCGAGGCGTACGGATCCTGAAAGATCATCTGCATGTTGCGGCGCATCGGGCGCAGCGCGCTCTGCGGCAGGTTCGTGAGATCGACACCATCGAACGAGATCTTGCCGGCGCTCGGCTCGAGCAGCCGCAGGATCGTGCGACCGAGCGTCGACTTGCCGCAGCCCGATTCTCCGACGAGCCCGAGCGTCTCGCCGGTCTGGATCTCGAGGTCGACCTCCGAGACGGCGCGCACCGACGCGTCCATCCGGCTCACCGCGTGCCACACCCGCTGGTGCAGCGGCAACGTCTTGGCTTTCGGCCACGGCACCTTCGCAGCGAAGTGCTTCGACACGCCTTCGACGCGGACCAGTGGCGCGGTCATCCGCCCTCGCCGGCTGGAATCGGGAAATGACAACGCACCTGCGAGATGCCGAGCTGAACGAGCGCGGGCTCCTCGGCGCGACACTTGTCCTGCGCGGCAGGGCAGCGATCGACGAACTTGCAGCCCTTCGGCAGCTCCCACAGGCTCGGGACCATGCCTTTGATCTCTTGCAGGCGACTGCGATGGAGCGAGCCAGCGGACGCTGGCGAGCGGGAACCGACGTCCGCGACCGCGGCGCTCTCGCCGTAGCTCGGCACGGAGCGCAAGAGACCGGCGGTGTAGTGATGGCGAGGCGCGGCGAACAAGGCCTGCGTCTGAGCCCGTTCCACGATGCGACCCGCGTACATCACGACGACCTCGTCGCAGGTTTCGGCGACCACGCCGAGATCGTGCGTGATGAGCAGGATGCTCATGCCGAGCTCGCGCTGCAATGACTTCAGGAGATCGAGGATCTGCGCCTGGATCGTGACATCGAGCGCGGTCGTCGGCTCGTCTGCGATCAGGAGGTCCGGCTTGCACGCGAGCGCCATCGCGATCATCACGCGCTGCCGCATGCCGCCGGAGAGCTGATGGGGATAGGCGTCGACGCGGTCTTCGGGCGAGGGTATTCCAACGAGCCGAAACATCTCGATCGCAGTCTGCCGTGCCTCGGACTTCGACTTCTTCTGATGCAGGCGCACGGCTTCGCCGACCTGGTCGCCGACGGTGAACACCGGGTTGAGCGAGGTCATCGGCTCCTGGAAGATCATCGCGATGCGATTGCCGCGGATCGCGCGCATCTGTTCGGGAGGCAGGACGAGCAGGTCCTTACCGGCGTACGTGATCGAGCCACCGGAGATCTTGCCCGGCGGGGACGCGATCAGGCGCATGATCGAGAGCGCGGTGACCGACTTGCCGCTGCCGGACTCTCCGACGACGCCGAGCGTGCCGCGCGGGGAGATCTCGAAGGAGACGCCGTCGACCGCGCGCACCATGCCGTGCTCGGTGCGGAACTCCGTCACCAGGTCACGGATCTCGAGCAGAGGCACGCCCATCGACGGTCGCAGCGTACCTTATTCTCGTGCGCGGGGCCCACGTTCGAGCGAGCGCCATTTCTTGAGCCGCAGCGAGCTGAGGAGCACCGTGACGCTCGACAGAGACATCGCCGCGCTCGCGAGCACGGGCGACAGCAGGCCGGCGGCCGCGATCGGAATGCAGACGACGTTGTACGCAAACGCCGCGATCAGGTTTCTCCGGATCGTGCGCAAGGTGGCGCGCGCGAGCTCGAACACCGTGGGCAACGCCGAGATGCCGCCGTGGAGTAGCGTGACGTCCGCGGCCGCCGCGGCGATGTCGGTGCCCGATCCGAGCGCGATGCCGAGGTCCGCCGCTGCGAGGGCCGGCGCGTCGTTGACGCCATCGCCGATCATCCCGACGCGGCCGCGCGCTCGCTCCGCAAGGACGATCGCAGCCTTCTCGGTCGGGCGAGCGCCGGCGTGGATCCGGGTGATGCCGACCGCGCTCGCGATCTGACGTGCGGTCTCCTCGCGATCGCCGGTGATCATCACCGGCTCGATGCCGAGCGCGCGGAGCTTCGCGATCGTTTCGCGCGCGGCCGCGGCGGGCGGATCGGCGACCGCGATCATTCCCGCGAGTCGTCCGTCGATCGCGACGAACGACAGCGTGTGCGCTGGCAACCTCCCGGCGGTGGTCGCGTCGGACACATGGGACGGTGCGTCCGGCGGGTTGTCAAAGTTGACACCGTCCCCAGCGAGGTAGTCGCGCGTGCCGACCAGGACGGTGTGGTTGCCGACCTTCGCGGAGACGCCGCCGCCGGGCGCGATCGTGACGTTGGTCGCGCGCTCGAGCACGAGGTCTCGTGCCCGGGCACCATCGACGATCGCGCGTGCGATCGGATGCTCGCTCGCGTGCTCGGCCGATGCGGCGAGGCGAAGGACCTCGGGAGCGTCCGGCGTGATCGAGACGAACGTCGGCTTGCCGGTCGTCAGCGTGCCCGTCTTGTCGAGGCACGCGATCGTGATGCGGCTCGCGACCTCGAGCACCTCACCGCCTTTGAACAAGATGCCGAGCTGTGCGCCGCGCGCGGTTCCGACGGCAACGGCCGCTGGTGTTGCGAGGCCGAGCGCGCACGGGCACGCGATCACGAGCACGGCGACCATGCGCTCGAGCGCGGTCGAGGAGTCGGTACCGGCGAGGAGCCACGTGCCGAACGTGCCGCCGGCGATCACGAGCACGGCCGGAACGAACACCGCGGAGACTCGGTCGGCGAGGCGCGCGATCGACGCTTTCTGGCCCTGCGCATCCTCGACGGCACGCGCGATCCGCGCCAGCGTGGTGTCCGCACCGGCGCGAGCGACCCGGACCGACAGCGCACCGTTGTGATTGAGCGTTCCCGCGTACACCGGCGAGCCCTCGGCCTTGTCGATCGGCATGCTCTCGCCCGTGAGCATCGATTCGTCGAGTGCCGACGAACCTTCGACGATCGTGCCATCAGCGGCGAGCCGCTCGCCCGGTCTGACCGTGATCACATCACCTGGAGCGAGTAGCCCGGCATCGACCTCCACCTCGCGTTGATCGGTGAGCTTGCGTGCCGTTGCCGGTGCGAGCGAGAGCAGACCGCGCACGGCCTCCGACAAGCGCGCGCGCGCTCGCGCCTCGAGGAGCTTGCCGATCATCACGAACGCGATGATCGCGGCGCCGGCTTCGAAGTAGATCTCCGGCATGTGATCGCGTGGACCGGCGAGCCAACGCAGCGACGCGACCGTCGATGACAACCACGCCGCGCCCGCGCCAAGCGCGATCAGCGTATTCATGTCGGGGCTGCCGTGCCGTACCGCTGCGAACCCGCGGCGCACGTATCGGAACCCCGGTCCGAGAAACACGATCGAACCGAGCACGAGCTGCACGATCACGCTCGCCATCGGATCGACGAGCCCGTGAGTCATCGCGATCGCGAAGAGCGGAATCGTCACGGCGATCGCGATCGTCGCGTCTCGGCGAAGACCTCGCGCTTCCTCGTGCTCGGCACGCTCGATCGCGAGGAGTCGCGATCCGCCGGTCGCCGTGACGTCCAAGAGATCCTGAGGCACCTCGTACCCGGCCTCGCGGATCGCCGTGGCGAGCTGCTGCGTCGTTGCGATCTCGAGATCGAGCACGATGCGCGCCCGCGAGAGCGGCAGGTTCACCGCGGCGCTCGCGACCCCCGGAACACCCGCGACCGCTTGCTCGACACGCCGCACGCACGCCGCGCACGTCATCCCGAGAACGGGCAGATCTATCGTTTGTTCGGTCACGGATGCTACGTTGCTCGTGTGACCACCACCTTGCGCATCACCGGGATGACCTGCAATGGCTGCGTGCGCCACGTCGACAAGGCCCTCCGTTCGGTTCCGGGCGTCTCTGCCGTCGAGGTCACGCTCCCGGACGAGGCGAAGGTCGTCCACGATGACTCCGCAACGTTCGCAAGCCTCGTTGCCGTCGTGCAATCAGCGGGTTACGACGCCTGTCACGCTTAGCCAGCTTTCTGCCTATAGGGGCATATGAAGATCATCCGCGCCATCAGCCTCACGATCGCCATGCTCATTCCGATCGCCGCGATCGCCAGCCCGGCGGTTCGCGCCGACTGCTGTCCGGGCACCTGCTGCCCGAACTGCCCGTTCTGCCCGAGCGGCCTTCATCATTAGATCCAATGGATCGGGCCGAGATCCAGCGCTGGATGTCGGCGGCCGCCGATGGAGATCGCGCGGCCATCGATCCCTTGTTCAAGGCGCTGTGGCCGATCGCGGTCGCCTATGCGAGCCGGTTTCTCGGTGACCTCGCGCTCGCAGAAGATGCGGCTCAAGAGGCACTCGTGAAGCTGTTCGGCCAGCTCGCGATGTTCGATCGTGAACGTGATGCGCTGACGTGGGCGCTCACTCCATACGACCTGGCAATGCCGCACGGCCCGGCGCCGGAAGCAACGCCAAGCCGAAGACTCCGCCGCGCCGGAACGCGCGACCGATCGTACGATCGACGGCTCGACGATCGCGGAGGAACGCGAGCTCGTACGCGCGGCGATCGAAATGCTCGAGGGCCTCGCTCCGCGCGATCGCGACGTGATCGCCGCATCGATCACCGATGACGAAGAATTCCGGCGCATGCTCGCACCGGCGACATTTCGCAAGCGACTCGAGCGCGCGCTCGGACGCTTGCGCACCTCGTGGAGGTCCCGCCATGGAACGCTCTGATCTCGCTCTGCGTCGTGCGCGCTTCGCGTACGAGCGCTCGCACGTGATGTCCGCGCTGCGAGGCGTCGCGATCGCCGCCGGCCTCAGCCTCGCCGCCGTCGGCTTGCATCGCACGTCCGACGCGACCTGGCTCGTCGCCGGCGTGCTCGGCGCGACACTCGCCGTGCTCGGCTGGCGCGGCGGGGCCTGGCGGCGAGGCGGCTGGGCAGGCGTGATCGCCGGCCTTCCGCCGCTCGTCGCGCCGACGATCGTGTTCGCGGTGATCCACGGCGGTCGCTGTCCTGATTGCGTGATGGGTCCAACGTTGCCGTGCCTCGTCGTGTGCTTCGGCACCAGCTCGTTCGTCGGTTCTCTCGTCGGCTATCGCGCGACCCTCGACGATTCGCCCAGGCGTTATGCAATGGCGGCCATGTCCTCCGCCGCGCTCACGGGCCTACTCGGCTGCGGCACCACCGGCCTCGGCGGGGCGATCGGCATCGTGATCGGCCTCGTCGCGGGTGCGATCACCGGCTGGATCGTCGGCGGCCGCACGGCCCACGCTTCGTGATGTTATACCCACCTCGATGAAGCGCCTCACGCTCGCGCTCGTGCTCGCCGCTTGCGGCGGCTCCGGGAACCAGAATCCGCCGGCGACCGTCGCCAAGCCCAAGGACACGCTTCCCAAGGAAGGGGCGGTTCCGGCGAAGCCCGCCGATGACCCGACGTGCCCGATCCTCGTGCCGGGCACATCGATCTCCGTCGAGGATGCACCCAATGGTGCGGCCTTCGTATTCGTCACGACCGGCAATGTCGCAGACGTCCGCAAGCGCGCCACGGCACTCGCGGCGATGCACGACAAGCACGACGGCCCCGCCGAAGCGATGGGCATGATGATCGCCTCGAAGGCGAGGGCCGCTGCGAGTGACGTCCCGAACGGCGCGCGTGTCACGTTCACCGCGGCGAAGCCCGAGGACGCGGCATCCGTACGAGACGAGCTCCGCATGCACGCCCATCACCTGACCGGCGGCACGTGCAAGATGGGCATGTGATGCGTGCGTGGCTCGTTCTCCTGACCGCGTGCTCGATCAGCGGAACACCTGTCGGCGCGCAGCATCCAGCCAGCGCGCAAGCACCGAGCGGTCGGCTCGCGGGTGCGCCGCCTGCGCTGCGGCCCGGTGTCGTGACGTACGAGGGCCTTCCCAGCACGAAGCCCGCGGAGCCGACCGAACATCACCATCACCACGGTTCGTGATGGCGACGGTGTCCCGTTTGTCTCGCGTCCGCCATTCGGTCATGGGGACGGTGTCCAGCCTGTCTCGTGTCGTGATCGGGACGGTCTCCCGTTTGTGTCACGTCGTCCCGCTGTGGTTGATCGCGGTGATGGGGGCCGCGTCCAGTCGGTCTCGCGTCGTGATCGGGACGGTCTCCCGTTTGTCTCGCGTCGTGATCGGGACGGTGCCCCGTTCGTTTCGCGATCGCGATTCATCGACTCACGCACTGCTCTTCATCGTATGCGCTGCGAGCTGCGTGCCCTCGACCTCGCAGCTTCGTCAACCGGTCGATGCCGAGCTCGCGCGTAGGATCGGCGCGCCGCTCGTCAGCCGCGATCCGAAGCTCGTCCAAGCGTTACTCGCCGAGCCGCTCGATTCCGAGCGCGCGGTGAGGATCGCGCTCGCAAACAACGCGCGCGTGGCCGCGGCGTTCGACGAGCTCGGGATCGCCGGTGGCGAGCTCGCATCCGCACTATCGCTCGGGCCGCTGCACGTCGATGGTCAATTGCGAGCAGCACCAGAGGGCCACGAGTACGAGCTCGAGGTCGTGCAGAACGTGCTCGGCGTGATCGCGATGCCGCGCCGGCGCGCCGCCGCACGAGCGGATCTCGCGGCTGCGCGCGCGAATGCGATCGCGAGCGTGTTGCGACTCGCGGCGCATGTCGAGATCGCGTTCGATGACCTGATCGCAGCCGAGCACGAAGTCGAGCTACGCCGCACGGCGTTCGATGCCGCAGACGCGGCCGCGACCGTTCGCGAACGTATGTATGCTGCCGGCAACACGACAGATCTCGCGCAAGCGCGCGATCGCGATGCACGCGAGCAAGCGAGGCTCGATCTCGGTCGCGCGGAAGCCGCGGTCGAGACGCGGCGCGAGGCGCTCGATGCGCTACTCGGCTTATCTGGAGATCAGACGAAGTGGACGAGCGGCGCGACGTTGCCGCTCGTTCCCGAGACGGCGCCATCGCTCGACGATCTCGAGACCGCTGCCGTCGCAGCCAGCCTCGACCTCACGAGCGGTCGCGCACGTGCCGAGGCCGCGGCGAATCGGCTCGGCGCCGAGAACCTCCGCGCGTTTCTGCCCGAGCTCGGCCTCGGCGTGTCCGTGATCTGGGACTCGCGGAGCAGCGCGGCAGTCGGACCGGCGATTCGCTTAGGAATCCCACTGTTCGATCAACGCAGCGGCGATCGGGCGCGCGCGCGTGCCGAACAGCAACGCACAGATCACGAGCTGATCGCGATCGCGGTCGAGCTCCGCGCCGGCGCACGGGCGGCACGGGTCGCGGCGCTTGCCGCGTATGCCGAAGCGCGCCACCTTCGCGACATCGTGTTGCCGCTCCGCCAGCAGATCGTCGACGAGACGCTGCTCCATTACAACGCGATGGACGCCGATCCGTTCCAGCTGATCGCCGCACGCCGCGACCTCGCCGAGGCCGGCCATCAATACCTCGACGCGGTTCGTCGCTACGCGAATGCGATGGCAGAAGTCACCGCGCTCCGGCGAGGTGTTCAGCTCGATCCCGTGTCTGCGCGCGCGCCGCGAGCATCTGAAGTCACTCACTGAGGTCCCATGTCGATCACTCGTAGAAACGTGTTGTCATCGACGCTCGCAGCGGGGGCCGCACTCGCCAGCCGCAAGTCGCTCGCGCAGCGCACCGGCGCGCCGCCCGCGCCGCCGCCCGGCCGCGGCGGAGCACACGCGATCGCCGTGCCGAACGGATCGTTGTTGCCGTGGACGACGAAGGGCGGGATCAAGATCTATCACCTGCGTGCCGAGCCCGTGCATCACGTGATCGCGCCCGGCCTCGAGATCGAGGCGTGGGGCTACAACGGCTCGACGCCTGGACCGGTGATCGAAGCGATCGAAGGTGATCGGGTCCGGATCTACGTCACGAACAAGCTGCCGGAACCGACCTCGATCCACTGGCACGCGATCCTCGTCCCGAACGGGATGGATGGCGTCGGCGGGCTGACCCAGGCGCCGATCGAACCGGGCAAGACCTTCAAGTACGACTTCACGTTCGATCGTGC
Organism: Myxococcales bacterium; assembly: GCA_028287115.1. Taxonomy (GTDB): domain Bacteria; phylum Myxococcota_A; class Polyangia; order Haliangiales; family Haliangiaceae; genus JABFXX01. Next base: position 60,701 of record JAQBQF010000311.1, read on the forward strand.
CGGCACGTTCATGTATCACCCGCACGTCGACGAGATGACGCAGATCGCGTTCGGCATGATGGGGATGATCGTCGTCCATCCTCGAGGCGGCGAAGGCCGCCGCGTGCGCGACTACGCACTGATGGCGCACGAGATGAAGATCCCGATCGGCGCCGCGCGCCCCGATCCGCTCGCGATGAACGACTTCAACGTGCTCACGTTCAACGGCAAGTCGTTTCCCGCCACCGAATCCCTCGTCGCCGAAGTCGGCGACCTCGTGCGGATCCGGTTCGCGAACCTCGGACCGATGGATCATCACCCACTGCATCTCCACGGTCACGTGTTCGAGGTGGTCGGCACCGACGGTGGCGTGATTCCGCCATCCGCACGAATCCCCGAGACCGCCGTCCTCGTTCCGGTCGGCACGACACGCACGATCGAATTCACCGCCCGCGCCCCCGGCGACTGGCCGCTGCACTGTCACATGACGCATCACGCGATGAATCAGATGGGCCACGACGCGGCGAATCTCGTCGGCGCGGACACCACGGATCTCGACGCGAAGCTCGGTCGCGTCGTTCCCGGCTACATGACGATGGGCCAAGGCGGCATGTCCGAGATGTCGACGATGCGCATGCCCCAGCCGAAGAACTCGATCTCGATGCTCGGCGGCAAAGGCCCGCACGGCATGATCGAGATGGGCGGCATGTTCACGATCCTCAAGATCCGCGACAAGCTCACCGGCGATCCGGGCTGGTACGAAACCAAAGATCTCGCGACCGAAGCCACCGCCGCCGAGCTCGCGCGTGACGGCATCGAGCCCTGAGTAGGCAGGGTTGAAACCTGCGGTCGCCTAACCTGGTGATCCAGCGGAATCACCGGAGATGATGACGCCGTCCATCCGAGATCAGGTCTTCTTCCGTCCTTGGCGCCCTTATCGGTCTTGATCCGGGGAACCTCGCGATTTCCCTGTAGCGACTTCCGTGACCCAACGGTTGTCGTGACGGCGGCATAGTAGTGGGCGATGGCCCAGACCGCAGACCTCGAGCGATTGCTGACGCACGCAGACTGGTTGCGTGCGCTCGCACATCGTCTCGTGGGATCGAGCTCGGCCGATGACGTCGTGCAGGAGACCTACTTGGCGGCACTGCATTCCCCACCGGATGCGGATCGGCCGCCGCGCCCGTGGCTCGCGCGCGTGATGCGCAATGTCACGCGGATGCGCTTCCGAGCGGACTCACGACGCGTCCGTCGTGAAGACGCGGTCGCCGTGACGGACACCGTTCCCGCCGGTCCGGAAGAAGCGGTTGCCCGGCTCGAGACCCATCGCAAGCTCTGCGAGCTCGTGCTCGCGTTGGGCGAGCCGTTTCGCACGACGCTCGACAAGCTCGAAGTCGACTATCCGTTCCTGTTCGACGACCACCCGGCCGACTAGAACGCGTATGCGGCCGTGAACGTCGCGGTGAGCGGCAGGCCCGGCGTGAAGTGCATCTGCTCGACGACGTCCGCCGTCGGCGTGACACGCGAGCTGTCGGCGAACTGCGCCTCGCGCCAGTCACTATCGAGCAAATTGTTGAGCGTCAGGTTGAGATCGAGCTTGCCGATCCTGTGACCCGCGATCAGATCGAAGATGAAGTAGCCCTCGGCGGTCAGCGTTCCGGCGTCGTTGCCCGGGCGATCGGCAATGCCGCGGCCGCGTAGCGCGATGAAGCTCGACTTGCCGTGAACGGTCACGCCACCCGACCCCATCCACCGCGGCGCGAGCGCGACCGCGCCGGCATTGCCGTGATTCGCGACGAACGTCGCGTGCGACCACGTGACGTTCGCATCGAGGGAGAGCCAGTCCGTCGCATCGGTCGAGCCCTCGATGTCGAGGCCGAAGCGCCTCGTCGGATCCGACGGCGAGGTCCCGCCTTCGTCGCCATTCCACGCCTGCTCCGACGACAGCCTCAAGTACCAGGCGTCCATCGACACGCGAGCATGCTTCGACGGCTTGACGCGCGCGCCGATCTCACCGCCCCATGCACGTGCGACCGCGCCGGCACCGAGGGTCGCGACCGCGGCGCGCGCATCGTTCGAGTGAAAGCCGCCGCCGAAATTCGCGAACAGGTTGACCTGCTCCGTCTCGTGAACCTCGACCGAGAGCTTCGGGCTGACGACCGTGCGCTGTGCGGTGCCGCCGGTGCTCGCGCCCGGAACATCGCGCGTCGCCGGGTTGAGATCCTCGACATCCCAGGTCAGCTGGTCGATCCGAATGCCGGGAAACAGATGCAGCCACGGCCTCGGGATGATGTTGGCCTCGGCGTAAACGCCGAAATCGCGAATGTGGCTGTTCGTGTTGTTGCACGGGTTGGTGCCGAGATCGAAGCATCGCGCGAGCCGCGTACGCTCGGCGTCGTGCCACAGGCCCGTCTCGACGTCATCGGCGCGGATCTGTGCACCTGCGGTGACGAGCGCCGCCCACTGGCCCTTGTGGATCGCGCGCTCGTAACCGGCGTCGAGGCCGTACATGAAGCGACCGTCGGTCTGCTCGATCTGATCGCCGCTGCTGGGATCGCGCGCGAACAGCGTGAAATCCGAGTACAGCCGCAGCTGATTGCCGACGCCGTACGCCATCGCGTGCCACGTCGAGCCGTGATCGTCGCTGACCGTGTACGACAGCTGCGCGCTCTCGCGAGACGTCGTGCCGCCTTCACTCGGATCGAGCGAGTCGAACCGATTCAAGCGACCTGACTTGACCTCGCTGTCGGGCAGCTGACCCGACGCGTGCCACTTTGCTGCGTACCAGTTCGTCTCGAGCTTGAGCCAGCCCCGGCCGACCTTGCCCTGCCACTTGAGCAGCGCGTTGCCTTGTTGAAACCCCTGCGGATGAATGAATGGACCGTCGGAGTCCGCGATCTGCACGGCGATCAGGGCTTTGTCGTCGTCGTTGTCGCGCAGCTTCGGGCTCGCCATTCCGACGAGCCGGCGGTTGAAGTTGCGAATCGCGCGTGGTCCGGCGAGCGGACTGCCACCTGCGATCCAGATCGTCGCGCCATCGACCTTGTCGATCGTCTTGAGCTCGAGCGCGCCGGCGGTATAGAAGTCGCCGTAGCGTGCTGCGTACGGACCTTTGTGAACATCGACGCTGCCGATCGTCTCCGGAATCATCCAGTGCGTGTCGGCGTAGCCTTGTCCGTGACCGTGTGACGTCAGGTTGACGGGGATGCCATCGGCGAAGATCGCAATGTCGGTCCCGTGGTCCGCGTCGAAGCCGCGAATGAAGTATTGATCGGCCTTGCCGCCGCCGGCGTGCTGCGAGACGACGAGCCCCGGTACGTTGCGCAGGATGTCCGAGGGCTGCGTGCGTGACCGCCGCGACAGCGTTGCTTGATCGAGGTGCACCGAAGATGCCGACTCCGCCGGCGCTTCGTCCTCGATCACGATCGTTTCGGCATCCGCCTCCGCTTCGGCGAGTGCCGTCGCTTGGCTGACCATGTCGGCCTCGGTCATCGCAGACCCCGAGCCGGTGCCCGGATCGGCGCCTTGCGGCTCCGATGGATCACCTTCCGGATGCTTGGGATGTGCGAAAGCGAGCGTCGACGTCAGCACGATGCCGGCAGCGGCAGCGAGCCACGAAGGTACAGACATGATGAGTCCAAGTGAGATCCCTTCGCGCAGCATGCGCGAAACGCGATCGCCGCTAGCGGATCGCTACGAGTGATCGGATCGTCAGCTCGGATCGTTTGGAGGCCCGCGCGCGACCGCGCGTGCGTGAATCAGCGAGATCGGTTCGAGGATCGCGACCGCGACGACAAACGTCGCGCGCCGATCGACCGGCAACGGCTGGGTGATCGCCGGTGCCGGCGCCGGCACGGCGATGCCGTGGTGCGCGAGGCTGTGTTGACCATGTGCGAGCGCGTCCGCGAGGCGCGTGCGCCCATCCGGGTGCCGCGCTGCTTTGAAGGCCGCGAGGTGACCCTGATGGTCGTGTATCGAGGGATGCGAGTCCGCGTGCTCGTGGATCGTCGTGTCGCGGTCGCTCGCGTGCTCGTCGACAACGACATCGCGATCGTCGTCTAGAATGTGATCGGCCGCGTGCTCGTCGACTTCCGTATCGACATGCTTCGCATTGCAATACGCGTCGCAATCGTGACGGCTCGCGTTGCCATGCTCGTCGACCTCGGCGTCGAGATCGCGATGGCTCGCGTTGCCATGCTCGTCGACCTCGGCGTCGAGATCGCGATGGCTCGGGTCGACGTCCGCATCGAGATCGCGACGGATCGCATTGCCATGCTCGTCGACCTCGGCATCACGATCATCGTGGTGCGAGTCGGCACCGAGCACGATCGAGCCGTCGGTCGCGTGATGATGCGCCGCGAGGTGACCGTGGAGTGCGACGTGCATCCAGGGCATCAGCTCGAAGCCCGCGATCCACAGGACGCACAGCGCAAGCGCGATGCGCGCCCTCGCCGGCCTCGATCGCGGTGGCCGCAGCCGGCTCATCGCGTCTCCATATCACGGAGCGTCCCCACGGCCGATCTACGAGCCCGTCGGCACATCGGATCGAGACCTGAAC
>JAQBQF010000330.1 GCA_028287115.1 Myxococcales bacterium
CGCCCGCTACACCAGACGCACCGAAACCGATCGACGCGCCGCGGCCGATCGATGCGCCGGCCGTGATTCCGCCCGTCAATCTGATGTCCAACGAAGGCGGCGAGATCCGCATGGAGTGGCAGCAGAACGCCGCCGGCGCGACGACCGCGCGCATCACCGCGTTCTTTTACAAGGCGGAGACGCCGGCCGTGCATCCGTTCCCCGCGTTCCCGGGCTGCGTCGACATGCGCATGCGTGACAAGTGGCCGCTCGCGCAAGGAAACATCACTCCGCTCGACGTCGGCAACGTCATCATCCAGACACAGACGGGAACCCCTTCGCTCATCACGCTGACGCGCGACGCAAGCGGCACCACGATCGACCCCCTCGGTCGCCCGCATGCGCTCTGGTACAAGAAGTCCGCGTCGTTCCCGATGAACGACGGCGCGATGCTGCCGCCGAACCAGACCTACAACATCTTGTTGACCGGCTCGGCTGAGTGGCCGGCGCAGGCGATCAACAAGGTCGCGTTCATGCCGCAGACATGGAACCCGGTCATGCCGAACTCGATGACGCCTGCGGCGCTCGTGGCCGGCACCGACTACACATTCACCTATGACGTCGCGACGTCGTCGAACTTGCCACCCGGCTACACGGTCAACAACGTCATCGGCTTCACCTCGCCGAACTATGTACCGGCGGGTTGCCCGGGCGTCATGGGAAGCGCAGCCTGCGGTCCGATCATCATCTGCCAGAAGGAAGGCCTCGACGGCACCATCACGCTTCCGCACGACATGGTCGACATCCTGCGCACGTACACGAGTGGTGGTATGGCTCGCCAGAACCTGACGCATATCCCGGTCGAGCTGACCGACGGTACGCCGGTTGCGCCGGCGAACCGCAAGCGCCTCGATATCCTCTCCGTGTGGTGCTACGGCGGAACGTGGACAGCTCCTTAATGATCAGATTCTAGGCGGCTCGCAACTGGCCGCTCGGAGCGTGATCGACATCGCCCATCTCGCAAGAGGTGGGCGATTTTCGTGGTGCGCGAACCTAGTGCGGTGGTGCTATCGTGATCGCGATGTCAGCGCGTCGACAGGGCCAGAGGTTCGGACACGAGGCCTCGCTGTTACTGCTGGCAACTGCCGCGTGCCACGGTCACTCGGCCGTTGTCACCGACGCGCCTCCTCCGATGATCGATGCGGCGCCGCAGAACTGCTGGCCCGTGGAAACCTCGACGCCAAAGGGATCGGTTGATCTCGGCACCGGCGACACCGCCTTCGAGGCGATGCCGGACCAGCTTGCTCTCGTCTACGGCGAGCAAGGAGGGTTTCATATCCCCGCTCGGTCTCGCATCCACGGTCTCGAGCCCGGTGACCCCGTTGACATCGCGAATCCTACTAATCCACGCACTCGGTTCATCGCGTACTTCGAGAACGGCGATCCGAACACGAACGTCAAGTGCGGGGTTCGCTTGGGTTACGGCACCGTCGCCGGGGACTACACGATCGCCAACCGGGTCATGTTCGATCCGGTGCTTGGTCCTGGTGCCCTGTTCAACAAACGGTTCCGCGTCACGCTCGAGGTGATCGACTCGACCGGCGGCTACGCGATGGACGAAAAGATGATCACCGCGCTCCCGCCGATCGGATGGGGCGATGATGGCGGCATCGGTATCGTTGGCTACGCAGCCGCCGACTGATCGCGTCTAGATCACGCCGGCCAGAACGCGTCGGGCACGTGCTTGTAGTTCTTCGTCAGATCGAGGAGGACGCGGCCCGACGTCGGTGCGGGCTCGCCCTTCTCGATCGCGGTCATCCGGCGCTGCATGCCCGACCACAGCTCGTGACGCGTCGCTAGCGAGGAGAGCGCGCCGCGGCGGATGTTCGCGCGAGCTTCGTCGGTCGTCGCCTGGCGCATCATCGCGTCCTCGAGCATGTGCGAGTGCTCGACGTCGTGATCGACGTGCAGCGAGAAGAACTCCGCCTCCGCGGCGGTGAAGCCCGCGAGCGCGAGTCCCTTGACGATCGCCGGGAACATGTACGGGATCGCGTACTCGTGCGCGGGGCCGATCGCGCCCATGCCGACGAGGAACGGCTCTTCACTGCACAGGCGCATGTGCGTCTGCACGAGGTCGACGATCGGCGCGTCGAGCGGCGTCTTCAAGAGCGATGCGTCGGCGTCGGCGCCGCCGCACGCGCGGACGAAGCGGCGGAACAGCTCGGGATGGCTCGCGCCCGCGGCGTCCTCGCCGTACTCGTCGAGGAGGATCTTCGCGACGATCAGCTTCGCGTTCATGTCGTACGTGTTGAGGAGCAGCTCCTCCATGTACGGGATGAAGAAGTGGACGTGCGGGTAGAGCTGCTGCGCGAAGCCGAGCCACGCGCGTTTGGAGAACGGTTTCGAGGCGGCCAGCTCGAGGAACGGGTGGTTCACCGCCGGATGGCGCTGCACTTCCTCGTTGAGGTCCTTGAAGAATTGCTTGCTGTCGGACATGCGGGATCCTTGTCTTAGGCAGCGATGCGCCGCGCGATCGCGTCGTACATCTTCCATCGCAAGCGCAGCTGGATGACGGTGCCGTCGACGGCAGCGGCGCAATCTCGGTCGGAACGGCAGGTGCTCTCGAGCACGGCGAGCCACTCCGCCGAGTGGTGATCGTCGGCCTCGGCGTGGCCGGTCCAGTATTCGAGCGTGTGCTCGTCGAGCCCGCGCTTGCGGTTGATCTCGAGGTGGATCCGGCACTCCGGCGGCCAGTTCGCCTCGACGCCGTAGAAGCAGCCGAGCGCCCAGATCGGATCGCGCAATGCGGTCAGGCCGGTGCGCGCGTTCAACAGCTCGGTCGCTTCGACGACGCGGTCCGGATCGCCGAGCGCGTCGGCGGCTTTGAAGCGCAGCCCGAGGCTCTCGTAGAACCGGATGCGCAGCGTGTCGTGGGTGACTTTGTCGTCGAACTCGTCCGTCAGGTTCTCGAGCACGCACTGCTTCGCGGCACCGGTGGTGCGTTGCACGAGCGCGGCGAGCTGTGACGAAAAGCCGAGACAGCTGCCGTACCAGTTCTTCGCCCAGATCCGATACGCGGCGAGATCGTCGGGGCGCTCGCGCAGCGCCTTCATCAGCGGATGGTTGTAGGCGCCCCATTGCTCGACGGCGGCTTTCATCCGGCGGCTCATCTCGGGGACGTCGATCGGCTCGCAGCCGCCGAAGTCGCGACGTAGGCCCGCGAGCTTCGTCCGCATCAGCGTCGTCCACGCCATCGCGGCGACCGAGTGCAGCGGCGCCGCGAAGCAGTTGTCGATGTTGATGAAGTAGAGGAGCTCTTCGGCCTCGCGCTTGGCGTGGTCATCTCCGTCGATGTAGGCACGTTGGCCGAGCGCGAGCAGCTCGTCGGCGGTGGCGGCCCCGACCGTCCCGGGGTCTTCGAGGGCCCATGGATCGGCGAGCTGACGCCGCAGCTCCGGGAGGTCTAGATGGCGCATCGGCAGAACCTCGGCCCCATCCATTCACAATAACCTGGTTGGCGGCCGTTTGAGAATGGAGCACTTCGACGATTGTGGAAGGGGGTCTACGCGTCGCTGCGACGACATGATATCTTGCGTACTCGGAGGGACTCGACATGGGAACGTCGGACCAGGAGCTCACTGCGCTCGCAGACAAAGTCTTCGCGAGCTCGCCCACGGTGGCGAGCGCTAGCGAACAGGTGCGGACACTCGCCGAGCGCGCACCGCTTGCCGAAGAGCTCGCGAATCTCGCGTTCAGAGACAAGAACCAGACGGCTTGGCGCTTGTTACAGAACGGCATCTTTTCGCTGCCGATGTTCAAGGTGACGTCGGGCGCGAAGATCAACGACCGCAGGCGGCCGTTCTTCCGCGGTGATCTGGTGTCCGCCGGAATTCGCGACGTCGTGTGGGAGGTCGAGGAGAAGCACGTTCCGAAGCTCCAGCCTCCCGGCCCGCTGACCGGCGAAGCCGCGGCGGAGTTCATCGAGGCCGAGTTCCGCAAGCGCTCGGTCCAGCATCACCCGCTGTTCGCGTATCTCGGCGACACCAAGATGAACCCGTCGCAGGAGCGCGCGGCCGTCCTCGCGTATCTCCACAGCGTCATGGTCCGAATCCGCACCGTGCACCGCAGCATCATGCTCGTGCAGTTGCCGATGGAGTTCCACGACTGCATCAAGCTGGCGATCCTGCTCGTCGACGAGCTCGGCGGCGGCGAGCTCGATAAAGCGCACGCGCAGCAGACCGCGCTCGACATCGAGAAGTGGGGAGACAAGGTCGACTGGCACGCGCCGGTCGAGTCCACCGAGATGAAGGCGATGCTCAACTGGAACCTCCGCACCGTGACGCACGCCGACACGCTGTGGTCGTACACGGGCATCTTCTGCGTCGAGTGGAACTCGTATCTCGAGCTGCGCGCCGCGTTGCTCGCGCTCCGCAAGCGCGGCATCGGGGACGACAAGATGAAAGTGCTCGTCTCGCACGGCGAGGGCGCTCCGTACGACAAGGACAAGCACGCGTTCACCGTTCGCCAGGAGCTTGGCCGCCGGATCGAGACGCCGGCGGATTGCGCTCAGGTCTACGCGGGCATCGCGTATCACCAGAGCCTGTATCACGCCTTCTTCGAAGGCGAGTTTGCCAAGCTGCGCCGCTCGGTCGAATCAGCGGCATAGCAGAGGAATACGTTGGTCACCGTACGCAGACACTGGCTCCTCCTCGCGGTCGTTCAGTGTGGTTGGTGGGCCGCGCCGGCTGCCGCGGGCACGCCGAAACAACCCGCTGCGAAACCACCAACGGTTGCAGCGGCGAAGCAGCCTGCACCGGCAGCGGGCAAGTCGTCGGTGCCAGCAGCGGGGCAACCCGCGACCGCGCCGGTGCCGCCGCCGGAGGAGTCAAAGCCCGCGGATATCAAGCCGGCGGAGATCAAGGCCGCGGGCGATTCCCTGCTGCTGCCTTCGCTACGCTTCGATCGCATCACGGGCATGACGAAGGGCGCCGTGAGCGCCATCGCTCAGGATAGCTCGGGCCTGATCTGGTTCGGCACCGAGGAAGGCCTCAGCCGTTACGACGGCTACGAGTTCGTCAACTACGTCCCGGGCGGAGATCCGGACGCGACGCTGTCGAACTTCACGGTGACCGCGCTCGCGACGACGAGCGACTCGCTGTTTGTCGGCACGGTCAAAGGCCTCGATCGGCTGAACCTCGCGACGAACAAGTTCACTCACCTCAAGACGAATCCACAGAACGCGAACACGATCGCGAGCGATTACATCGTCTCGCTTCACCTCGGTGCGAGCGGCCTTCTGTGGATCGGAACCGCCGACGCGGGCGTCGATTCGATGAACCCGACGACCGGCGAGGTCCACCACTACCGGAGCAGCGAGAATCGGCGCGACGCGCTCGCCGATGACGCGATCTCGGTCGTCCGCGAAGACAAGAGCGGCAAGGTCTGGGTCGGGACGCGCGAAGCCGGTCTCGACTTGCTCGATCCGCAATCGGGCAAGGTCACTCACTACCGGAGCGATCCCGACCAGCCGACCACGCTGACCCATGACAAGGTCACCGCGCTGTATCAGGACGGCGAAGGCACCGTGTGGATCGGCACGATGAACGGGCTCAACAAGTTCGAGCCCGCGAAAGGCACGTTCAAGCAATACCTCGAGGGTCGCGAAGCGGATCCGACCTGGATCACCTCGATCGTCGAAGGCGCCGATGGCGGGTTATGGCTCGGTGTCAAAGGCATCGGCGTGTACCGGTTCGATCGCGGCTCCGGTGCCGTCGAGAAGTACACGCACGACAGCGTCGATGCGACGAGCATCAGCCATCCGTGGACGCGATGCGCGTTCTCGGATCGCGGCGGCGTGCTGTGGTTTGGATTTCAGGCCGGCGGCGTCTCGAAGCTCTACTTGATGCGCCGCGAGTTCTCGTTCTATCGCACCGATCCGGGACTCGCGTTTTTCGAAGATGGCGATCGGCTGTGGCTCGGCACGCAAGGCCACGGGCTCAAGTCGCTCAACTTGAAGACCGGCGAGGTGAAGAGCTACCTCGACGAGATCCTGAGCGCGACGTGGACGACGAAGATCATCGCGGGCGACAAGGGTTCGCTCTGGCTTGCGACCACCGATCGCGGCCTGTTCCACTACACGCCGCACACCGGCAAGCTCGACAGCTACGACACCGAGAGTGGCGCGCTGACGTCGGACTCGGTGTTCGCGCTGCTCCGCGACAATGATTCGCTGTGGATCGGCACGTACGGCGCCGGGCTCGCGCATCTCGACACGACCAAGAAGACGATCGAGTACTTCGCGAGCGCCGCGACGAACCCGGCGACGCTGAGCTCGGACTACGTCGTCGCGATTCAACCGGATCGCGCGAACCCGGACCTGCTCTGGGTCGGCACGCCGAACGGTCTCAACCAGTTCGACAAGCGCAATGGCAAGGTCGTCCGCTATCTGCACGATGCGACGAAGCCGACGAGCCTGAGCTCCGATCACGTCACCGACATTCACGAAGATCACGCCGGTCGGCTGTGGATCGCGACGTGGGGCGGAGGGCTCGACCGCCTCGATCGCAAGACCGGCGCGTTCACCTCGTTCCACATGGCGCAAGGCCTCGCGAGCGAGGTCGTCTACGGAATCCTCGAGGACAAAGCCGGGATCCTGTGGCTCACGACCGAGGACGGTCTCTCGAGATTCGATCCCGAGAAGGTCACGTCGACGAACTTCCGCGCGGGCGATGGTCTGCAAGACGACGAGTTCGGGCAGGGCGGCTTCTACCAGGGACCGAGTGGCCGGTTCTACGTGGGCGGGCCGCGCGGGTTCAACGTGTTTGTCCCGGAGCTGCTCAAGTCCGATACGTACGTTCCACCGGTGGTCGTGACCAAGTTCGAGATCCTCGGCGACGCGCGCCCGATTCCGGATGCCGTGTCGCTGTCCTACCGGGATCGTGTGATGTCGGTGACGTTCGCCGGCCTGTCGTATGCCTCGTCGGCACGCAACCGTTACAAGGTCCGCCTGAAGGGGCTCGACGATTGGGTCGAGACCGATCGGCGGTTCGCGAACTACACGAGTCTCCCGCCGGGCGACTACACGTTCGAGGTCCTCGCGTCCAACGCGCACGGCCTGTGGAACGAGACCGGGCTGCGTCTGCCGATCCACGTCCGTCCGCCGCCGTGGCGCACGTGGTGGGCGTACTGCGCCTACCTGGTGTTCCTCGGCATCATCGTGTTCCTGTTCTTGCGCCGGCAGCGCAGGCAGCTCAGTGCGCTCAAGCAAGCGCACCGACTGTCCGAGCTCGAGCGCGAGATGGCGCTGACCAGCGCCGTTCAAGAAGGCTTCTTCCCGGTCGAGCCATCGGTCACCGACGGCGCATTGCGGCTCGAGGGCTTCTATCGCTCGGCGACGGAGTGCAGTGGTGACTGGTGGTGGTACGAGCCGCGCGGCGACAGCTACTTCATCCTCGTCGGCGACGTCACCGGCCACGGTGCAGGCTCCGCGATGGTCACCGCCGCCGTGGCATCGTGCTTTCGATCGCTCGGCAGGCGCGTCGACGACGACACGCGCCTCGACGAGATGAACGAAGAAGTGCTGCGCGTCTCCCGCGGCCAGTACCACATGACGCTGACCGCGCTCGACATCAACATCGTGACCGGCGATTACGTGATCCGAAGCGCCGGTGGCGTGCCGGTGTTCTCGCTGCCGCCGCAAGGCCGCACGAAGGTTCACATGTGCCCGGGCATGCCGCTCGGCACGCCGGAGTTCCAGCTCGGGCGACTCGAAGGCCGACTGGCTCCGGGCGAGCGCATCCTGATCATGACGGACGGTATTCCCGAAGTTGCGATGGCGAACACCCAGATCGTCGGTCCGCGTGGCGTGTCGAACTTCTACATGCAGACGCGCGAACAGGAGCTTCAGGTCGCGCTCCGCCAGCTCATTCAGAAGGTCGAAGCCGTTCAAGCGGGCACGCAGGACGACGACTGGACGGCGGTCATGCTGCAGTGGGGCGCGGCCGGTGCAGCACGCGGCAACGCCGACGACGAATCGCAGACTGTCCAGTACGAGGATTGAGTCCTATCTCGCGGCGCGCGCTTCGGCGAGGCCATCGGTGGTCTCGTCGGCGGTGCTCCATTGCGCGAGGAGCTGCTGGTAGAGCTTCTGCGCCACCGGCAGATCGCCCATGGCCTTTGCGGCGCGAGCGCCACCGAGCAGCGAGCGGGCGCGGCCCGGATGCGAATGGAGCGCGAGCGCGTACTCGGCCGCGGCCTCCTTCGGCCGCTCGAGCCGCATCAGCGTGTCCGCGAGCTCGTCGTGCGACTGGAAGCCGCTCGGGTTGCTCTCGCCACCACTCGACTCCTGATCGGCATCCGCGATCGCCGACTGGCGCTGCAGTTTGAGCAGCGCCTGATCATCGCGGGCCGCTTGCGCGAGGAGCGCGAGGCGATGGCGCGTGTGAGTCTGTTCGAGCTTCGGCAGCGCTTCCTTCTGGGTCGCGACAAAGAAGGGGTGCAGCTTTTGGCGCAACGCCTCGATCTCGGCGAGGTAACTCTTGGTCTTGGCGAGATCGTGCTGTGCCGCAGAAGCGCGCGCGCGGGCGTCGAGGATCGTCACCTGCTCGAGCAGCGGGAACGGCCAGGACGCCGGCTCGGGTGCGCAGTGCGCCGCCGGCGCTCCGGCTCGCGTAGCCGCCGCGGGAGCCATCGGATCTGTGTCCTCGACCGCGGGCTTGTCGAGCGGCGACAACAGCTCCTCGACGCGCGACCAGTCGCCGGTGCGCATCATGTAAGACGAGACCTGGTTCGCGTAGAGCGCGCGATACTGGCGACCGACGCCGCCCCGCACCGCATTCGCGAACGTGGTCATCGCGGCATCGGCGTCTTTGCGGTGACCGAGCTCGAACGGCATCTCGACCAGCCAGTGCAGGCTGTGAAAGTCGTCGTGGTTCGCGGAGAGCTTGTCGCGAGCAGCCGCGGCAACCGAGGCGTCCCACGCGGACTGGCAGCTCGCGATCGCCTCTTGCCACATCCCGAGGCGCGAGAAGATGTGTGCCGGCATGTGTCGCGCGTGAAATGCCGCGGGCGCGATCTTCGCGTACTCGCGCGCGTAGGGCAGGGCGAGGGTCGCGAGCTCGGGTGTGTCGTACGCGTGGATCAAGTAGTGCGCGGCACCCGGATGTTTCGGGTTGTGCTCGAACACCCCGATCGCCAGCGCCGCCACGCGCTTGCGGACCGCGATCGTGTCCGGATCTTCGGGATGCGTCGCCGAGAGCAGCGCGATCGCGAGAAATGTCGCGGATTCGTCGTCGGGAAACTGCGCGTACACGGTCTCCATCGCGCCGGCGAACTTCTTGCGACTCGTCCGGACGTCATCGGCGCGCAGCAGCTCGATCAATGCGAGCACCCATGCACGATCGCGCGGACCGAGACCGTCGGCATTCGGCATTCGAGACAGCAACGCGCGTGCGGCACCGATATCGTCGTCGCCCCACAGCAGCTTGCACCGGCTGAGCGCGGCGCCCCAGTACGCCATGTTCATCGTCGGATCGGCCGCGATCGCGGCGTCGAACTGCCGGATCGCTTCGTCGTACCAGAACGAGTGCAGCGCGAGCAGTCCGCGCGTGAAGTGGGCGCGCGCCTCGGGCGTCCCTTCGCTCAGCGCGAACGTCATCGCGCCGAGTGACCCGGTGTCATAGCGATCATCTGCCGCGGGCGCCGCGTGCGCCGTCGCAACTGGCTTCGGCTGTTCGTGTGGCTTTGACCTATCAGGAGAGCACGCGGCAGCCACGAGCCAGATCACGAGCGATAGTCTCGACCTCGAAACGGTAGTCACGGACCTTCTTCTAGCACCAGACTCCCGAGCGGCGGCGATAACAGCTCGGTTGTTCGGCCCGATGGCCATCGCACGGTCACCGCGTCGGCGCTCTCGGTGCCGAGTCCGAAGACGGCCTCCGCCGGGTTTGCGGAATGGATCACACCACCCGAGCCGACGATCCGCGACTGAGTCCGCCCGCTCGCCATGCGCAGCATCACGACCGCGCCGATGCCATCACGGTTGCTCTCCTTGCCGTGCAGGGTCACGTGCAGCCAGCCGTTCGTCGCGGGCGTACCTTGGTTCTCGTAGATCATGAGGGGCCCTCGCAGCGGCGCGATCACGATGTCCTGATCGCCATCGCCGTCGAGATCGGTGACGATCACGCCGCGCGCATCGCTGCAGGAGAGGCTCGGCGCGAGCTCGCGATACGGCAGCTCGGCTCCGCGCGATAGCACCATCATCGGCGGTAGATCTTTCGGTACGGTCTCGCCGTTGACGAGCAGCATCTCCTCGCGGCCATCGAGGTCGAAGTCGCCGAGCGCCGCGCTCCACGTCAGCACGAGGCAGCTCTCGGAATCCGAGGTCTCGTTACACGTCGCGTTCTCGCGGAAGATCGCCGTGACGCCGAGCCGGTTCGCACTCTCGACGAAGCCACCGGCGGCATCTCGCAGGAACAGCTTCTTCGCGCCGAGGTTTGGCACGAACAGATCGAGGCGGCCATCGCCGTCGAAGTCGCCGAGTACGCCGCCCATCGAGCTGCGCGGCACCGTGAGGCCCAAGCTCTCGGCGATGTCGGTAAACCGCGGGATGCCATCGGGCCCGGGCCCGTCGTTGCGCAAGAACAAGTCGGAGAGCAGGCTCGTTGTCTGCGGCGACGTCGCGACCGGCCGCCCGAAGTCCGCCAGCAACGTATCGTTCGCGACGTAGAGATCTTGATCTCCATCGCCGTCGAAGTCGAACGCCGTCGCGGTCCACGACAGCCCGTCACCGAGTGCGCCGGCGAACGCAAACTGCAATCCGCCACGGTTCATGTAGAGACGGTTGGTCGTGTTCGCGTGGACGATGATGTCGCGGTTGCTGACATAGAGATCGAGCAGACCGTCGCCATCGAGATCGACGGGAAGGACGTGCTCTGTCAAACCGACGCCCTGGAATTGCGCGGTCTCGACGAAGCGACCATCGCCTTGATTGGCGAGCACGCGCATGACGCCGGCTGGACTGGCGACGACCAGATCGGTGTCGCCATCGTTGTCGAGATCCGCAGCCGCGATCGCGCTGGCCGCCGCCGTGGGATCGATGCCGGCATCGGTCGCCTTCTCGAAGTGGAGTGAGCCGCGGTTCCGGAACAGCGTCAACCCGCCCATCCGGCTGCCGGTGACGATGTCCGGAAGCCCGTCGCCGTCGAGATCCACGACGGCAAGCCCGCCGCCTTCGAACGCGTAGAAGTCGGGGGAGTAGGCAAACGCAACGCCGCTCGCGCTGGTGACGTCGACAAACCGCGTCATCGTCGGGCCGCGCGCCGGGTCACAGACCTGGCCGGTCGCGTTGTCGGCTCCTGCACCGCAGCCGCCCAACACTGCCGCGCACAGAACCCAATGTGTCGGCCGCACGCACGACAAGTCTAACACCGACGAGCGCAACCCCTGACGTGGGAATTCCGCCGCGTGGCCCACCGCACGCCGGCCGGGCATTTCGCCTATAGTTTTGCTGCGGCGATGCGCACCCCAGCTGACTACCTCCTGCCGCGCACGACCGGCGAGGCGCGACGCCTCCAGATCCAGTCGGAGCTGCTGCGCGAAGCCACCGAGACCCTCCTCGGCGCGCTCGAGCTCCGCGAGCCCACGTCCTGTATCGACATCGGCTGCGGCACCGGTGACGCGATGTTGATGATCGCTCGGCTCGCGGGACAAGGCGCACGCATCGTCGGCCTCGACCTCGATACCAGGCCCGCTCGCGCCCGACTCGAAGGCGAGCCGAGGTTC
The DNA here is from genome assembly GCA_028287115.1 of Myxococcales bacterium. Taxonomy (GTDB): domain Bacteria; phylum Myxococcota_A; class Polyangia; order Haliangiales; family Haliangiaceae; genus JABFXX01. The sequence goes on from JAQBQF010000330.1 coordinate 11,761, forward strand.
GAGCTCGTGCAAGGCGATCTGTTCAGCGCGACGCCGCTACCGAGTGCGCCGTTCGATCTGACGTTCTCGCGCTACCTGCTCCATCACCTTCCCGATCCAGCCGCCGCCATCGCGCGGATGTGGGAGCTCACGCGCGAAGGCGGCACGCTCGCGATCCTCGACATCGACCAGCGCGCGACCACGACGTATCCATCGTGGTGGCCCTACGATCAGCTCGAGCAGTGGATCCGCGACCTGTACCTCAAGACCGGCATCGACAATCACATCGGACACAAGCTGCCCCATCTGTTCGAACAAGCCGGTATCGGCAAACCAGACGGCACGAAAGTCGTCGGCGTGATCCGCACGATCGCCGAGCTCTCCGAGTTCCTGCCGCTGCTGCTCGACATGATCCGCGGCAAGCTCCTCGAGCACGCGGTCGCGTCGCAAGCCGAGATCGATCGCGTCGACGCCGAGCTCGCGACCGCGCCGCAGCAGACGTCGATCTACTGCTATCGCCCGGCAGCGGTCGGCGTGTGGAAACGCAAACGTTACGATGTAACCGCGATGGGACTCGATCCACTCGCAGCTCGCGGGCGATGAGCCCGTCATCTGTTACCGCGGAGACGGCGTCTGACGTTTTCGATCTCTTCGATTAGGACGGCGTCGCTTACAACCAAGATCCACTCGGCTGAGTACAGTCGATTCATCGGCACTCCGAGCTACGGTGTACGCGGAGGGACAGATGGCGCGGACGATTCCAGGACAGCGAACGCGCGGCCCGGGCCGAAAGGGCAAGATGCGCAAAGGACGAAGTCAGCAATCCGGGCGCAAGCGCGGTGCGAAGCGACCGACGAAGGAGCGGCCGATCAAAGAGAACCTGCCGCCGAGCGCGCCGCGTACGAAGGGACAGCTCGAGCAAGGACCGGGCAGCAAGGGTCACGCTCGAATTGGCCGCCGCGGCAAGAAGCGACCGCGGCCACACGAGCTCGAAGAAAAAGCTCGTCGCGGGCATGCTTCACGGTAAAGAAATCACGCTGGCGGCGCACGTACGCGCGCCTGTCGGTTCTATGATCCTCGCGTGCGTTGGCACATCGTACTTATCGGGCTCGCGGCGTGTGGACGGGTGGGGTTTGATGATTCGTCGAACTGCAGCCCGTCGTCGCACGACGAGGACGGTGACGGCGTCGCTGATGCTTGTGACAACTGTCCCCATCTCGCGAACCCGCTGCAGACCGACAGCGACGGCGACGGCGTTGGAGATGTGTGTGATCCCTATCCAGCTTCGCCGCGCGATCACATCGTGTTCTTCGATCCGTTCACGACGCAGTTGCCGCAGTGGCAGTTTACGAATCCGGTGACCTACGACGGCGAGCACCTCGTCATCGACGCGAGGGCGAATCATGTGTTCGGGCGGTTTCCGATAGTAGCGGTCGACGACACGTTCGAGATCAACGGACACATCGGCGAGGTGGGTGCGGCACCTCGGCAGGTCTATCTGATGATCGACGCGACGAACGGACAGTACTACTGCGAGCTCTACGAGCCTGATGTGACGTCGTTCTCGATCTCGTACACGTTCGACGGCATTCTCTACCAGCAGGTCGCGACCGAGTTGGTGAGCACGCCCCTGGCCAACCAGCCCTTCAATCATCACCTCCACAATCACCCGCCCGACGTCGATTGCACCACGTCGGTAGCCGTGCCCATGCCGATGCTCGCAGGACCGATCCCCGCGAACATCGGAGCTCCGGTGGACCTGGAATTGAGCGTCAGTCATATGGTGGTCACGCTCGACTACTTGATCCAGATCCACTCCGAATAGGACGCGAGCAGCTGATCGCGGAACCAGCGATGCGGGGCGTCGTGGTGTGGTGTTCGATCGGAAGCTGAGGCAGTTTGGCCGGGCTCGTCGCAGCCCGTGATTTGTATCTGCGGCTACCGCGGTTACGGCGCCGATTTGTGCACGACGATGCGCAACACGAGCAGCACTTCGCGCGATCGAAAATCACCGCAAAAATTGCACGAGGATCTTCACACTAGGCTGGGGTGTCGCCCCACCAGCGAAATCGCCAAGGATCGTGTGATGACGCGGGGATCCGGGCGGCACGTTGCTTGCCTCTGGAAGGCGCCGATGTCAGCCCCCTCATTCCGTTCGATCTCGATCTGTCTCGCCGTTGCCGCGGCCGGCTGTGTTGGTGATGCGCCGAACCAGTACGGCGGTTCGGATGATCCCGGCGCCCCGGGTGCGATCGATCCGATGTCCGAGCTCGCGCTCTCGAACTCCGAACAGACGGCGTTCAATTTCTTCGTGAGCAAGGGGCTCACGAATGTGCAGGCGGCCGGCATTGTCGGCAACCTGATGCAGGAGTCGAGCGTGATCGCGACCTCCGTGCAGTACGGCGGCGGTCCAGGACGCGGCATCGCGCAGTGGTCGGTCGGCGGGCGCTGGGATACGAGTCACAACGACAACATGGCGGCCTACGCGAGCGCGAACGGTCTCTCGCGCTGGTCGCTGAACGCGCAGCTCGGGTTCATCTGGTACGAGCTCACGACGTTCAGCGGATACGGCCTCGCATCGCTTCGTGCGTCGACCACGCTGACGCAAGCGGTGGTCGTGTTCCAGAACAAGTACGAGATCTGTGGTGCGTGCGCGTCGTCGCAGCGCATCACGTACGCGCAGCAGGTCCTGAACAACTACGGTGCTGGCGGAGGAGGTGGTGGTGGCGGCGGCGGAACGACCGGCGCTACTTGTTATTCCAACACGCTCGGGCAGGAGATGCCCGAGAACGCGTGCGTCCAGAGCAGGTCCGACAGCCAGTGGTACCAGTGCTCCAATGGGCTGTGGATCGATCGGTGGACCGATCCGGCTCCGTGCAACGGCGTGCACCCGCTCTGAGCGCTCACGGCGATCGTTCGACGGCCTTCGCACGCAGGCGTGCCCGACCGAACGAGCCGAGCTTCCAGAACACGACAGCGAGGATCGCGACGCCGATCAGGTTCAGGCTGGCGTCAGCCGCGATCACATGCTCGACGAGGGGCCTGGTCGGGACGTGGGCGAGATATCCCCTCCAGCGCTGCAGACCGGTGAGGGGTTCATGGCCGCCGAAGCGGGTGTCGACGAACCCGACGTATGCGATCGCGATATTGCCCGCAGCGACGAACAACGCGTACTGGGTCGAGGCCGCTTTGCCGCCCTGTCCGATCGTCTCGAGCACCACGGCGGTGAAGGCCGAGTAGCAGAAGCCGGTGATCAGCGCGTACGTCATGACGCCCCACAGATAGGTGTCGGCGTCGTGTGGTGCGAGCGCCATGACGATGCCGCATACGGCGGTCAGTACACCCGAGAGGAGATACAGCGCGCGGCGATTGTAGAGATCGCAGAGCCAGCCGCCGATCGCCGCGCCGATCGCCGTCAGCACGACGTTTGCCGGTCCGGACACGAAGCCGACGAGCTGTTCGCTCGCGCCGAACGCGTCCTTCATGCCGGAGAAGTAATTTGCGAGCGCGGCGGTTCCGACCGGCGAGATACACATGGCAATGCCGGTGATTCCGGACTTGCTGAACAGCACCTCGCCCACGCCGCGCAGCATGTCGGAGAACACGACCCGTGGCGGGCGGTGCTCGCGCGTCGGTTCGTCGACGACGAGGATCGCGAACGCCGGCAGCAGCAACATCGCGCCGTAGGCGATGCCGATCAGGTTGACCGGGACGTCGCGGCTCAGCATCTCGATCGTGAGCCACGCGGCGATCCCGCCACCGGAGAGATTGCCGATGTTGAGCCACGCCGCGGCCTGACCGCGCTTCTCGTCGGGCATCGTCAGCGCGAGCAGGCCGCCGTTACAGCTCCCGCACAGACCCGAGATCATCTGACCGAGGAAGCCGCACAGCAAGAACGCGGTCTTGTGCTCCGGCAACGGCATCACGAACGCGCCCGCGAAGCACACGGCGCCGAGTGCCGCCAAGATGACGAGCCAGTGCTTGCGCTTCGGGCCGATGTCCACGATCGGCGCGTACAGAAACTGGAACATCGGCGGCACGAACAGCAGCGTCACGAACCAGCCGATCTCGTCGAGATCGATCTTCGCGCGGCTCGCGAGGAACGGCATCACGACGCCGACGAACGCGCCGCCGACGCCGTACGGAATGCCGACGATGCCGAACAACCACGGCGGCGGATGCTTCTGCGGTGTGCCGGTCATCGCGCGGCATCGTGACATGGGCCCGCGCTCGCCGCGAGTCGGCAGGTCTTGCCCGCCGCAAGCGCCCTCATCTCTTCCCAGTTGCCGTTTCCGCCGTGCATCCCCTCCCAGTCGAGATCATCGGTGCGCCTCTCCCTGAGTGGCCCGGCCAGCGGTGGGGCTCACGTCTACTGCGCGATCCAGCCCCCATCGACATTCCACGCCGCTCCTCGCACCTGATTCGCCGCATCGCTGCACAAGAACGTCGCGGTTGCGGCGAGTTGTTCGAGCGTGACGAAGTCGGCCGACGGCTGCTTCTCGACGAGCAGCGCTTCGCGTGCGACGTCATCGCCGACCCCTTCGCGTGCGGCGCGGTCGTCGATCTGGCGTTGCACGAGCGGCGTGAGCACCCAACCCGGACACAGCGCGTTGCACGTGATCCCCGTGCGCGCGGTCTCGAGCGCGGTGACCTTGGTGAGGCCGAGCAGGCCGTGCTTGGCGGCGACGTAGGCTGCCTTGTGGATCGACGCCACGAGTCCGTGGACCGACGCGATGTTGATGATCCGACCCCAGTTGCGCGCGCGCATCGCAGGCAGCGCAAGCCGCGTCGTGTGAAATGCGGCGGTCAGGTTCACCGCGAGGATCGCGTCCCACTTGTCGACCGGAAACGTCTCGATGCTCGCCACGTGCTGGATCCCAGCATTGTTGACCAGCACGTCGACGCCGTCGAACTCGGCCGCCGCGTAGCTCATCAGCGCCGCGATGTGGTCGGCACGACCGAGATCGGCGCCGTGATATCCGACGCGGCCACCTGCGCGGCCGACGATGGTGCGCGCGGCGTCGACATCGCCGAAGCCATTGAGGATCACCGAGGCGCCCTGCTCGGCGAGCGCGGTGGCGATCCCGAGGCCGATACCGCTCGTCGAGCCGGTGACGAGTGCGGTCTTGCCATGGAGCGGCGCGGTCACGGCGTCACGTGCGCGCGGATGAACGCGCGGAGCTCGGGGTAGATCGAATCACGCCAGCGATGGCCCGAGAACAAGCCGTAGTGTCCGCAACCGCTGGCGACCGTGTGCCGCTTGCGTGCCGCCGGAATGCCCGAGCACAGCGCGTGCGCCGCGGCGGTCTGGCCGAGACCGGAGATATCGTCGAGCTCACCCTCGATCGTGAACAGGGCCGTCTGCGTGATCGCGGCCGGACGGACACGTTGCCCGGAGACGTCCCACGTGCCGCGCGCGAGCGAGAACTCCTGAAACACCGTGCGCACGGTCTCGAGGTAATACGCCGCGTCCATGTCGAGGACCGCGTTGTACTCGTCGTAAAATCGTTCGTGCATCTCGACGCCCGCTGCACCGGCCGCGCCCCGCAGCTGATCGAACCAGTACGTCCGGTAGGATTCTGCGTGCCGGCTGGCGTTCATCATCACGAACGCGGTGAGCTGGAGAAACCCGGGATAAACCGCGCGCCCACGTCCGGGATGATTTCCGGGAACGCGGTGGATCATGTTCGCTTCGAACCAGGCGAGCGGCTTGTCGGTGGCCAGTCGATTGACCACGGTCGGGCTCTCGCGAGCGTCGATCGGTCCGCCCATCAAGGTCAGCGTACGCGGCGTGACCTCGCCGGCCGCCGCCATCAGCGAGATCGCGGCGAGCACGGGCACGGTCGGCTGGCACACCGACACGACGTGCAGGTCCGCCGCGCCAAGCTGGCGGATGAATGCGGCGATCCAGGCGACGTAATCGTCGAGATGAAACGGCCCCGCTTCGATCGGAACCTCGCGTGCATCGATCCAGTCTGTGATGTAGACGTCGTGATCGCGGAGGAGCGTCGCCACCGTATCGCGCAGCAGCGTCGGATGATGGCCCGACAATGGCGCGCATACGAGGACGCGCGGATCGCTTGCGAGTGCCGCCGCGATCGTCGGCTCTTCCGAGCTTCGCGCGAACCGGACGAGTCTGCAGAACGGACGGGTCGCGAGCGTCTCCTCGACGACCGTGACCTCGCGACCGTGAGCGGCGACCGTCCGCAGCCCGAATGCAGGCTTGTCGTAGCTCTTACCCAGGCGATGAACGAGCGCGCAGTTCGCGCGCAGGAGCTGCGCCGGGAACAGCGCTTGGCCGCCGAGCATTTCGGCAGTTGCCCCGGCTAGATCGGCGAGCGGTTCCAGAAAACTGCGCTGGATCTCGTGCAACGAATACAACATGGCGTCCCTCGGTCGGTAACGGACGTACCATGCATCGTTCGCGAAAATTGTGCAATGCAGCAATTCTAACTACTGCAATACGCACGTAGATCCCGGTCGACTACTGCCCGCGCAGCATTTGGCTACGCGCCGCGGGACGCGACCTCACGCGACGGCGGCGAGCGCGGCGCGTCCGACCGGCGCCTTGCGCGCTTCGGCGCGCGCGTCGAGGCTGAGCGCTCCGGCCCCCGCGTACGCGAAGAACAACGCGCCACCGAGCAGAGCGACGTTCTTCATGAACATCACGAGCTGCATCTGACGCATCATCGGATCGCTGATCGCCCAGAAGTTGTGCATCGTCACCGTGACCGGGACGAGGAACACGACCAGCGCGGCGGCACCCAACCGCGCGCGATAGCCGAGCGCGATGCTGAGACCGCCGAGCAGCGCCAGGATCCCCGACGCGGGCACGGCCAGCTTTGCGAGCGGCACACCCGCCGCGGCGGCGTAGGCGATCGTGTTCGCATCGAAGTGCGAGAACGCGGCGAAGATGAAGATCAGCGAGAACAGGATTCTTCCGGCGAGAGCAAACGGTTTCATATCGAACCTCCGCCCGAGTCCACTAGCAACGACCTCGCCAGTTGCGATCCGTGTGTGATCGCGCGCTTACGATCAACCCCCGCCGGACTTCCGGCGCGTGCCCGCCGGTCCGACGGCATGTCGGTTCTCTGGACGGACGAGCAGCCAGCGTAGGAGCTCGCGGGTCTCGCCGAGGAGCTCGCCGATGCGCGCGACGCCTGGCTGTGAGATCGCCGAAGCCTCGTGGATCGCTGCGATTACCTGCTCGGTCTCGACGACCGAGTCCAGTGCGGCATGCAGCCGCGCGAGCGTGATCATGTCTACAGGTGCTGCGCTGGTTCGCATCCGCGTACACGGAGCAAGCGTCGAGCCATCACTCTTTCGAGATGCCGTACTTCTTCAGCTTGTCGTAGAGCGATGCCCGATTGAGGTGAAGTCGACGCGCCGTCTCCGACTGATTGCCACCCGACGCCGCCAGCGCGTGGTTGATCAGTCCTCGCTCGAACGCTTCTACCTGTTCGCGAAACGACGGCCCCATGCTCGACGACGCAGGTGGCACGTCACCTGGATGTGTCGAAGGCTCGAGGGCCTCGAGTCCGATGATCTTCGTCGTCGCGAGAGCGATGCAGCGGGCGATCGTGTTTTCGAGCTGACGCACGTTGCCCGGCCACGGCTCGCGTTCCAGATATTCGACGAGCTCGGGCGCGATCTGAACGACGTAGCCAAGTCCGAACCGCTCGGAGTACTTGCGCGCGAACTCGCGGGCGAGCAGCGGGATATCTCCGATCCGCTCGCGCAGCGGCGGAACGACGAGCTCGACGACATTGAGCCGGTAATACAGATCCTCGCGGAACCGGCCGGCCTTGACCTCGGCGAGCAGATCACGATGCGTTGCCGCGACCACGCGCACGTCTACCTTCTCGATCCTGTTGCTGCCGAGAGGCTGCACTTCGCGCTCTTGCAGCGCGCGCAACAGCTTCGCCTGGACGTCGAGCCTCAGCTCGCCGACCTCGTCGAGAAACAGCGTCCCGCCATTGGCCTGCGCGAAGAAGCCGACATGCGACGCCACGGCTCCGGTAAATGCGCCCTTGGCATGTCCGAACAGCTGCGCTTCGGCGAGCTCGTGGGGGATCGCCGCCGAGTTGAACACGACGAGCGAATGCTTCGCGCGCGCGCTGCGTGCGTGGAGCAACGACGCGACGAGCTCCTTGCCCGTGCCGGTCTCGCCGCGCACGAGCACCGTGACATCCTTGTTCGCGACGCGCGCCGCCGATTCAAGCAGTCGCGCCAGTGCCGGGCTGTGTCCGACGATCCGCACGCCGACGGCCTGCTCGAGAGAGCTCGCGCGTTCGTCGAGGCGGAAGCGGCGGGTCTCGGCCGCGCGCTCGATGCTGTAGAACAGCTCGTCGTTGTCGAACGGCTTCGTCAGATAGTCATACGCGCCCTGCTTGAGCGCGCGGACCGCGAGCCGCTCCGAGCCGTGCGCGGTCACCATGATCACCGGCAGCGTCGAATCGATCGCGGCGAGCCTTTCGAGCAGCTGGATGCCGTCCATGTCGGGCATCGAGTAATCGCTGATCGCGACATCGACACCGTCGAGTGCAGCGAGTGCAGCGGTGCCCGAGCTCACCGCGACGACATCGTGCCGGCGCTCGCGGATCGCCTCTTCGAGCGCGAACAACACGGCAGGGTCGTCGTCGACGATCAGGACTTTGCTCACGAGATTGCTCCTGCAGCCGGACACGCATCGCGCGGCAACGCGATCGTCGCGATCGTCCCGATCCCCGGGGTGCTGTTGTACACGAGGGTTCCACGATGCTGCGCGATCGCGGATCGCGCGATCACCACGCCGAGCCCGGTTCCACCGTCGCGCGTCGTGAAGAACGGCGTGCCGATCCGGTTGGAGACCTCTCGCGTCATGCCGACGCCGGTATCGCGCACCACGATGCTCGCGCCGGCCGATCCCACATGATAGGTGACGTCGACGGTGCCGCCGCGAGGTGTCGCTTCGAGCGCGTTCGACGCGACGTTGACGATCGCTTCCTTGAGGAGCCGCGGATCGGCGACGAGAGACCCGCCACGGCCGTTCAGCGACAGCTCGACGCCGGCCGCCTCGGCGCGTCCTGCGAGGAGCGCCTCGATCTCCGCCATCAGATCAGAGAGCTCGAGGGTCGCGACGCACATCGCGTCCGAAGGACGAGCGAAGCTGAGGTAGTCGCGCAAGATCGATTCCATGCGCTCGGCTTCGGCGAACACGACGTCGAGCCGGCGCTTCGTCTTGTCGTCGGTTGCACCGCGCGACTCGAGCTGGACCAGGCTCTTGATCGCCGCGAGTGGATTCTTGAGCTCGTGCGCGAGCTTCGTGCTCATCGACTCGAGCCCGCGACGCCGGCTCTCGGCGTCGGACAGGGCTCCATTGCGCACGCGATCGAGCGAGCTCCAGATCTCGCGGTGCGAGGCGAACATCCGGCGAATCCGTCGACCGATCATCCACGAGGACAGCAGCGTGGTCCACGCCGCGAGCATCGCGAAGCCGGTGCGATCGATCTCGACGGTGGTCCACGATGCAGGCACCGTGAGAACGCCGACAAGCACCAACGGCACGAGCGCGCCGAGCACGATGCCTTCGCGCGATGTCCCGAACATCGTCCAGCCGACCAGCAGCGGGGCAGGGAGCAGCGCGAGCATGGGGCTCGTGATTCCACCCGTCAGCGCGATCGCACCAACCACGGCGCCCATCATCGCGAGCACGGGATTGAGATCTTGCGCGTCGTAGTGACATTTGCCCGGCGACGGCGTGATCAAGTAGCCGAGGGCGAACACGACCGCAGCGATCGAGAGCAGCGCGAGTCGAGCTCCCGAGATGCCGGCGACCGCGGCGATCGCGACCTCGCTCGCGGTCAGCGCGAGGACCACACCTAGCTGGGCGAGCCAGTGTCGAGCGCTGATCGATCGGTCCATGACACCCTTCCTTAGCAAGCGGGACACCATCGAGGCATCGAGTGATTTCGCGCTCCTGGCCTGCCGTTCGACCGGCAAGTGCCGGAATCCCGGCACCTCCCGTATATCGAAGCGACAGGCCCGGTTACCCGAGCCCTGGCGTACGAAGATTCGAGAGCTACGTTGGATCGCGAAGCTCTGCAGTCGGCGGAACCGACCGTTCGTTCGAGCACCTAGCGTTTGCCGCCGAGATCGAAGCGGCCGGCCAGGCCGGCGAACCCGGTGAAGTTGGCCTTCTTGCCTTGGATCTCGGTGTAGTCGGTCGTCATCGGCGAATCCTGGCTGATGAACATCGACAAGCTTCCGCCGATCACAGGAGCGATCGCGACGTCTTCGGAGACTCGGTAGTCGGCGCCGATCTGCAGCCGGGCGAGCTCGAGGCCTTGCAGCGATGTCACCTTGCCATTCTGCGGGTCGAGCCAGAGGCCCTTCCAACCGGTGCCCAAGCTGATCCACGGATCGATCGACATGTCGGGACGGAAGTGCCACGCCGCCTGCACGCCAGCGGTCGCACCGAACACCTTCGCGTTGCTATCGATCGAGTCGCCATGCTGGAACTGCGCGAACGTGCCGTACGCGCCGATGCTGAGATTCGGAATGATGCGATAGCCCGCATCGATCTCGACCGCCGCGCCAGGACCCGATACATCTTCGAGGTTCCGCATGTCGCCGCCGAGCTTGCCGCCACCTTGCGCGTAGCCGGTTGCGACACCGAGCTCGAAGGCGTTCCTCACGGGCGCGACCGCGTGATCGAAGCTTGCGCCGGTGTCTTGTGACTCCGGCTCCGCGTGAGCGAGCACGGGAACGAGCAACGACAGAGCGGGAATGAGCTTGATAGCGTTCATGACACGATCACTTTCATGGAGCGAGTAGGTCGGGGTGTCGCGTGCTCCGATGCGCGACGTTTATCGTTGATCGATGCATCAGCAACCAATGCGCCAAATGTGAAGCGCAGCGAGATCGAGCACATCGCGATCGTTGCCCCGCCGCGCGCGCGGCACCTGCCAGGGTTTACGTGCATGCGATTCCGGCAGGCGCGAAATCCTGATCGACGCTCGTTGCCGGAATATCGGCACGCCTTTGCCGGCGAAGGCGCCGCCCAAGAAGTAAGGCTCTGCTGGTAACGAGTGATCGTCAGCACCTTGCCTCCGCGTCGAAACGACGGCTTGGTCCCCTCATCGGAGGATTCATCGACAGCGCCGCCGGGAAATGCGACCGTTGTACCGATGCGATTTCTGGTGGTGATTGTTGTGGTGATCTCCCAGGCCTGTGGAAACGGCAAGGCGATGCCTCCGGCGGATGCGGCCATCTCGATCGTCGATCCAAACATCATCATCACCGACTCCGACGGGGTATCGAATCTGGTCGGAGATGGGACGAACCTGTACTGGGTCTCGAGCGTACCGTTATCGGGGAATCAGCTCGAGCACCAGATCAAGACAGCGCCGGCGAGCGGTGGAGCGCCGAGGCTGCTGATCTCGCGCGGCCAGCACGATCCGACCGCGCTCGTCATCGACGGCGACACGCTGTACTGGGCCGAGCTCATCGACCCGGCCAGCAATGATGGCGCCGTGATGTCCATGCCGACCGCCGGAGGCGCGGTGACGCTGGTTGCGAGCGGTCTCGTCGGTCCGGGCCAGCTCGCGATCGGTCCTTCGAACATCTACTTCGTGACCGGCTCCGAGGTGCGTTCGATGCCGAAGAGCGCGGGTGCAGCGTCGACCCACGTCACGGACACGGGGGTCGACAACGTCAGTCACCTGGTGCTCCAGGGAACCACCCTGATCTTGCTCGACTACGCCCACGTGATGTCGGCGCCTGCGGCGGGAGGACCGCCGAGAGTCCTTCAGATGGCAATCAACAACTCGAGCGGCCTCGCTGCGAACACGACGTCGCTGTTCGTGAACGCCGACAACGGACAGCTCGATAAGAGGCCTGCGCTCGTCGAGAAGATCGATCCGGTGAGCGGGGTTGACTCCGTCATCCAGTCGTACGCGGATCGTGGAACCTCGTCGATCGTTGCAGACGATACCGATGCGTTCTGGATCGTCGAAGTACCCCACGCGTTCACCATCACTCGCCTTGCACTCGCTTCGGCGACGATGTCCACGTTCCAGCAAGTACCCGCCGCGAGCCAGCTCGTGCTCAATCCATCGCACGTCTACTGGGTCGCGAGCGATGGGACGGCCATTGCCCGCGCCCCTCGCTGAGGTGGCGCGTCTGGTCGGTGGTGGCGCATACGTATGCCTCCTCCACTCGAGTCGCTCAGCCCTTCGAGCAGCTCCGCGAAAGAGCTGACGCGGCGAATCGAGTCCTTTGCAATCGACAACAGTTCGTCAGTCGAGCTCGACGCCGGTCGCTTCGAGCTGCACCTTCGCGATCGGCGTGCCCATCTGCTCGGAAGCTTCTTTCGCGCACTCGACTTCTCCGCCGGTCACGTCGGTGAGCGTTCCTTGGACGCGCGCCTTGTGGCCGGCGCTGGTCTTCGGAACGAAGAACTTTTCACCGGCCATCTTGATGTGCGCCTGGCTGGTGTCGTCCTTGATCTCCATCCAGCAGCCCATCGACTGACAGACGGCCGTGACCGTCCCCGTCGTGACAAACGTCTTGCCCTTGTACGCCGCCGGATCCTTGACGACCGTGGCGAGCGCAACGACCGGAGCCGTCGCCGCGATCGGCGCGCCCATGTGCCCGGCGGTAGGGTGCTTGTCAGCGGACGACGTCGACGGCTCGCTTTTGGTGCACGCACTCGCGACCAGAACCAGCAGCAGGAAGATACGCATGCGGGCAGGTGTACCTGCGCTGTCGTCGTCGGTCAATTGTCGATTGCAAACCGTCAGGGGTCGCGAGCTTGCCGCGGGCTCTCGATGGACGCGGCGACGTTCCGTCCTGTGCGGCGTCACTCGAATCGCTCGCGATGAACAGCTCCTGGTTGGCTTCGATATCGACGCCCAATCCGTCGCGGCCAGCAGGGGAAAGTAATGAGGCTTTCGCTCCACGTCTCTCCGACTAGAACGTCCTTCTCATCAAAGGAAGGCACCGTATCCGCTCGTGTGGACGAACGCTGCGGCTTCATTGCGGAACGCTGAAAAGCTCATGAAGGAGCACGATTTTGGCCGTGACGAAAACTTCCGTTTGGCTTCAATATTGAAGCTGACATCGCTCCGAGCGGCGAAGGCGACAAGTGATGAGACTCTCGATTCATGTGTCCCCCCTGCGCACCTCGTTCTCGACGAGCGAAGGGACGATTCCTGCGCGTACCGCCGAGCGGAGTGAGGAGATTGCTCAGATACTGAGAGCAGCTGGCACCGAAATGACAATCGTCGAGACGGCGGTGAGAGTTGCCGGCAGCAACTTCTCACTCGTGTTCGCAAACGACCTGTCCTGGTACTTCGCTAACGGAGGTGCACCTGCCGACGGTCTGGTGGTTCTTCACGCTGACCGTGATCAAATCCTCCCGATCGCCGAGCAGTACCGAGTTACCGCCGCGATTTACTACATCGGTGTAGAGACGCTGAACCGACCGGGCAATGGGTTGGTCGTGCGTCGCCAAGTTGCTGATCGGCTCGGGGGTACGCTTGGACCTGGTCTGCCTTACTTCCGAGAAAGCGAGCACTACGCTTCGTGGCGCCACCCATCGTACTCGTCGCTGGCTGAGCAGCTTGTCGGATACTTAAGGGCGTGTTTGCCACGTAGTCCGGTGGTGGTTTCGCCCGACGACGCGGTTGCCCATGGCGCAGCTCCGCTTGAGATTCGCGTCGATGCGCGTGCCGCGAGCATGGAGCTCCGAACGTTTGTACTCGAGGATCTCTACATCGCGATGTCTGGACCACCCGGAGCACCAATCGGTGTTGCTGTGTGGGATTGCACTCGACTGCCATTCGATATCGAAACGGCGATCCGCTCTAAGCATGTGCCGCCGTGGGCGAAGGAGGTCACGCTCGGCCACCTCGAACATGCTGACATCCTCGATGCTCGCCAACCGGGCATGACGTTTAAGACTGGCGGCGGGATCGCCCTTCGGGCCTGCTTTGGATTCTTGGTTAAGCGGCCCGCGGGCACCGCGCTCGTCGCGCTCGCGGTGCGCGGAATCGAGAACGAGATGGTCTCAGGGGCGGAGGTGCTTTCGAATTCGATGATCGCGAAGGCCATCGCGACCCTTGAGATTATTTAGGCTCGCTCTCGCTTCCGGCGTCGTGTTCGGGATCAGCGGCTGGCGGTGATGTAACGTCCATCCATGGGTGACGACTCGACGTAGCTGCGCATCAACTTCGAAGACGGGGAAGTCATCGACTACAGCATGGCTGTTGATGGCCGCTTGAGCTCGTTGCGTTGCGACCCGGAGGGCCGATCGGCCGGATAGTCGCGGCGCCGAGGATCGTGCCGTTACGATCCTTGCCACCGCGCGCCTCACGATGTGCCATCGATAGCGTCAGCATCGGCTCGCGACTTCAAGCCCGAGGAGCGGCTCTCGCTTGCGATGGGCATGCGGTCAGCTCGCGCTCAGCGCAGCCCGGCGACTACGGCGTCGCGATCGAACGCGCGGATGTCTTGATTCGTGCCGTCGAGGACGTACAGCTGGCCCGCGACGAGCGCTACGCCCGCGGCTTCGGAGACTCCGGCTAGCGCGGTGCTGCCGTCGACGGTGCCATCCATCGTGAACCGGTACATCGTGTCGTGCTGCACGATCCACATCCGCTGCGCGCCTTCCGACGAGTCGACAGCCATCCCCTGCGCGAGGACACCCGTCGGCATCACGTCGAGGTCGGACATGAGGTGCCCATCAGACGCTGCATACCCGGAGATCCGCGCCGACACGAGGTTCGGCCCGATGAAATACGCGGGCGCGACGTACATCGTGCCGGTGGACGGATCGAGCGTGATCGCCTCGTTGTCCATCGTGGTCTGGTCGCCGCCGGGGACCAGGCAGAAGAACGACGTTTCGCCGTGGAGCCGATCGTAACGGTAGCCTTCACCGTTCGCGGTCAGTGCGAAGCTGCCGTCGTCGAGCACGGTGACATCGGTGAAGCCGTGGTCCACAAAGCTCGCGTCGAATGGAAGCGTGGACACGTGCTGCCCAGCTGGGGTGGCCTCGACCAACCCGACCCCGCGCGCGAGGAACCACAGATTGCCGGTCGTCCGGTTAATCGCGACACCCGTCGCGTGGAGATCACCGGCGCCGAGCTGCGCCAGGCTCCACCGCGAGACCGGCGGCGTGGTCGTAGCATTGGTGCAACCCACGATCGCGAACAACAGGAAGCCGGAGAGGATCTTATCCATCGCTGCCCTCGGTGCATTCATGATGCCGCGATGCGTACGCGCCAACACCCTGAAATCATGATTGCCTGAATCAGTTTTCTGAGGCGGACATTGACGTGCTCAAGACCAAACCAGAGGATCGTCATCGTCGGCGGCGACGCGATCGCCGCGACCAGGGGGCTGCGAACGCCGCGCGATCAGAGGCACGAACCGATGACAGAGCAGTCGGGACCGCGACCGCGACATCGGCCGACCGAGGTGCTACTCCCGCGGCTCCGCCGATGACTGCGCCCCTCGAACAGCGACTCACCGGCCCTGGCGTGCTGCGCCCGGGGCTCCAGCTGAGCGATCGGGTGAGGTTCCCCGAGAACCTACCGATCACCGCCCGCGTCATCGACATCGCCAACGCGATCGAGGCGCACCAAGTCATCATCGTCGCGGGCGAGACCGGCTCGGGCAAGACCACCCAGTTGCCGAAGATCTGCTTGGCGATGGGCCGAGCCGCGAATTCGTACATCGGTTGCACGCAACCGCGGCGCATCGCGGCCACCAGCGTCGCGGCGCGTGTGGCCGAGGAGCTCGACACCGAGCTCGGCGACGTGGTCGGTTACAAAGTTCGTTTCAACGATAGGGTCAAGAGCACCTCGTACGTGAAGTTCATGACCGACGGCATCTTGCTCGCCGAGATCCAGGGCGACGCGATGCTCCGCGCATACGACACGATCATCGTCGACGAAGCCCACGAGCGCAGCCTCAACATCGACTTCCTCCTCGGCTTTCTCAAGCAGTTGTTGCCGCGAAGGCCCGAGCTGCGCGTGATCGTCAGCTCCGCGACGCTCGAGACGGAGCGCTTCGCGACGTTCTTCGGCGGCGCGCCGGTGATCGAAGTGTCGGGGCGGACGTATCCCGTCGATGTGCTCTACCGGCCGCCGCGCGAGGACGAGGCGGATGTGGCCGACGCGGTGGCCAACACGGTCAACGAGATCACCGAGCTCGATCCGCGCGGCGATGTGCTGGTATTTCTCCCCGGCGAGCGCGAGATTCGCGAGGCGGTGAGCGAGCTCGAGCAACGTGCTCTGCCGCATACCGTGCTGTTGCCGCTCTACGCGCGGCTGTCGGCGGCCGAACAACAGCGCGTGTTCCATTCGCTGCCGCAGCGGCGCGTCGTGCTGGCGACCAACGTCGCCGAGACGTCGCTCACGATCCCGGGGATCGTGTACGTCGTCGACGCGGGAGTCGCGCGCGTCAACCGCTACAACGTGCGGACCGGTGTGACGCAGCTCCTCGTCGAGCCGATCTCGAAGGCGAGCGCCGATCAGCGCAAGGGTCGCTGCGGGCGGACCGAGAGCGGCGTGTGCTTCCGGCTATTCGAGGAGCAAGACTATAGCTCGCGACCCGCGCACACCGATCCGGAGATCAAGCGCGTCGGTCTAGCCGGTGTGATCCTGCGGATGAAGGCGCTCCGCCTCGGCGACATCGAGAGCTTTCCGTTCCTCGACCCGCCGCAGAAGCGCGCCGTCGACGAGGGCTATCGCGTGCTCGAGGAGCTCGGCGCGCTCGACGATAGCGGCCGGCTGACGCGCCTCGGCGAACAGCTCGGCAAGCTGCCGGTCGACCCGCGGCTCGGTCGGATGATCCTCGGCGGCCGCGACGAGAACGCGCTGCGCGAGGTCGTGGTGATCGCCGCGGGGCTCGGGCTGCAGGATCCGCGCGATCGTCCGCATGCAGCGCAGCAGCGCGCCGACGAGGCGCACCGCAAGTTCAAGGATGAAGGCAGCGACTTCGCGAGCATCCTGAAGGTGTGGTCGTTCTGGCAGGAGGCCCGCGCGCGCAGCTCGAAGTCCCAGCTCTACAAGCTGTGCCGCGACAACTTCCTGTCGTTCAACCGGATGCGCGAATGGGAGGACATCCATGCGCAGCTGGTTCGCGTGATGCGCGAGCTCGACTTCGCCCCCAACGATCAGCCGGCCTCCGCGGAGCAGATCCACCGCGCGCTCCTGCCCGGATTGCTCAGCAAGATCGGGATGTGGAACGTCGAGTCGCGCATCTACGTCGGCGCTCGTCAGACGCGCTTCC
>JAQBQF010000046.1 GCA_028287115.1 Myxococcales bacterium
AACACGCCCATCAGGCCGTTGTCCGAGGCTCCGAGCGTCTTCAGGAGCGCGATCTCGCGCGCCTTCTCGACGACGACCATGATCAGGTTTCCGACGATCGAGAACGAAGCCACCAGGATCACGATGCCGAGCACGAGGAACATCGCGATCTTCTCGAGCTTGAGCGCGGCGAACAGGCTGCGATTGAGATCCTGCCAGTCCTTGACGCTGTACTGCGGACCGAGCAGCTCGCTGATACGCTGGACGTAGGCGGGCGTCTCGTCCGGAGAGCCGACGCGCACCTCGATGCCGTCGATGATGTCGCCGCGGTCGAGGAAGTCCTGGAGCGAGTCGATGCTGACGTAGACGTACTTGAGGTCGTACTCGTACATTCCCGTGAAGAAGATCCCGGCGACGCGATAATCGCGGTTGAAGGGAACCGGCGTGCCGGTCGCGTCCGGGTTCGCCGGATCGGACAGCGGTGACACGACGCGAACTTCCTCGCCCGTGTAGAGGTGCGTCTGTTTGACGAGCTCGCGCCCGACGAGGATCCCGGGGAGCGCTTGCGTGCGCCGCGACAGCGCGGGCGAATCGAGCGGAAGGTCGACCACGCGGATCGCCGGATCGATCGATCCGCTGCCGGCATCGCTATAGTCGCGTGGCGGTTCGTCCGTGGTCGCGAGATCCGGGGGCGCGGGGTCGACGAGCTGGTCTTTGCCGACGAGATACTGCGCCGCGTCGCTGCCGAGCTTGTCGCTGCCGTCTCGCGCAGAGCCGACATGCGGCGGCTCTGTCGGGCGATCGACATCGGGGACGGCCGAGCCATCGGCGTCGCCATCGGACTTCGCAGGCTGCGAGAAATCGATCGGGTCGCCGCCGCCTGGCATATCCGGTGGCGACGGATCGACGCCGTTGCTCGGCTTCTGCGGCGACTGCGGGACGTGCAGATCGTGCTGATCCTCGACGAGCGGCGCGAGCCGCTTGATCGCGTCGCGGTCCTCGAGATCCGAGACGAGGTCGGTCACGGTTCCGACGCTGTTCGGATCGATGCCCTTGATGATGACGGGCATCCCGTTGTTGTTGGCGGCGATCACCACCTCGCTCATCGCGTACGGCGTCGAAGCGAGCACGCCTGGAATCTTGTCGATTCGCGCTTTGACCTCGTGCCACTCGACGAAGTCACCTTCGTTCCGCGTCACCTGGATGTGCGCGTTCGAGCCGAGGATCTTCTGGCGCAGGTCCGACTCGAAGCCGCTCATCACCGAGAGCACGCAGACGAGTGCGCCGGTACCGATCCACACACCGACGAGCGGCACCGTCGTGAAGAACGAGAAGAAGTAGCGCAAGCCGCCGATGATGATCATGAAGAACAGCAGTACGAAGCCCGCGACCTTGACGATCGAGACGACGCGCGCGAGGTTCATCAGCAGCTCGGGCTCGAGCTTGAGCGGATTGTGCCGCGTCATCAGCGTGTGCTCGACGATCAAGCCGCCGATGCCGAGGAGGAGCGACAGGCCGACCATGAAGAGCATGATCTTGCTGACGCGGTGGTTGCGCGACATCAAGTAGCGCAGCGCGATGAACGCCGTGAACGCGCCGTTGAGCTTGAACATGCCGCGCAGGATCGCGGCGACGCCAAACACGATCGGGCCATATGCGATGACGTACGTGCCGCCGCTGTTCGAAGCGTTGTCGTACGTAACCCAGGTCGTCAGCGCGCCGAACACGATCGCGACGATGCCGACGACGATGTACACGATCCCGCGCCGCTTCTGCTGCTGCGCTCGGTCGAGATCGGAGAGGTCACCTGCCACGGGTCACTCCGGCCGCATCAGGGGGAACAGCAGGACGTCGCGGATCGACGGCTGTCCGGTCAGCATCATCACGACGCGATCGATGCCGACGCCCTCGCCTGCCGTCGGCGGTAGCCCGATCTCGAGCGCGCGAACGTAGTCTTCGTCGTAGTCCATCGTCTCTTCCGCACCGGCGGCCTTGGCGCGCACCTGTGCCTGGAACCGCGAGCGTTGATCATCGGGATCGTTGAGCTCGGAGAACCCGTTCGCGAGCTCCTTGCCGCAGACGAACAGCTCGAACCGATCGCAGACCGCCGGATCCTTGTCGTTCTTGCGCGCGAGCGGTGACACCGCGAGCGGAAACTGCGTGAGGAACGTAGGTTGCACGAGCTTTGCTTCGGCGGTCGCTTCGAACAGGAGGTAGCCAACATGGCCGGCGCGGATCCGGCGCTCTTCCTCGGAGTCATAGCTTCCGACGACCGCGCGCGCCAGCTCTGCGCGGCGGCCGGCACTCTTCAATCCGGCGATCAGCTCGTCGGTGTCGAATCCCGCGCCCTTGCCAACCCCGCCGAGTAACGCGCGTGCCACATCGGCAGCGGGCACTCCATGCTCGATCGCGGTGAGGGCCGCGACGACGGGATCTTCGAACACGCGATCGGCGTCGGCGATACCGCCGAGCTCTCGAACGGCGTCCTTGATGGTCAGCCGGCGCCACGGTGCGGCGAGCTCGACCTCGGTACCGTCCCACGTGACCTTCGTGCTCCCGTTGACCTCGCGTGCGAGCTCGCCAAACATCTGCTCGGTCAGATCCATCAGATCGGTGTACGTCGCGTACGCCTGATAGAACTCGAGCATCGTGAACTCGGGGTTGTGATTGCGAGACAGCCCTTCGTTCCGGAAGTTGCGATTGATCTCGTAGACCCGCTCGAAGCCGCCGACGACGAGCCGCTTGAGATAGAGCTCGGGCGCGATCCGCATGAACAGATCGATGTCGAGCGCGTTGTGATGCGTCTTGAACGGGCGCGCCGCGGCGCCACCGATGATCGGGTGCATCATCGGCGTCTCGACTTCGAGGAAGTTGCGGGCGTCGAGGAATCGCCGGATGCCGCGGACGATCGTCGAGCGCTTGCGGAACACCTCGCGCACGTCCGGCGAGACCGCGAGGTCGACATAGCGCTGGCGATAGCGGAGCTCGACGTCGGTCATGCCGTGCCACTTGTCGGGCAGCGGCCGGAGCGCCTTGGTGACGATCCACAGCCGCTGCGCGAGGATCGAGAGCTCGCCGGTCTTGGTCCAGAACGCCGGGCCTTCCGCAACGACGATGTCGCCGATGTCGAGCTGCGGCAGGACATTTGCGAAGTCGCCCGCATCGAGATGCTGGACGTTGATGAACAGCTGCAGATCGCCGCTGGTGTCGCGGATCGGCACGAACACGGTCTTGCCCATGCCGCGCTTGTTCATCGCGCGGCCGGAGACCCGCAGCGTGAGGCCGTCGATCGGAACGATCCCAGGCTTTTCCTTCGCGGCTCCGGGCTCCGGCGCGGCCTTGACCTGCGGCTCGGGCTTGGTCGCCTCGTAACGTGCCCGAACCTCGGCCAGCGAGTCCTTCGGGAACACGTCGTTACGGTAAGGGTCTATCCCACCCGCGCGCATCGCCGTCGCTTTGGCACGCCGCTCCCCGATGATTCGTTCGAGAGTTCCCTCGGGTTGCTCTGGCTCCGACATGGGCGCGCACCTTAGCATCTCCAATGTGCCGAGCGTGTTATCACCGCCAGCCATGAAGCGGTTCGCGCTCGTGATCGCGCTCCTCGGTGTTGCCTGCAGGAAGACGCCCGATGGGCCCTGCGCGAGCGCCAAACAGGAAGGGTCGCTCGCGTGGATCGCCGACGACTATCCGGCGGCGCTGGCGTGCGCGAAGGAGCGCAAGGTTCCGATCGTGATCGACCTGTGGGCGCCGTGGTGCCACACGTGCCTGTCGATGCAGTCGACCGTGCTCGTCGATCCGTCGTTCGCGCCCGACAAGGCGAAGTTCGTGTTCCTGAAGCTCGACACCGACCGCGAGACCAACGCGGGACCGCTGGCGAAGCTGTCGATCTCGGCGTGGCCGACGTTCTACGTGCTCAGCACGAACGAGGCCGTGCTTGCACGGTTCATCGGGTCTTCGAGCGTCGCGCAGTTTCACGCGTTCCTCGATGCGGGCGCGCGCGCCGCGCTCGGCGGCCAAGCCGGCGTCGATGCGCGCTTGCTCGGTGCAGAGCGTGCGCTCGCGGCGAAGGACTACGTGACCGCCGACGAAGAGCTCACCGTCGCACTCGCCGCCGCACCCGAGACGTGGCCGCGCCGACCGGACGTGCTCGATTCGCTGATCATGACCAAGCGCAGGAACCAGGACTTTGCCGGGTGTCTGACGCTCGCCGAGTCGAACCTCGAGCAGACGGGGAATGCGGCAGCCGCCAGCGATTTCCTCGCGAGCGCGATGGCGTGTGCGGACGAGCGCGCAACGGAGGAGCCGACGCGGGTCAGGGCGCTGCGCGAACGCGCGGTCGCGCGCTGGCAACAGCTCCTCGCGGACAAGTCGGCACCGCTCTCCGTCGACGACCGCTCCGATGCGATGGCGAGCGAGCGCGAAGCCCTCCTCGCGCTCGGCCGGCCCGACGAAGCGAAGGCGCTCGCCGAGCAGCAACGCGTGCTCCTCGACGACGCCGCGGCGAAAGCATCGACGCCCGAGGCCGCGATGACATACATCTACCAGCGCGCGGAGGTCTACGTGTATCTCGGGCGGCCGCTCGAGCTGGTCCCTGCACTCGAGAAGGCGGCGGCGGATCTGCCAAAGGAATACGAGCCCCGCGCGCGGCTCGGCTCCCTGCTCCTGCGGGCCGGGAGGCTCGACGAAGCGGCGAAGTGGACCGATCAGGCGCTCGCGCTGGTCTATGGGCCCCGCAAAGGCCGGCTTCTCAGCCAACGCGCCGAGATCGCGAAGGCAGCCGGCGACAAGGCGGCCGAGCAAAAATATCGCGCCGAGGCCGTCCAGCTGTTCGAGTCCTTGCCACCGAGCCAGCAAACTCCCGAAGCGCTCACGAAGGCGAGAGCGGCACTCGCCGCGACCGAGGCGCGGTAACGGTTCTAGCCGTCGAGCTCGACCGGATCGGACCCGGATTGGCCGCAAAGGCGCCAAGGGCGATCGGACAAGAAATTCTTTCCGGAGCAATTTCCGATTGCGGGCTTTCCTTCGCGGCCTTTGCGAGCTCCGAGCGCCGATCTCGAACGGGCGGTGACTGGTGATACGTGTACCCGGCGAGCGGTCGAGGAATCTCGCGCGCGTGGCGCCGGTTGTACGGCGCATGAGGTCTCGCGTCCTGACGATCGTGGCGCTCGGCGTGTCGCTCTTGGGTTTCGCGGCGAGCATCGCGAGCTTCGTCGATTATCTCGGGCCCACGTTTTGCGCGGAGACCGGATGCGAGCTGGTGCGCGCGTCGGCGTGGTCTCATCCGCTCGGCGTGCCGATGCCGGTGCTCGGCGCGGGTTACTTCGCGACGATGATCGCGCTCGCGTTCGTGTCACGCCCGCGGTTCCGGATCGCGCTCGCGATTTCAGGCGCACTATGGGCCGTAGCGCTGATCGCGCTTCAAGCGTTCGTGATCGGCGCGTGGTGCAAGCTGTGCATGATCGTCGATCCGATCGCGATCGTGCTCGCGATCCTCGTCGTGGCAGGCGCCGGCACGCTGCGCCTGACCGTTCGACGTGCCGTGTCCCTCGTGCCGGTGCTCGCGGTAGCGCTGTTCGCGATCGGCGCATTCGGCCGGCATGCGCAACCGGCGATCTCGAGCACGCTTCCCGCGGTCGTGCAGCACGCGCAGGTTCCCGGGCAGGTCACCGTGGTCGAGTTCGTCGACTTCGAATGTCCGTTCTGTCGAGCGATGCAGACGAAGCTCGCGTCCGCGATCGAGGGCAAGCCGGTCAGCGTCGTTCGCAAGATGGTGCCGCTGCCCCAGCACGAGCACGCACTACCCGCCGCGCTCGCATGGTGCTGCGCCGAAGCGCAAGGCAAGGGTGACGCGATGGCAGCGGCGCTGTTCGCGGCCGATCCGGCGGAGCTCACACCGGATCGTTGCGAGCAGATCGCGGCGCGCGTCGGCTGCGATCTCGAGCGATATCGCCGCGATTTCCCGGCGACGATCGGGCGCGTCGCAGCGGACATGCTCGACGCGCGAGGCGCCGGCATCCGCAGCCTTCCTACGATCTTCATCGGCAACGAGCAGCTCGTTGGCGCGAGCTACTCGACCAGCGAGATCGTCACACTGCTCGATCGCGCGAAGCATCACTAGCAGTGATGGCGATCGCGACATCGACTTCGCACCCAGGTGCGCAGCGTCGCAGCTCACGCGATCGATGCGTGGATCACGGCGGGTCGTCGAATATCACGGCCGGTCGATGAATCGCACAACGACCGAGAGGAGCGGTTCGGGATCACGGCTCGTCTGCGTGATGCTCGCGTCGACGCGGTAGCTGCCGCCGTGCGCACCTTCGATCGTGCCCGAGAGCTGTGCGGGCTTGCTCGCTCCATCGCGTGAGATCACGACGCGGGCGATCACGTACGGGCAATCCGTCCAGCGCTCGACGAGGCCGGGATCCCAATCCTGTCCGTCTTCGAACGTCGATTGGCCGTTGCCGTGGGTCGGCGTGACCAGAAACACGGTCGCGCGGTGACGGTAGGCGTACACGACGAGATCATCGGCGCGCGCGACGACAACCAGGGGAATGTGACCCCGGTGGGTCGCCACACCGGGATCGGTCCCCGCGACCACGGTGCGTTCGAGCTCCGCGGTCGTGCCGTGCACGACCAGTCGCTCGAGACCGAACGTGTCCTTCGAATAACCGGCCTGGTTACGTTGTCCGCGGTCGAGGTCGTCTCTCCCGAGACTCCAGTCTTCGAACAACTTGCCGTCTTCGTCGATGCCCGAGACGACGCAGTACGGCGGGCCGATCGTGACGGCGCTGTACTGGCCGCCCCCCACCGACACACCTTTGGGAAGCGCGACGTGGTGGTCGGCCTTCGACTTCGTCGTGAGCCGCGATACCGGCGTGGTGCCGGCGGTTGCCGAGCCCGCGACGAGCAGCACGAGCAACGCGCGCATCACAGGCTCCTCAGATACGCTTCGAGAGCGTCGAGCTCCTGGCTCGTGAGCGCGCGTCGCTGGCCCATGGCGCCGCGCGACTTGACGAGAAGCTGTCGCAGCGTCGTGAACCGGCCATCGTGATAGTACGGCGCGGTTCCTCCGAGCGACGCGAGTGATGGCGTGTCGAACTTCCTGCGGCGATCGCCCTCGGTCGCACTCTTCACGTCGTGGCGTAGGCCATCGGGGCTCCGGCCATCGTCACCGTGGCAGCTCGAGCAGCCAGCGTCCTCCGAACCGAAGATCGCTTCGCCCTGGGCGACGAGCTCGGCATCCGGCGCTTCGGCTGGCGGAGCCGGCAGCGACATCACGTACGCGATCAGTGCGTCGCGATCAGCACCGGTCAGACCCGTGCCGTGAAGGCGCGCGAACGTGCGCTTCAAGTGCGCGGCGAGATCCGTCGCGTCGCCATTCCAACCATACGGCGCGGTCGCCGCGATCCGGCCCGCGAGCATCGGGGTCTGGCGCGGTCCGAACGGCGTCGACCACACGAGCGTGTCCTGACGGCCGTCGGGATGACAGCTCTCGCAGGCACGGCCATCGCCGGAGATCCTCGGATCGGACACCGTCGCGAACAGCTCTCGGCCTCGCTTGATCTGCTCGGTCATCGCGCTGCGATCCTCCAGCGCGACCGTCTCGATCGTCGTCGGGCCGCGCGTCCGGATCCGCGTCACTTTGTGCGCGAGCTGCGACCACACGATCGCGCGATGATTCGGCTCGTCGATCGCGATCCCGGTCGGGCCGGCCGGAACCACCCATGTGCGGATCTCGGCGCTCGCGGGCATTGCAGACACACCGTCGAGCTCGACGACGCGATTGTCGCCAAGACATGCAACGAACAGCGAGCCTTCCGCCGATGCGGCCGCCGCACGCGGCAACACGCAACGAGTCTCGGATGAGGCAAACGAGAGCAGGTCCAGGGACCCGCGCAGTGCGGTTCCCTGATCCTCATCGACGACCGCGACATCGAACACCTCCGGCTCCATCCGGCCACCACCACCGCCGTACCCCGAGGAGGCGACGGTCGGCTCGCCGGAGAACACCTGGACCTCGGGCGCGTAGATCCGGCCCGCGGGCGCGATCGATTTGGCGAGTGCGAAGCCCTGACACGCGGCGCGCGGCAGCAACTCCGGTTCCGAGTGCCGTTCCCGATGCTCCTCGCGGCCGGCGAGCGAGATCCAGTGTGTCATCGCGTTCTCGAGGTCGATCCTCTCGAGGTCTTGGCCGACCGCATGCGAGACGTAGGCATACCGACCCTCGTCGGTGACGGTGACCGCGCGCGGCTCGGGCGCGGTGTCCCAGGTGTTCGCGAGCGTGAGGCTCGGCACCGCGAACGTCGTCAGTGTGTGGCCCCAACCGCTCGTGACGAGGAGCGTGCGATCGTCCGGCGCAAGCGCGAGCCCGATCGGCTCGGTCGCGACCGCCAGGTGCTCCGCGATCGTGAACGGCGCACCTGGAAGACCCGATCCCGCGAGCACGATGACCTCGTCGCGATCCCGAAGCGACGCGGCGATCCGGTGATCCGCGAGCATCACGAGCTGAGCGGGCGCACCCGGCAAGGTGAACGTCGCGAGCTCGTCCATCCGGCCGGTATCGACGATCCGGATCGCACGCGCATCCGCGTCGGCGATATATGCGATGGTCGCATCGTCGACTCGCGCGAGCACGACAGTCGATCCGATCCGCGTGGCGACTCGCTCGACCCTGGGTGCACGTCGGGGAGACTTGTCGTCGCTTACCGCCGGTTGCGCCGCGTCTGGTCGCGCCGTGTCAGGTGCCGTTTCGCATGCCGTGATCGCGAGCGCAAGGACGAGCCGATGCCGCATTCCGGCTGCAACGTCGCGGCCGGCACGCTGATTCCGAGAAACCGCGGGGCACTTTTGACCCGCGTTAGTTGGTCTTGCCGTTCGCAGCCTGGAGCAAGTAGGTCCGGATCAACTGATCGAG
The DNA here is from genome assembly GCA_028287115.1 of Myxococcales bacterium. Classification (GTDB taxonomy): domain Bacteria; phylum Myxococcota_A; class Polyangia; order Haliangiales; family Haliangiaceae; genus JABFXX01. The sequence goes on from JAQBQF010000046.1 coordinate 8,894, forward strand.
ATCGCCGTCGAGCACGCCATCGATATCCGAGGTCTTGAGCTCGGTGCGGTGGTCGTTGACCTGCTGATAAGGAAACTGCACGTAGCTGCGGATCTGCGAGCCCCACTCGATCCGGAGCCGCGCCTTCGCATCTTCGGCGGCCTTGGCCTCGCGCTTGGCGAGCTCGTAGTCGTAGATCCGCGCGCGCAGGAGCTTCATCGCCTTGGCCTTGTTCGAGTGCTGGCTGCGCTCGTTCTGGCATTGCACGACGAGCCCGGTCGGCATGTGCGTGATGCGCACGGCCGAGTCGGTCTTGTTGACGTGCTGGCCGCCGGCACCTCCGGCGCGATAGGTGTCGATCTTGAGATCGACATCGTTGATCTCGACCTCGATGTCATCGTCGATGTCCGGCGTCACGGTCACCGCGGCGAACGAGGTCTGGCGCCGCGCGTTGGCATCGAACGGCGAGACGCGAACGAGCCGATGCACGCCGTTCTCGGCCTTGAGCAGGCCGTACGCGTAGTCGCCGGTGACCAGCAGCGTCGCGCCCTTGATGCCGGCTTCTTCGGCCGGCGTCTCCTCGAGGACTTCGACCTTCCAGCCTTTGCGCTCGGCGTACCGGATCAGCATGCGCGTCAGCATCTGCGCCCAGTCGCTCGCGTCGACACCGCCCGCGCCCGACGCGATCTGGACGATCGCACCGTTTGGATCGAGCTCGCCCGACAGCATGCGGCGAAACTCGAGATCTTCGATCGCCTTGTTGATGCCTCGCACGACGCCCGCGGCCTCTTTGGCGGAGTCCTCGTCGCTCGCCTCTTCTGCGAGATCGAGCAACACCTCGGCATCGGACAGCGCGCGAACCTGCGCGTCCCACGTGGAGACGACCTGTTCGAGCTGCTTCTTGTCGCGCAGCATCGTCTGCGCCTTCTTCTGGTCGTCCCAGAAGTTCGGACGCGCCGCGACCGAGTCGAGCTCTTCGACCTTTAGCCGTTTGTGATCGACGTCAAAGCAACCTCCGGAGCTCCGTCACTTTGCCGGTGAGCTCCTTCAGCGCAACGCGCACCGCGCGAACATCGGTTCCTTCGATCGCCATGACTTACGTCCTATACCCTGGCCCGCCGCAGCTGGACAAGGTCCGCTTCCTTACCGAGCGCGACCGGATACTTGCCGGTGAAGCACGCCGAGCAGTAGCCCTTGCCGTCCTCGCTCTGGACCGCCGCCATCATGCCCTCGTGCGACAGATACGACAGCGTGTCGCTCGTCACGTAGCGATTGATCTCGTCGACCGTGTGCGAGCTCGCGATCAGCTCGCTGCGCGTCGGCGTATCGATGCCGTAGAAGCACGAGTTCGTGGTCGGCGGCGCGCTGATCCGCAGGTGAACCTCGCGTGCACCGGCACCGCGCAGCATCTTGACGATCTTGCGCGACGTCGTGCCGCGGACGAGCGAATCGTCGACGACGACGACGCGCTTGCCATCGACCACCGCGCGGACGACCGAGAGCTTTAGCCGCACGCCGAAGTGGCGGATCGAATCCTGGGGCTCGATGAACGTCCGCCCGACGTAGTGCGAGCGAATCAGCCCCATCTCGAACGGAATCTTGCTCTCGTTCGCGTAGCCGATCGCCGAAGGCACGCCGGAGTCCGGCACCGGAATCACGACGTCGGCCTCGACGGGCGCCTCTTGGGCGAGCCGCTTGCCCATCTTCTCTCGCGCGCGGTAGACGGCCTTGCCGTTGACGAGCGAATCGGGCCGCGCGAAGTACACGTGCTCGAACACGCAGAAGGTCGGGGCGACCGACTCGGGCAGCTTGTGGGTCGTCAGGCCGCCCTTCTCGATGACGACGATCTCGCCTGGCTCGACGTCGCGGATGAACTCGGCTTCGATCAGATCGAACGAGCAGGTCTCCGACGACAGCACGTACGAATCTTTCAGCCGGCCGATCACGAGCGGCCGGAAGCCATTCGGATCGCGCACGCCGATCATCTTCTCGTCATGGGTCAGCAGGATCAGCGAATAGGCGCCACGCACGCGCTTGAGCGCGCTGACGAGCTTGCCAAGCACATCGGGCTCGCGGGCCTTCGCCATCAGGTGAACGATGACCTCGGTGTCGCTCGAGGTCTGGAAGATCGACCCGCTCGCTTCGAGCTCGGCGCGGAGCTCGACCGCGTTGACGATGTTGCCGTTATGCGCGATCGAAAGAGATCCCCCCGAATACTCGAACAGGAACGGCTGAGCGTTCCGGAGCTCGGAGCTCCCGGCGGTCGAGTAGCGAACGTGGCCGATCGCGGCCCGGCCCGGCAACTTGGCCAGCCGTTCGCGGTCAAACACGTCGCTGACGAGGCCCATCTCGACGTGCCGGCGGAGCTTTCCGTCCTCGGCCGCGGCCAGACCCGTAGATTCTTGCCCCCGATGCTGGAGGGCATGCATCCCCAAATAGGCAATGTTGGAGGCTTCGTCGTGGCCGTTGATGCCGAACACCCCGCACATGGCGTGGACTTACCATGACCACCTGATCCCAAGTAGCAAACTTGTGAATTCCCCTGGGTTCACGTACCTTTTCGGTGACGTGCCACGGCTTCTCTGGCGTGATGCACAAGGCATCGAGGGGTCACTCGACCTGGCGTCTACCGAGATCAAGGTGGGCCGGGCGATGGACTGCGCAATTCGCACCGACGATGCGATGGTGTCGCGGCACCATTCGCGCATTTTCTGGGGCGGCGGCGGTTATGTCCTCGAGGATTTATCGTCGGCAAACGGCGTGTATTTCCAGGAGCAGCGCGTCCAGAGCCACCTGTTCAAGCACGGCGACGCGGTCCGCTGCGGAAGTCTCTGGCTCCGGTACGTAGACACGAATCAGCTCGGCGCGAGTGCTCAACCTCCCCCGCCGGCCGGACCCGCGCCGATGATGCAGCACCCCGGGATGGGCTCGACCACGCCGTCGCTACCGACCGGTCACATCGCTGCGATCCAGGCGCCGCCGAATCTGCAGCAGTCCACGCCGCAGCAGCCCGCGACCCCGCCGGGCGGTGCGCTGGCCGCGCTGATGCCGCAGCAGTCGGCCGAATCCGAGGCCGAGATTCGCGTGCTCCGGCGCCGTGTCGAGCAGCTGCAGACCGAGCTACGGGTTTATCGCAGCCAGAAGTTCAATCAGGACACCGCGCGCCGGATGGAAGATCTCGAGAACGATCTCTCGATGATCGAGATCGAGCGCGACACCCTGAAAGGCCGCCTCGACAAGGTCGAGCGCGAGCTCTCGCTCGAGTCCGGCAGCGCGAAGGTGAAGCGCGCCCTCGAGATCGCCGCGATGACCGCGGAAGCATCCGCTTCGCTCAACGATCTGCTGTCGAGCCTGCGGATCGAAGTGATGGCGGCCGAAGGCGAGTTCGAGCAGTACGCAAATAGCCTCCCGCGCGCGAGCTTCGAGCTGATCAGGCAATCGCTGCGCGACGCGGCATCGCATTGCGACGAAGCACGCGAGCTCCTCCGCAAGCTCCGCGAAGTCGCGCAGTAGCCGCGCAACCCTGCACTCCTGGGCGGGGCATTACCCGAGCCGCGGCCGGCCATTCCTTTACAACCGGCTCGGCACGTAGTCGAGCGCGATCCAAAGAGCGCCGTGCGCGAGTGTCAGGAATGTCGCCATCCACATCGTGGCGAACATGCCTTCGATCCGGAACCACTTCCGCGACTGGAAGATCCGCACCGTCATCGCGAGCAAGAGCGTGTTGATCAAGAGCGGCATCGCGAACGCGACCGCACCGAACGTCGCGAGGTCGAGCACGGGACGCAAGCCCCAGTACAGCGCGGTGTTGAGGACGGCGAACACGAACGCGACCAGCGGCGTCGCCCACTTCTTGTCGAAGATGACCTTCGGATTCTTGTGTGCGGCGATCCAGAACACGCCCGTGAACACGACGAGCCGAACCGCGAGCTTGATCAAAATCGCCGTGGCTCCACTCATGCTCGGAGTCTGTCACGAGCCCGATGCGCTGCTCGCATCCCGGTTCCGGAGTGATGTGGTCCAACCAATGATCAAGGACATAGGCATGTCTCTGACCAGAGACGTTCTGAGCGCCGATCACGAGATCTATAAGCAATCTCAACTGTTTGCCAGGATACAATTGTAATCATGTGAATACAGTCACTGGACAACTGTCAGCGATGCTTTACATTTCCAATATGGCGGACGCCATCTACTTCGCGGACCGCGCTCGACGCCACGAGAGTGCGCGGTCCCGGCGTCGGCGCGAGGAGCTGTGGATCGGCTCTACCGGCCTCGTCGCAGCGATGCTGCTGCTGCCGCTCGCGCAGTCGAGCTGGCACGGCCCCGAGGTCGCGTCGGTGCTCGCGGTCTCGGCGACCGCGCTGCTCGCCGGGCAGCGCTGGGCGATCGCGCTGGTCGTCGTCGCCGAGCTGTTGCTGCTTCCGACCGCGTGGCCGCGCGCGTTCCTCGGCGGCATCGACCTGTGGCCCGGACGGATCGCGGCGCTCGGGGCACTGGTCGCGATCGTCCCCGGGTTGCTGTCGGTGCGGCGCGCGGCCGCGGCGCTCGTCGTCGTGACCGGCCGCCGGCGAACGAGTGTGACGTGCCGGCGATTCCACATCGGGCTCGTCGCGATCGGCGTGATCGCGCTGCTCGTGCCGCTGCTGTAGTCCTTAGCCGACCCAGACGCGGGCGTTGCGGAACATCCGCATCCACGGGCTGTCCTCGCCCCACTCGGCGGGATGCCAGCTGAGCTGCACCGTGCGGAACACCCGCTCGGGGTGCGGCATGATCACGGTGACGCGGCCGTCGGGTGTCGTCACCGCGGCGATGCCGCTGGGCGAGCCGTTCGGATTGGCGGGATAGCGCTCCGCGACGGTGCCACGGCCGTCGACAAAGCGCGCGGACACCAGGTGCTGCGCCTCGAGCGCCGGCAGCTGTGCGGGGCTCGCGAATTCGGCGCGACCTTCGCCGTGTGCATTCGCGATCGGGATCCGCGAGCCGACCATGTCCTTGAACAAGATCGATGGGCTGTCTTCGATCTGCAGCGTGACGAGCCGCGCCTCGAAGCGATCGCTGCGATTGCGCACGAAGCGAGGCCAGGTCGTGCGCGTCGAGGCGACGAGATCCGGTGCGAGGTCGGCGAGCATCTGGCAACCGTTACAGACGCCGAGTAGGAACGTGTCATCGCGGTCGACGAACCGGCGGATCGCGTCACGCGCGCGCTCGTTGTAGCGGAAGGTTGCGGCCCAGCCGCGGCCGGCGCCGAGCACGTCGCCGAACGAGAAGCCGCCGCATGCGATCACACCGCGCAGATCGCCGAGATCAGTGCGGCCTGTGATCAGGTCGGTCATGTGAACATCGACGGCCTCGAAGCCCGCGCGCGTGAACGCAGCGGCCATCTCGATCTGACCGTTGACGCCTTGTTCGCGGAGGATCGCAACGCGCGGGCGAGCGCCGGTCGCGATGAACGGCGCCGCGATATCGATCGCCGGATCGAACGTCAGATCGGTCGTGAGGCCAAGCGCTTGCGGATCGAGGCGCTCGGCATGCTCCTCGTCGGCGCAGCTGGCGTCGTCGCGCATCCGCGCGATCTGGTGCGTGACGTGGGACCAGCGTGCGCGGAGGTCGCGGCGGCTCGCGTCGACGACGACCTGGCCGGCGTGCATCACGCGAATTCGCTCGCCGGGGACCGCCTGTCCGATCTTGGTGACGACACCGCCGAGGGCCGCGCGCACGTGGGCGACGTCCGTGCTCGCGACCTCGAGAATCGCCCCGAGCTCCTCATTGAAGAGCGCATGAAACGGATCTGCGTGGAGCTGTGTGAGATCGAGCTCGAGACCGAGGCCCGCAGCAAACGCCATCTCGATCGCGGTGACGATCGCGCCGCCGTCGGAGCGATCGTGATACGCGGAGATCTTGCGCTCCGCGATCAGCTCCTGGATCGCGTCGTAGAAGTGATGCAGGCGCTTCGGATCGTCGACATCGGGAGGTGCCTCGCCGAGCTGTCCGAACACTTGCGCGAGCGCGCTCGCTCCGAGGCGCGCGTGGCCGTTGCCGAGGTCGACCAACAAGAGCTGGCGACCGCCGCCACGCAGCTCTGGCGTCACGGCGCGACGAACGTCGTTGACGGGTCCGAAGGCGGTCGCGACCAGCGTCACGGGCGAGACGACGGCGCGCGCACCGCCTTCGCCCTGCCACTGCGTCCGCATCGACATCGAGTCTTTGCCGACGGGAATCGCGATGCCGAGCGACATCGCGAGCTCGCTCGCGGCGCGCACGGCCTCGTAGAGCCGCGCGTCTTCGCCGGGGTGACCGGCGGCCGCCATCCAGTTGCACGACAGCTTGATCCGCGACAGCGGACCGATCGGTGCGGCGGCGAGGTTCGTGATCGCCTCACCGATCGCGAGGCGCGAAGCGGCGGCGGCATCGACGAGCGCGACCGGCGGACGCTCGCCGATCGACATGACTTCGCCCGCGTACGTGTCGAAGCCCGCGGTGGTCAGCGCGCAATCTGCGACCGGAACCTGGAAGCGGCCGATCATCGGATCGCGGCTGACGAGCCCGCCGACGGTTCGATCACCGATCGTGACGAGGAAGGACTTGTCGGCCACCGTCGGCAGCCCGAGCACGCGATCGAGCGCCTGCTGCACGGTGGCGCCCCCGAGATCGAGCGGTGTGTGTGTGGTCGCGATCGGTTCCGCGCGACGCGTCATCCGTGGCGGCTTGCCGAGCACGAGCTCGAGCGGGACGTCGACCGGGGGAGGTCCGCCGCGTTGATCGGTCACGGTGAGCTGGCCATCGGCGGTTGCGGTCCCGAGCTGCGCCCACGGCGCGCGCTCGCGGGCGCATAGCGCGGCGAACTCGGCGAGGCGATCCGTGCCGATCGCGAGGACGTAGCGCTCCTGGGCCTCGTTGCACCACAGCTCGAGCGGTGACAGATCGGGTTCGCCGGTCGGAATCGCGCGCAGCTCGAGCCGCGCACCGAGTCCGGCGTCGTGGACGAGCTCCGGCATCGCATTCGAGAGCCCGCCCGCACCGACGTCGTGGATCGATAGGATCGGATTTCGATCGCCCATCGCCCAGCAGCGATCGATCACCTCCTGACAGCGGCGTTCGATCTCGGCGTTGTCGCGCTGCACCGACGCGAAGTCGAGGTCCTCGGCCGAGGCACCTTGCGCGACCGAGCTCGCCGCACCACCGCCGAGGCCGATCAGAAAGGCCGGCCCACCGAGCACGACGAGCGCGGATCCCACCGGCATCTTCAGCTTCGCGACGTCGCCCGGACGAACCGCCCCGATCCCGCCCGCGAGCATCACCGGCTTGTGATAGCCGCGCGACAGGTTCGCGCCTTCGCGGTGCTCGTAGGTTCGAAAGTAGCCGAGGATCGCGGGCCGGCCGAACTCGTTATTGAAGGCGGCGCCGCCGAGTGGACCGTCGATCATGATGTCGAGCGCGCTCGCGATCCGCCCCGGCGAGCCGACCCAGGGCCCCTGCTCCCACGGCTCGAGCCCACCGGGCAGCCGCAGATCGGAGACCGTGAAGCCGACGAGCCCCGCTTTGGGCTTGCCGCCGCGTCCCGTGGCGCCTTCGTCGCGAAGCTCGCCGCCGGATCCAGTGGCGGCTCCGGGAAACGGCGAGATCGCCGTCGGATGATTGTGCGTCTCGACCTTGCCGAGAATATGGGAGGGCTCGTGATGCGCGCGATAGATCCCATCGGCATCTGGAAAGAGCCGCTCCGCCGCGTGGCCTTCGACGACCGCCGCGTTGTCCTTGTACGCGGAGAGCACGCCATCGGGCGAAGCTTGCGTCGTGCGCTTGATCCATTGGAACAGCGAGTGCTCTTGCTTGATCCCGCCGACGTAGAACTCGGCGTTGAAGATCTTGTGGCGGCAATGCTCGCTGTTCGCCTGCGCGAACATCATCAGCTCGACGTCGGTCGGATCGCGGCCGAGCTCGCGATACCGGGTCACGAGGTACTCGATCTCGTCGTCGGCGAGCGCGAGGCCGAGGCGGTTGCTCGCCTGGCGCAGCGTCGCCTGACCGTCGCTGCCGAGCTTCACGAACTGCAGCGGGCGCGGCTCTCCGGGCTCGGCGATCACCTTGGCGAGATCGGCGTCCTGCGTGAGGACACTCTCGGTCATCCGATCGGCGAGCGCGGCGCCGATCTTCGCGGCATCGAGCCCCTGCCCCGTGACGATCCATTCGAGGCCGCGCTCGATCCGCGTGATCTCATTCAGCCCGCAGACGTGCGCGATGTCCGTTGCCTTCGAGGACCACGGCGAGGTCGTGCCGATCCGCGGCGTGATCAAGAATGTGGTGGCAGCCGCGGCGCGGGTTGGCATGTCCTCGGCGCGCACCGGTACCGGTCCGTACGCGAGCATCTTTTCGAGCTGCTGCTCCTGTTCGGCAGTCAGCGGCGCGCTCGACGCGACCAGGTGCACCCACCGCGCATCGATCGTGGCGACGCCGGGACAGACCGCCTTCGCCTTGGCGAGCGCGCTCGCTCGCTTTGCGGCGCTGAGCGCCGCGCGGCCGGGAACGATCAGCACGCGACGCCTCGGGTCGACCAGCATGGGCGGATCTGCGACTCAACAGCAGCGCGTCTGCGCGGCAGGTAAGCGACGGAGCTCGGAGCGGAACCGCAAAGCCGCAAAGCCGCAAAGCTCGAACAGGAGAGAGCACCCTGGATCGACGTCTCCGATTCAGGTTGCGTCTGTGCGTCGTTGCGGTTCTCCGCCAGATGGTTCTGTGCCGGCCACGATGTGTTCCGAGCTCGATCCCGAACGAGCCGCCGTGGTCGCGATCCCGCTGCGGTCGGGCGCGCAGAGGAACCTTTGCGGCTCCAGCGAGCTTCGCGGCTGCGCTTGGCCGCGCGCGATAACCCAGTCATCAGTCAGGACGCTCCCAGCGCGGCCGCGATCCGGGCGACCGGCTCGCGCGTGTCGGGCACGAACGTCTTGCCGGTGACTTGCTCGTAGCTCGCGATGTAGCGCCTGGCCGCTTCGAGGCGGACTTCGTCCGGCATCACCGGTGGTTCGCCGTCGCCGGTCCACTTCGCTTCGGTCGCGAGCCAGCGCCGCACGTATTCTTTGTCGAGGCTGCGCGGCTCTTCGCCCGCGGCGAGGCGAGCCTCGTAGTCGTCGGCGTACCAGTAGCGCGAAGAGTCGGGCGTGTGAATCTCGTCGATCAGCACGATCTCGCCGTCGCGCAGGCCCATCTCGTACTTGGTGTCGGCGAGGATCAGCCCCTGTTTCGCCGCGTGCGCCTGCCCTGCCGCGAAGAGCGCCTCGGCGATCGCAGCCGCTCGATCGAAGATCGCTGGATCGATCCGGCCCATCGCGAGGAGCTCGGCGCGCGATACGGAGATGTCGTGGTCGCCCTTCTGCGCCTTCGTCGATGGCGTCAGGATCGGCTGCGGCAGGCGCTGGTTCTTCTTCATGCCGCTCGGCAAGGCATGTCCGCAGAACGTGCGATCGCCCTTCTCGTACGCCTTCCAGATAGAGGTCGAGGTCACGCCCGTCAGGTACGCGCGCATCACGAGCTCGACGGGCAGCGGATCGCACTCGCGCGCGATCATCACGTTGGGATCGGGCACGCGAAGCATGTGATTCGGTGCGATGCCCTTCGTGTGCTCGAACCAGAACGTCGCGAGCTGGTTTAGGACCTGGCCCTTCGACGGAATCGTCCCGACGACCGCATCGAAGGCGCTCAGCCGATCGGTGACGACGATGATCCGCTCGCCGCGTTCGCTGTCGATGTAGCAATCGCGGACCTTGCCGTCGTAACGCTCGAGCGCGCGGCCGCCGATCTTGCTCCACGGCGTCTGGGACAGCGTGTGCGAGAGTTGCGCGCGCAAGGCCTTGTCGAGATCCGGCGTGGTCATCGGGCTCCGCCTCCGAGTGCGCGATCGAGGATCTCCGGCGCGTGCCGGAGGTGATGAACGAGATCGAAGCAATTGTCGAGCTGCGCACCGTCAAGCCGTGCCGCGACGTCGGGATCCGTGCCGAGCAGCTCGCGGAACCGGCCCGGCGTCGCACCGGTGTGGCCCGCTGCGGCAGACTCGGAGATCGCCGCGAGCGCCGCGCGCTGGACCATCTCGTATGCCTTCTGCCTCGGCAGCCCCGTCTTGACGAGCGCGAGCATCACGGCCTCTGAGAAGAACAGGCCGCCGGTCTTATCGAGGTTCGCCTTCATCCGGCTCGCGTGGATGACCAGTCCTTTGACGAGACCGGTCGCGCGCGCGCACATGAAGTCGGCGAGGATCGTCGCATCGGGCAGCGCGACGCGCTCGACGCTCGAGTGCGAGATGTCTCGTTCGTGCCACAGCGCGACGTCTTCGAGCCCCGCCTGCGCGTAGCTGCGCAAAAGGCGCGCGAGCCCGGTCAGGTTCTCGCTGAGGATCGGATTCTTCTTGTGCGGCATCGCGGAGCTGCCCTTTTGGCCGGCTCCGAAACCTTCTTCCGCTTCGCCGACCTCGGTGCGCTGCCAGTGCCGGACGCCGAGCGCGATCTGCTCGATCGCGGTGCCGAGTAGCGCGAGCGCGCACAATACTTCGGCATGCCGATCGCGCGCGACGATCTGCGTCGCGACGGTCTCCGGCTCGAGCCCGAGCTTGCCAAGGGCGACGCGCTCGATCTCGGGATCCAGGTTGCCGTACACGCCGACCGCGCCGGCGACCTTGCCAACCGCGATCGAGTGCCGCGCGCGGATCAGGCGGCTCGACGCGCGCAGCACCTCGGCGTGCCACCGCGCGAACACGAGCCCGGCGGTGATCGGCTCGGCGTGAATGCCGTGCGAGCGCCCGATCGTCGGGGTCGTCGCGTGCTCGCGAGCGCGCTGCGCGAGCGCCTGGGCGAGCTCGAGGACGCCGCCGATGATCTTCTCGAGTGCGCGCCCGGTCTGGATCGCGGTCGCGGTGTCGAGCACATCCGAGGACGTCATCCCGAGATGAAGCCAGCGCGCAGGCTCACCGGCGAGCTCTTCGACGTGCGTCAGAAACGCGATGACGTCGTGCCGCGTGGTCTGTTCGATCTCGAGGATACGCTCTGGATCGAGCTTGCCGGCCGCCGCCTCGCGGATCTTCTGCGAGGTTCCCGCCGGAACCGTGCCGGCGGTCTCCATCGCCTCGCATACGGCGAGCTCGATCTGGAGCCACAGCTCGAAGCGGTACTTGTCATCCCACAGCGCCGCGAGCTCGGGTCGACTGTACCGGCCAATCATGCGGCGACTTTTACCACATGGGCCGAGAATGGATCGTGCCAGCGGACGCTGGGAGCGGGCATGGCCTGGCCCCTACCCGATCGGCCGTGGAACCCGGCAGAACGTACCGGAACTGTTCAGCGACCTAGAGCTTGGTGCGCCGTCTGGATCAGCGACCAAGAAACCACACGCAGAGCGCGATCGCACAAGCGACGATCAGCGAGACGCATCCCCAGATCACGTAGTCGCGCGCGTGCCGGCCGCGCACCTCGGAAGGGTCGCGCGGTGGTGCGAGATAGCCGAGGTTCTGCGGCTGCGCGTCTTTCAGCCGACTCACCTCCGAGATCGCCCGCATCTTCACTTGATGCACTTTGTGGACGCCGGGAATCCTCTGCTCACCCGAGGTGCCGCCGAGATCTGCGGGCGTCTTCATCGAGATGACTTGGAGAGGTCCACTCTGCTGGACCATCTGCTGCTTCGGGACGCGCCCCGAATCGTAGATCGCCGTCCTCACGCTCTCGCTCGGATCGTAGTCCGAGGCCGGCACCTTCGGCGGAAGCGGCGGTGGCCGACCCGTTGGCTGTTTCGCTCGTTTGGTCATTTGCCGGTCGACCCGAACCCGCCGGCTCCGCGCGCCGTTTCACCGAGGATGTCGACTTCGACGAGCTCCGCTTGCACCACCGGCGCGATCACGAGCTGCGCGATGCGCTGCTTCGGTGAGATCGTGACCGTCGTCAGCCCGTGATTGATCAACAGCACGATGATCTCGCCGCGATAATCCGCATCGATCGTACCGGGCGAATTGACGAGCGTCACACCGTGCTCGCGGGCGAGACCCGAGCGGGGCCTCACCTGCGCTTCGAAGTTCGGCGGAAGCGCGATCGCGAGACCGGTCCCGACCGCGGCGCGATCGTGAGGGGCGAGGTCGATTGGAGCATCGATCGCGGCGCACAGATCGAGCCCCGCGGCTTGCGAGCTCATGTACTTCGGGAGAATCGCATCCGGCCGCAACCTCCGGATCTGCAGACGCGGAGTCATCGATCTCATCGTACCCCGAGACACCGGCAAGGTGCAGTGTGCGCGATCCTCGGTGTTCGCCCGAGAGCGCCGGTGCACGCCAGACGTGCCGGGAGTCGCACGCTCACGCACGACCGAACCGGCCGATCCCGGACCGCATCGCGCAATTGCCGCGACAGATCCTCGCGCGGATCGAGGCCGGCAAACGGTCCGGGCGGTGACTCACCGCCGAGGCGCCACGGGTCGGACAAAGAACACGCTGTCGAGCGGGAGGTTCCGTTTCGGCCCTGCGAGCCGAGCAGGCCTCGTCACACGCACCTGATCTTCCTCTGACCTCGGCGCCGTGGCGCCTCGGCGGTTGATCCGGATCCGCGGACGGCGCCGGCGCGACGCGCTCAGATCACGAAGTTGTGGACTTCTTCGGGAGCGGGGTTCGCGTCGAGCGCTTCGCGGCGCGACAGACGGATCTTGCCGTCACGATCGACCTTGATGCACTTGACGATGACCTCGTCACCTTCGGAGAGCACGTCTTCGACCGAGCGGATCCGCTCCTTGGCGACTTCCGAGATGTGCAGGAGACCGTCGGTGCCCGGCATGATCTCGACGAACGCACCGATCTCGACGATCTTCTTGACGATGCCATTATAGAACAGGCCGACCTCGGGCTCCATCGTGAGGCCCGAGATGAGTGCCTGCGCTTGCTCGATCGCCTTGGCATTCGCCGATGCGATCGACACGGTGCCGTTGTCGTTGATGTCGATCTGGGCGCCCGTCTGCTCCTGGATCGCGCGGATTGTCTTGCCACCGGGTCCGATGATGTCGCGGACCTTGTCCGGCTTGATCACCATGGTCACGATGCGCGGCGCGTAGATCGAGACTTCGTCGCGAGGCGAGCTGATCGCTGCATCCATCTTCTCGAGGATGTGAATGCGACCGCGCTTGGCCTGCTCGAGAGCGGCCTCGAGGATCTGGCGGGTCAGGCCGTCGACCTTGATGTCCATCTGCAGCGCGCAGATGCCACGGCGCGTCCCGGTGACCTTGAAGTCCATGTCGCCGAGGTGATCTTCGTCGCCGAGAATGTCGGACAGGATGACGTAGTCGTCACCTTCCTTCATGAGACCCATCGCGATGCCGGCGACCGGCGACTTCGTCGGCACGCCGGCGTCCATCAGAGCGAGCGATCCGCCGCACACCGAGGCCATCGACGAGGAGCCGTTGCTCTCGAGGATGTCCGACACGACGCGAATCGTGTACGGGAAGTCTTCGTAGATCGGCACGATCGCTTCGACCGAGCGCTCCGCGAGGAAGCCGTGGCCGACTTCGCGGCGCGACTGGCCGCGCAGAGGCTTGACCTCACCCGTCGAGAACGGCGGGAAGTTGTAGTCCATGTAGAACGTCTTCTTGCGATCGCCGAGCAGCGTGTCGAGCTTCTTCTCGTCGTACTTCGTGCCGAGCGTGACCGCGACGAGCGCTTGCGTCTCACCGCGCTGGAACAGCGCCGAGCCGTGCGCGCGAGGCAGGACGTTGGTCTCGATCGAGATGTTGCGAATCTCGTCCGGGGCACGACCGTCGATGCGGGTGCGCGTCGATAGCGTGTGACCGCGCGCCCACTTCTTCTGGAGCTTGCCGAACGCGGCGTCGATATCTTTGTTCTTGCCGTGCCACTGCTGGCCTTCACCACCGAGCGTGGTGACGAGCTCGGACTTGAGTGCGCTAACGGCGGCGCCGCGCTTCTTCTTGTCCTTGGTCGTCATCGCCTCTTTCAGGCGATCCCACGCGGTCTCCTTGACGCGCGCTGCGAGCGCTTCGTCGGCGACCGGTGCCGTGAAGGGGCGCTTCTCCTTACCGTTCGCGGCGCGGAGGCGCTCCTGGAGCTCGATCAGCGGCTGGACGGCGGCGTGAGCGAACAAGAGGGCGTCGATGACGGTGTCCTCCTGGAGCTCCTTCATCTCGCCTTCGACCATCATGATCGCGTCCTTGCTGGCCGCGACGATGATGTCCATGTCCGACTTCTCGCGCTCGGAGAACGTCGGGTTCGCGACGAACTGACCGTCGATGCGACCGACGCGAACGCCCGCGAGCGGGCCCCCCCATACGAGGTCGGAGACGTGCAGCGCCGCGGAGGCGCCGGTCATCGCGAGCACGTCGGTCGGGTTCTCTTTGTCGAACGACACGACGCTCGCGATGATCTGCGTGTCGATGAACCAGCCCTTCGGGAACAGCGGACGAACGGGACGATCCATCAGGCGACAGATCAAGATCTCTTCGTTGGTCGTGCGGCCTTCGCGGCGGAAGAAGCTGCCGGGAATCTTGCCGGACGAGTAGAAGTTCTCGCGGTACTCGCAGGTCAGCGGCATGAAGTCGATATCGCGCGGCTGCGACGAGCCAGCGGCGGTGACGAGCACCATGCTGTCTCCACAACGCACGACGACCGAACCGCCGGCCTGCTTGGCCCACTTACCGGTCTCAATAATGATCTCTTTGCCGCCGACAATGGCGGACTCACGAACGAATGGCATACGTGTCCTTTTAGAAAGTCACGTCGCCGGGCCAGCTCGCTTGGCCTGAACCCTCGGTCCAAATCCTCGAACACATCTCGAGGAGCTCGACTGAACGATCAAACCAGTGCGATCTCTGAATTCCTGCGACGCTACGCTGGGTTGTTACGGCGGGCGTTATGGCACACCCGCTCCCGAAAGCCAAGGGTCGGCCCCTGGCCGGAAAACCCCTGAACGGACCCGCTCACGTGTTAGCGTTTTGACGGCCCAATTATGAAGTCTGAAGATGGGTTCCTCGACGTCAAGCTCGCGGTCATCACCACCCACCCCGAGGCGTGGATCGAGGGCCTGGCCGCGGTCGGCGATGTCGAGGTCGACGACGACGCTTCAGGCTGGGCCCACAAACGGGTCTGTACGACTGCCGTGGTCGGCGGCTTGAAGCTTCGGGTGCTGGGCTATGTCGGCAATCCGCAATCGAACATGCAGATCGCGCTGGTCGGAGCCGATCGCGTGATCACCGATGGCCAGACCGAGATTCCGGATTTCTCGCTCGCCAATCCGACGCGATTTGTCGGCCCGCCCGGCAAAGAGACCTGGCTCGCCGCGCTCAAAGACGTGCTCAAAGAAGCCGCGAACAAGTGAGAAGGAAATTCGGTCCGACCTAATTTATGCGCAAGTTGCGCAAGAATTCGGTCCGACCTAATTTATGCGCAAGTTGTGCAAGGCGTCCGGTTGCCGGACACCGACGGCGGGCGCACGAACGCCACGCTCGGATCGAGAGCAGATGGGCCCCGAGTCCGAGGGTGAAGCGACGCGTTAGCGGCGCAGGCCGAGCGTTTCGATCAGCTTCTTGTAGCGATCGAGATCTTTGCGCTTCAGGTAGTCGAGCAGCGCGCGGCGCGTGCCGACCATCTTGAGGAGGCCACGACGGCTGTGGTGATCCTTCGCGTTGGTCTTCAGGTGCTCGGTCAGGTGCGCGACGCGCTCGGAGAGCAGCGCAACCTGCACTTCAGGAGACCCGGTGTCGCCCTGGTGTTGGGCAAACTTCGCGATGGTCTCGGCTTTACGTACGTTCGAAATGGAAGCGGGCATCGGAACTCCAGTCGCCAGCGGCTGCGCCCGAGATGGACGTCGTCCGTGGTCACCGCGGAGATTGGGGTAAACGGCGGCACCCGTCAAGCCCCGCTCGCCAGCCTCCGCTGGCTCGCTCCATCTCGGCTCGAATCAAGCGGCAAAAACGCGGTCGTAGATAATCCGACCAAACTCGCCGTGAACGATCGCGAGGAGCGCCCCGGACTCGTCAACGATCTGGAATTGCGACGCTTTTATCTCGAAGGTCTCGAGCGGCAGCTGGACGCCAGAGCGGATCTTCGCGACCAGCGCCGCCGGCGTGACCGCGATGGGCAGGCTGGTCGCCTGGCTCAGCGGGACGAGCTTGCCGAGGTCGATCGCATCGATCTTCTGGGCCTGGCCGATCGTGAACCCGCCCGAGCGCGTGCGCCGCAGCTGCGTCATGTTCGCGCCGACGCCCAGGTCGGTGCCGAGGTCGCCGACGATGCTGCGGACATAGGTGCCCTTGCTGCACGCGATCGCGATCCGGACGAAGGGTGGGCGAAATTCCAGGAGCTCGAGTCGATCGATCCGGACGCGGCGCGGCTCGCGCTCGAACGTCTCTCCCGCGCGCGCGCGCTCGTAGTTGCGAACGCCATCGCGCTTGAGCGCCGAGTACATCGGCGGCACCTGATCCTGATCGCCGGTTCGCTTGGCGAGCGCCGCGATGATCTGTTCGCGTGTGACGCCGCTCGGATCGCGCGTCGCGGTCACGACGCCGGTCCGATCGAGCGTGTCCATCTCGACGCCGAGCTCGCACTCGGCTTCGTATTCCTTGTCGTCGGCGAGCAGGTACGAGGCGAGCTTGGTCGCTTCTCCGAGGCACACCGCGAGCACGCCGGTCGCGATCGGATCGAGCGTGCCGCCGTGGCCCGCGCGCTTGATGCCGAGCACGTGCTTGATCCGGTCGACCGCGCTGGCCGAGCTCAGGCCCGGCGGTTTATCGAGGACGAGGACACCGTTCATCAGGGCATCGCGTCGATCCACGTGCGCAGGACCGTTTGGCCGGTCGGATCCATCACCTCGGAGCCCAGCGCGGGCATGTGATCGCCGGGAACCATCGACTCGAAGCGATCGATCATCACGGAATGCGTCGCGTCGTGCGGGGCGATGATCTTCGTATCGGTGCCGATCATGCGCATCGCATTGACGTTGACCGCGGTCGTGTACGGCGGGGTCATTGCCGCCGAGCCGAGCGTCGCGATCGTCATGCGGAGCTGCATCGTGATGCCGATGTCCATGAACACCTTCGAGTTCGGGTTGTGGCAGTGGCCGCAGTTCGCGTGCAAATAGCCGAGCGCTGCTTTCTCGGCAACGGTACCCGGCACCGGGAAGTGCGGCGAGGCACCGGTGGGATTGGTCGTCAGCCAGCCGTTCGTGATCGCGTCTGCGAGCGCGACTTCGCCCGTCGCCGCCGACTTGTCGAGCTGGATCGCCGCGAACCCGAGCACGCGCGAAGGCTGGAGGTTCTCGTGACACGTGCGACACGCCGATTTCGGTGGGATGTCGTGCGGAGTCCCATTCGCGTTCTGCACGCCGGCGGCATTCGCGAGCGTCGTGTCGTCATTCGTCGCGTTCCACTGATAGGCGCCGTAGAACCAGTCGGCGAGCGTGTTGCCGGGACCGAAGTGATAGACGAGGCGCGTCTCCACGCGGGTGCTGTCTCGCGTGAACTCTTTCCACAGCTTCGTGCCCTGCGGGAACACCCAGTGATCCATGTCGGTCGTGTCGATCTTGGTGCCCGGCGGCAGGTAGATCCAGCGGCGCTTGGTCGCGCCATCGGCCCACAGGCCGAACTGCGGCGTGTAGGGATAGATTCCCGCGTTGATCTGCGTGCATGCCCTGTCGACGCATAGGCCGGTGTCGAATAGCGTCGCCGGCATCGTCAAATCGGCGTCGATCATCGCCGCATCGACGGGCCCGTCGTGCGAGATCCCATCGGTCAGCGCATCGGGTACGGCGTGGCTATCGCCGCACGCAACCGCGCCGAACAACACACACGCGAGAGCAACCCTCATACCCCATCGTATGCCGCCGGGGCCTCGCCGTTCAATCACCCGCTGCCGAGTCCGATTCCTTCGCAGCTGTCGGGCTCGTCACGGGTCGCACGGTCTTGTTGAACGCGCCATCGAGCGCGCGCACGACCTTGTCCTTGGTCGTGACGAGATCGCCGGACATGTGGCAGCCGCCGGCGCCCGGATGCCCGCCGCCGCCGAGGCTCATGCAGACCTTGCCGACGTCGATCCGCTCGCTGCGAGACCGCATCGAGACGCGCACGCCGCCGCCTTTGGCGGTGGTCAGCAGCACGCCAACCTGGACGCCGTCGACGTTGCGGCCCCAGTTGACCATCCCCTCGATGTCTTCCCACGATGCGCGCGCACCCTCGACCATCTCCGTGGTCACGCTGAGGACACCGGCGCGGCCCGCGCAGTGAAGCTCGAGCGTCGACAGCACGGCGCCGAGGAGGCGAACCTTGCCCGGGCTCGGCCGCTCCTCGAGGCTCGCGGCGATCGTCGCGGGCACGACGCCCGCCCGAACGAGCTCGGCACCGACATGCAGTGCTTCGGCGTTCGTGTTCGCGTGGCGAAACCCACCGGTATCGCTGATCAGCGATACGTAGAGCGGCACCGCGCACTCCGGGGTTACCGGCCAGCTCTCGCGCTCTGCGATCCGATGCACGAGCACACCGACCGCTGCAGCGGCGGCGTCCCACACGGCGATGTCGCCGAACGGCCGGCCACTCGCGTGATGATCGAGCGTGATCAGCGTGCCGCAGACCTCGGGCGGCGGCAGCGTGTCACCGAGCAGCGAGATATCGGCGCAATCGACGACGATCGTGCAATCGAACCGTTCGTCGAACGGGATCGTGTGGACGACCGTCGAGATCAGCGGCAGCCACTTGTAGCGCCGCGCGATCGGATCGACCGAGTAGATCACCGCCTCTTTGCCCTGCGCACGCAACAGCGACGCGAGCCCCGCCATCGATCCGGTGCCGTCGCCATCGGGGCGGCGGTGGCTCGTCAGCAGGATCCGCTGTGCTTTGCGCAGCACATCGCACGCACGTTCGAGCGCGTCGCTGACGCTCACGAAGCAGGCTCTTTCTTCGGCGTCGGCGCGACAGGCGCCACAGGTGTCGGTTCGCGGCCCGCCGCGCGCGCACGCTCTTCATCGTCGCGCAGGATCGCGGCGATCTTGGCGCTCATGTCGATCGTGGCATCGGCGAGGAACCGCAGCTCGGGCGCGTGTTGCAGTCCGAGGCGGCGGCCGATCGGTCCGCGAAGAAACCCCGCCGCCTTCGTCAGTCCTTCGATCGCTGCATCCGCGACCGCATCATCGCCGACGATCGACACGTAGCAATTCGCGACCGCCATATCGACGTTGAGCTCGACCTTCGTGACCGTGAGCATCGTCGGTGCGTGGACACGCGGATCCTTGATGTCCGCCGCGATCATCTCGGTCAGCGCTTCGCGGATCGCGTGTTCGACGCGCGCCTTGCGGCCCGAGCCTGCCGCTGAAGGCTCTCGGTTCGACTTCTTTTTCGGGCCACGTCCTCCGCTCACGACTTCGCTTCCTCTCGCCACTCGTCTGGAATCCAATCATCGCTGCCGGCGGCCTTGTCACCCGCGCCGGTTCGGTCGTCGACCATGGCGACGGGCGCCGGCGGAGCATCGAACGTCGTGACGTCCTTCGCGATCGCGACAATCTCGGCGCCACCCGCCGACATCGCGACGCGGACCACAGAATCGAGCAGCTCGAGCGCCTTGTGCCGCTCGCCGCTGACGACCGCGACGCCGAGCTCTGCGCGCTGCCAGTTATCTAGAATCTCCGGCTCACCGACCTCGTTGACCATGACCCCGATCCGTTCGCGGACCCGGTCTTTGATCCGGCGCAGCACCATCCGCTTTTCTTTGAGCGAATGGCTATCGCCGATCACGAGGCTGATCTTGGCGATGCCGACATACATATTTGCACCCTACCCCGGGGTGTCCATCACTGCCAAGGACACGCGGTGAATCACGCTCCAGCAGCGCTCCGGCGAAGCTCGCAAACCGGCGCGATGCTCGTCGCCCCATCGACGCCAAATTCTCCGCATGGCGAGGCGACCCGATCGGGACGACCAGATCGGACGAACCGCCAAGGCGCCGAGGCGCCAAGATCAGAGGAGCATTAGATCTCGTCCGGGCCGAGCGCGAATCGAGCGCGATTCGATCACAATGGAACCGAAACCACTCTCGGTCTTACCTTGGCGCCTCGGCGCCTTGGCGGTTAATCCCGGATCTGATCGGATCCGAATCGCGCGGCCACGGTTTCGGCCTGGCAGCAGAAGGCGCGACTCCCGAGTTACAGCTTCGCGGCTTCTTCGACGACCTCGTAGGCCTCGATGACGTCGTTCTGCTTGATCTCGTTCCAGCCGGCGACCATCACGCCGCACTCGTAGCCGTTCGCGACCTCCGAGACGTCGTCCTTGAACCGCCGCAGCGAGCCGACCTTGCCTTCGTAGATCTGGACCGCGTCGCGGATGATCCGGAGGTGCGCTTTGCGATTGATCTTGCCCTCGGTGACCATGCAGCCCGCGACCGTTCCCATCTTCGGGATCGAGAACGTCTCGCGGACTTGCAGCTTGCCCATCGGGATCTCGCGCTTGATCGGCGCGAGCAGGCCTGCCATCGCGCTCTTCACCTCGTCGAGCGCGTCGTAGATGATGTCGTAGAGCCGGATATCGACGCCCTCTTGCTCGGCAAGCTTGCTGCTCTTGCCGGCAGGACGAACGTGGAAGCCGATGATGATCGCGTTGCCGGCCTTCGCGAGGTTGACGTCGCTCTCGGTGATGCCACCGACGGCAGCGCCGATGACATTCACCTTGACCTTCTCGGTCGACAGCTTGACGAGCGCGGCCTTGAGCGCCTCCGCGGAACCCTGAACATCGGCCTTGAGGACGATCTTCAGCTCCTTGGTGTCGATGCCTTCCGAGATCTTGGCCATCAAGCTCTCGAGCGACACGCGGCCGGTCGACGCGAGCTCGCGGCGACGGAACTGCTGGCGACGGTGCTCGACGACCTGCTTGGCGACCTTGTCGTCCTCGGCGGCGTTCACTTGATCGCCTGCCTCGGGGACACCATCGAGACCGAGCACTTCGATCGGGGTCGACGGGCCAGCTTCTTCGAGCGAGTTCCCGCGATCATCGAGCATCGCGCGGACTTTTCCGAACACGCGGCCGGCGACGAGCATGTCACCGACGCGCAGCGTGCCTTCCTGGATCAGGATCGTCGCCATCGGTCCGCGGTTGCGGTCGAGGCGCGCTTCGATCACGAGGCCGGAGGCCGGCTTGTTCGGGTTCGCCTTGAGCTCGAGGACCTCGGCCGAGACCGCGATCGATTCGAGCAGCTTGTCGATGCCCTCGCCTTTGAGCGCGGAGACGTTCACGTAGATCGTGTCGCCACCCCACTCTTCTGCGATGAGCTGATGATCAGCGAGCTGCTGGCGCACGCGGTCGGGGGTCGCATCGGGGAGATCGACCTTGTTGACCGCGACGATGATCGTGACCTTGGCATCTTTGGCGTGGTTGAGCGCTTCGATCGTCTGCGGCATGACGCCGTCGTTCGCCGCGACGACGAGGACGACGATATCGGTCGCCTGAGCGCCGCGGGCGCGCATCTCGGTGAACGCTTCGTGACCCGGCGTATCGAGGAACACGATGTCGCCGTGTCCCGGTGCCTTCACCTTGTACGCGGCGACGTGCTGCGTGATGCCACCGGACTCGCCGGCCGCGACGCGCGTCTTGCGGATCGCGTCGAGTAGCGACGTCTTGCCGTGGTCGACGTGACCCATGACGGTCACGACCGGCGCACGCTGGATCAGCGAGTCGGCTTCGTCGAGCTTCGGCGAGAACGCCTCTTCTTCCTTGAAGGCGACGTTCTGGACTTCGTAAGCAAACTCGGCCGCGAGGATCTGTGCGGTCTCGAAGTCGATCGAGGCGTTGATGTTGACGCCCGTCATCCCCATGCCCCACAGCTTCTTCAGCACCTCGGGTGCCTTGATGCCCATGTTGCGTGCGAGATCCTGGATCGCGATCGTGTCCTCGATGCGGATGACGCGCTTGTGCTCGGCGGGCGTCGTCAGCGTCGTTTGCTTGCCCTTCTTGCCGAGCGGCAGCTTCTTCTTGCCGAACTCGCCCGAGGGTCCGCGCGGCGTGCGCTGCTGCGATTGCTGCGCGAACCGGCCGCGGATCGGATTGACCGGCTGCGGGCCCGACGGCTTGTGGCCGACGGCGGGAGCACGCTCGGTGATCTTGATACGCGGCGGCAGCGCGATCACGGTTCCGACCGCGGGCCTGCTGGGATCGCGCGCCGGTTGCCCTTCGGCGGTTTGCGTCTCGCCGTTCTCGCCGCCATCGGCGCGAACCGGCTCGAGCTTGCCCGTATCGCCGCGCGGACGATCGTCGCGCGTGACGGTCCGAGCACGTGCCCGCTCGAGCTCCATCTCGAAGCGGCTGCGGGCGGTCCCGGTGTTCGTCATGTCAACGACGGTCTTGGGTCCACGTCCGGTCGGCATCGGTGCCGGCGGAGCGGCTTCGCTCGCCTGCGTTGCATGTTGCTGCGTACCGCCGCCGTTCGACGTCGATTGCGACGATGGCTGCGACGTTGGACGGACCGGCGCCGCACGTGGCGGGAGCGGCTGCGACGGTTCGGGTGTGCGCGACGGCTCGCCGCTAGGCGATGACCCGCGCGCGACGACCTGCGGACCCGCGAGGATCACGCGCGACTTCGGTGCAACCGGTGGCGTGACGACGGCGGGAGCTGGCGTCTCGACGGGCTGCGGCTTCGCCTCTACGACGATGCGCGGGCTCGATTCTCGCTTGACGGGAGCCGGCGGTTCCGGCGCGGAGGCCGCAGGTTCAGGTGCTCGCACGGGTGCCGGACGCGCCTGCACGACAGGGGCCGGTTCGGGCTTCGCAACTGGAGTGGGTTCGGCCGGAGGCGGCGTGACGCGCACGGGCTGCGGTGCCGGCGTTGGCGCGGCTTCCGCGACCGGAGGTGCAGCGGCGACCGGAGCCACGGGCTCGCGGCGACGAACGACCGGCGGTTGCGCCACCGGACGAGGCGGCTCGGCGGCTACCCGCGAAGGCGCGACGGCTCGCTCGGGCTTGGCTTGCGGTTCCTCGGCGGAATCCGCGGCCTTGTCACCGCTCGAACGGCGGCGAAGCACGGCACCCGTGCCCAGACGCTGGGTCTGTTGCGGAGCCGCGACCGACGCTTTTTCTTTCTCTAGGGACCGGCGAATACGGGCCACGTCATCCGCATCGAGCGAGGACATGTGGTTGTTCACCTCGAGACCGAGCGCACGGATCTTGGCGATGAGGTCCTTGTTCGCAATCCCGACCTCTTTTGCAATCTCATAAACCCGCATCTTCTCTCCGGTCATCCTTCCCTTGGGCGCCGCCGTCGGTCCGTGAGGGAGTTTCTACAGCTTCTGCGCGATCGAGGCCAGCGGCGTTTTGCGCCGTTGCGATCGGTAGTTCAGGGGAATTGTCGTGGGTCTGTGACAGGTCGGTGGCAACGAGCCGAACGTCCTGGGGAGAAACCTGTCGTCGGAGTGAGCGTGCGAGCCCCCCGCGCGCAGCCGCCTCGACGCAGGACGTGCGCCGGTGGACATAAGCGCCCCGCCCCAGAAGGGTGCCCCTTCGCGGATGGTCTAGCACGAGACGCGACCCAATGATCGTCAGCCGCACCAGCGCCGATTGCGCGTCGACGGCGCGACACCCAACGCAGGTGCGCTGAGGAATCGCTCGCACCCGAGACGGGTGAGATTTTTGATCGAGGCTCAGGACGACGCCTCCGACAGCCAGCTGATCGCGCGCTGCCGAAGCCGCGCGAGATCGCCCATGTCGATGCCCGTGGCCGTCGCGACCTGGTCGATCGGCGACTTGATGAGGTCCTCGGGCGAATGGATGTTCGCAGTGTGAAGCACACCGAGCACTTCTTCGTCGACGCCCTCGAGCTCCAGCAATTGCTGATCGCCGGTGAGCGAGCTGCGGCGCTCCGCTTCCTTCGCAGCGGTCTTGCGTCCGCCGCCGGCGATATACGCCTTGGCGCCGTCGATGATCTTGCGTGCGCCCTCGGGACCACCGATCCCGGGGAGACCTGCGAGCTCTTCAACGTGTGCGCGACCGAGCTCGGAGACCGAGCGCCAGCCGAGCTTGAACAGCGTGTCCGCGATCGCGGTATCGAAGCCTTCGGCTGCGATCGCCTGCTGGATCTGCTCCTTGGCGCGGCGCTCGAGCTCGTGAATCTTCGATTCGCTGTGGATGTCGATCCGCCAGCCGGTGAGCTGCGACGCGAGCCGGACGTTCTGACCCTTCTTGCCGATCGCGAGCGAGAGGCGATCGTCGGGGACGATCAGCTCCATCCGATGGCCTTCGGCGTCGATGATCACGCGCGAGACTTCCGCAGGCGCGATCGCGTTGCAGACGAAGCGTGCCGGATCGTCATCGTACGGCACGATGTCGATCTTCTCACCGCGGAGCTCCTGGACGACCGCTTGGACGCGGCTGCCCTTCATGCCGACACACGCGCCGACCGGGTCGACGTCGCGGTCGCGCGATGACACGGCGATCTTCGCGCGGGCGCCGGGCTCGCGAGCCGACGACTCGATTCGAACGATCTTCTCGTAGATCTCGGGGACTTCCTGCTCGAACAGCTTCTCGAGCAGCCCTTTGTGCGTGCGCGACAGGATGACCTGCGGGCCGCGCGCGTTGCGATCGATGTCGAGGCAGTACGCCTTGATCGTATCGCCCACGCGGTAGCTCTCGCGGGGCACTTGCTCGCGCATCGGCAGCACGGCCTCGGCCTTACCGATGTCGACGACGAGCGCGCCGCGCTCGAAGCGGCGGACGGTGCCCGAAATGATCTCGCCCTTGCGGTCTTTGAACTCGTTGTAGACGTTGTCGCGCTCGGCCTCGCGGACGCGCTGATAGATGACCTGCTTCGCCGTCTGCGCGGCGATCCGGCCGAACTTCTTGCTCGCGTTCTTGAGATCGATCAGCGTGCCGAACTTCTCGTCCTGCTCGCGGGCGCGGTCATCGTCTTCCGCGCGGTAAAAGATCTGGAACAGCAGCTCGTCACCGAGCTCGGCTTCGAGGCCGGCCTTGTGCGCGTCTTCGACCGAAATCTCGCGACCTTCGATCGCGTCGTCATCGACGACGTTGACGATCAAGAACAGATCGACCGAGCCGGTGTCCGCGTTGAACTTCGCTTCCATCTCGCGGTTCATGCCAAACGTCCGTTTGGCAGCCGTCAAGATGGCTTGCTCGAGCGCGCTGATCAGCACGCTCTTGTCGATGTTCTTGTCTCGGCCGACCTGCTCGAGAACCATGTCGAGTTTGGCTTCCATGTCCCTGTTCCTTACTCAGTCGTTCTTGCTGCGGTCTGAACCCGCAGGTTTTTTGTGCTTTTGACTGGGCCGATGCCCGGGCTTGATAGGTTTTGCGCCGTTCGCGCCCGTCTGGGTGATCACGCCGCTCTTGCCGCGCATCACCGCATCCCAGTCCGGGACGAGCTTGGCGTGATCGATATCGGCGATCGGCAGCTCGAACGTCTGGCCGTCGCACTCGATCGCGATATGGCTGCCGGGGCCTGCGAGGTCCCTGAGACCGCGCAAGAAGCCCTTGAAGTTCCGGCGCTCACCGGCCTCCGTGTGGAGGGGGACCGACAGCTGGATCTTCGCTTCGCTACCGGTGAAGTGCTGGAAATGTCCGGCGGTTCGCAGCGGACGCTCGATGCCGGGCGAGCCGACTTCGAGCGAGTACGCCTGCGGAATCGGGTCTTCGACGTCGAGGACGGCCGACAGCTCGCGCGAAATCTCTTCGCAATCGTGCAGATCGACGCGATCCGCAGGAACTTCCGCGAGATCGATCGCCGTGCCCTCGGGACCCGTCAACGGTAGGTCCGCGGCAACGCGCAGGACCCAGCCGCCTTGCTCGAGGATCAGACGCACGTCCACCAACTCGAAGCCCGAGGCTTGCAGGACAGGTTCGATGATCTGGATCAAGCGTTGTTGGAGCGGGTTACGCGACATCCTCAGGACAATTTCGGCAATAAAAAAGGTGGCCGAAGGGCCACCTCACCGCAGTTGCAGAGAAGCTTCGGCGGGATGGGTACCACTGGCCCAATCGGAGAGCAAGGTCTTTCCGTGCCCGTGATCTCTCGAGACATCTTGAAGAAGGGGCCACGATTTCGCCGTGGTACCAACGTATTCATGACGTGGGAGCTCCGGGTCGGCGCCGTTCAAATGCGGTCCACAGGCGATCTGATGACAAACCTGACGACCTGCGGTGCGCTCACCGCGCAGGCCGCGGCGGAGGGCGCGCAGCTCGTCGTGCTGCCCGAGAACTTCGCATTCCTCGGGCGTGGCGAAGGAGACAAGCTGCCGATCGCCGAGAACCTCGATCATCGGACGGGCCCGGTGATGACGATGCTGCGAGATCTCGCGACCAAGCACAACGTGTGGATGGTCGGCGGCGGCACGCCCGAGACCGTCCCCGGTGACACCAAGCGCACCTATAACACCTCGATCACGATCGATCCGCGCGGCAACCTCGTCGGTCGGTATCGCAAGATCCATCTGTTCGATATCGACATCCCAGGCGGCGCGACGCTGCGCGAATCGGACGGCACCGCCGCGGGCGAGGACTTGGTCGTGATCGATATCGGCGGCGCGCCGGTCGGCATGTCGATCTGTTACGACGTTCGATTCCCCGAGCTGTATCGCAAGCTCGTCAAAGACCTGGGCGCTCAGGTTCTGCTGGTCCCTTCGGCGTTCACCGCGCACACCGGCGCGGCACACTGGCACCTGCTCCTCCGCGCGCGCGCGATCGAAGATCAAGCGTGGGTCGTCGCGCCGGCGCAATGGGGTAAGCATAACGAGAAGCGCGAGAGCTACGGCCACTCGCTGATCGTCGATCCGTGGGGCACGATCGTCGGCGAGCGAGAGGAAGGCGACGGCGTCGTGATGGCGACGCTCGACTCCGCGACGGTCGACAAGCGCCGCGCGCAGATGCCATGCCTGCGCCACGCCGTGCTCTGGAAGTAGTCGGTCGAGCTTCTTTAGGTGAACGAGGCGGCGTCCTCGGTCGAGGAGTGCCTCCAACGACGGCGAACCGGCAACAGCCTCGCGTTGACGGACTGTGTGCTCACGTGCCCGGTGCCGAGCTAAGGCTTTTTCTCGGCGGCGACTTTCGCGTCGGCGACGACCTTCGCCATCAGCTCCTCGAAGACCGGCGACGGATCGAGCGTGATCGCGACCTTGGTCCGCCACAGCGTCGTCTCCTCGACGTCGAGCGGTTCCTGACGCACCACGCGTCCGGTGACCTGAGCTTCTTTGGATCCGAGCATCACGCGAAGCTTGACGGCCTCACCGACCGTGAGCTGCCGCGTCCGCGTGAACAGCAACAGCCCGGCCGCGCTGACATCGCGCGTGATCGCGACCTTCTGCGCACCGGTGGGTGTCTCGATCTCGCCTGCAAATGACACCGCGTGTCGCGGCGAACCCCGCCTCTCCTCGCTCATGCTCCGAGACTACACGCGGTTCGTCGTCAATGCGCAGCGGGCGACGGGTTTGCCGAGCCCGCGGCCGGTCGCGTCGGCTGAACCGGCGGGCGAGCCCGTTGCTGTACGTCGCGGCCCGCAGACGAACCGCCAAGGCGCCGAGGCGCCGAGGTCAGACTGAGAGATCATGATCAATCGACGACCTCTGCGCGGGTACCGGCTCTGCGCGGCTACCGGCTCTACGCGGGTACCGGCTCTACGCGGGTACCGGTTCGCAACAAGACCTCTTGGTTCTGTCTTGGCGCCTCCGCGCCTTGGCGGTGTTCCGAGCTGGGTCACTGCGGGCGTGCCGATCCAATCGCGGGCGTCGGTGCGCTGTCCGATGGCGACGGTGCCGCACTGCCCGTCGCATGCGCGCGTGCCTTCGCGCGCTCGATCGCGGCTCTTCGCTCGTCGTCGGTCATCGTGGGCGTCAGATGCTCGTACTCCGGCTCGGCGGGCTTGACGCTCGATCCGGATCCTTTGCCACTGCCGGATCCGAAGCCCATCACGAAGTGCGAGACGGCATTCGCGCACGGCCGCGCGAGCATCACGATCGCGACGAGCAGCGAAAGCGTGACCGCGATCCGAAACAGTTGCGGGCCCGAGAACTTGAGACCGCGACCACGCGGCAGCTTCGGTACAGGCTCGCCGCCGTTGTCCGCTTCGCTACCGGCCACCCTCTATCCCTACGATAGGATCGACAGATCCGCCACCTCGAGCTCGGCGCTTCTGCGGCCTTGCCAGGT
Source organism: Myxococcales bacterium (assembly GCA_028287115.1). Lineage (GTDB taxonomy): Bacteria > Myxococcota_A > Polyangia > Haliangiales > Haliangiaceae > JABFXX01. Next base: position 37,013 of record JAQBQF010000046.1, read on the forward strand.
CGAGACCGTCGGAACAAATGCAAGATCGACCATTGCGCCGACCTCGACCGGACGGTCGCCGAGGCCAAAGCCGATCGCGGTCCGCGTGATCGCCCGCGAATCCTCGACCGTCAGCTTCAAGTGCGAGCCGTCACCGACGCGGCGCACCCCGGTGACCTTCGCATGCCGCGTGACAAGCAGCGGCGCGGGATTCTCCTGACCGAACGGACCGAGGCCGGCGAGCTCTTGAGCGAGCCGCTCGTCGACCTCGTCGAGCTGGACCTCCGCGTCGACATCACGGGCGGTGCTCGTGGGGCCGGAGCCCTCCGCGAGCCGCGTGACGGCGGTCGACAGTGCTTCGGTGAGCTCGGCGACGGACTCGCGCCGCATGGTGAACCCTGCGGCCGCCGCGTGCCCCCCGTAGCGATCGAGGAATGGCGCAGCGGCCGACAGCGCCTTGTATAGATTGATCCCGCCCGCGGTACGCGCGGACCCACGGCCGATGCCGGTCTCGCGATCGATACCGACGACGAACGCCGGCCGCTGAAACTTGTCCACGAGCTTCGCTGCAATGATCCCGACGACGCCCGGCGCCCAACCCTCGCCCGCGAGCACGATCGCCGATCCCGGATCGCGATCGCCCATCATCGCGAGCGCTTCCTTCATGACCTTGTCCTGGATCGATCGCCGCTCGGTGTTCGCCTCTTCGAGGACCTGTGCGCAACCCGCGGCCGCCTGATCGTCGGCGAGCAACAGCTCGAGTGACGGCATCGCCTCACCGAGCCGGCCCGGCGCATTGATCCGAGGCGCGAGCTTCCATGCGACCGTGCGCGCGTCTACCTCGCGCTCGCTGTCGACGCCCGCAGATGCGAGCAGCGCCGCCACCCCGGGCCGCACGCGACTCTGCAAGCGGCGGAGACCGAGCGCGGTGAGGATCCGATTCTCGGCCGCCAGCGGCACGAGATCCGCGATCGTCCCGAGCGCGACCAGATCGAGCAGGTCGCGGACATCCGGCTCGAGGCGCAAGCGATACCAGCCGCGGTCCCGGAGCTCGGTGCGCACCGACGCCGCGACGTAGAACGCCAGCCCCACCGAGGCCATCCCGCGAAACGGGAAGGTCGAGTCGGCGCGATACGGATTGACGAGCGAATACGCGGGATGTGCGATCTCCGCCGATGGCACCGTGTGATGGTCGACGACGATCACGTCGACCCCTGCGGCACCTGCCGCCTGGATCGCCTCGAGGTCGGAGGTCCCGCAGTCGCCCGTGACGATCAGATTGCAGCCACGCGCGACGAGATCCTCGGCCGCACCCTTGGTGAAGCCGTATCCGGCCATTCGCCGCGCGACCGCCGGCTCGACCGCCGCGCCCGACGCTCGCAAGAACGACGTCAACAGCGCCGCGGTCGTGACGCCATCGACGTCGTAGTCGCCGAAGATGCCGATCCGCTCGCCGCGCTGGACCGCGTCGGCGATCCGCGTGACGGCCTTCGTCATCCCGGCGAGCCCCGCGGGGGGCCGCAGCGCCGCGAGCCGCGGATCGATGAAGCTCTGCGCATCCTGCGGCTCGCTGACACCGCGCGCGACGAGGCACCTCGCCGTTGCGGGTTTCACGCGGAGCGCGGTCGCGAGCTTGCCGACGAGGCGATCGTCGACCGTACGGAGGCGTAACTGCACCCGCGCACGCTAGTGCGCCGGTATGACACCGAACCGCGCGAGATCCCCGACGAAACGGCGATCCCGGGATCGCTTCGTCGGCCTACGGCTCGGCGTCGGGCGACGTCGGCGGTGTCGCCGGGCCGGAGACACCGGCCGGCAAGCTGCGCACCTTCGGCGGCCCCGAGTAGTAGCGCCGCGAGATGTACATGAAGATCGGCGCGGCGAGGAAGATCGACGAGTACGTACCGACGATCACGCCGATGTTCATCGCGAACGCGAAGTTCTTCACGAGACCCGTGCCGAAGATGTTCATGATCAGCGTGGTCGCGAACACCGTCGAGGACGTGAGGATCGTACGCACGAGCATCTCGTTGATCGAGATGTCGATGATGCGCTCGATCTTCTTGTCCTTGAGCTTTGCCTGGTTCTCGCGAATTCGATCGAACACGATCACCGTGTCGTTGACGGAGTAACCCATCACCGTGAGCAGACCGGCGACGGATGTCAGCGAGACCTGCTCCCAGGTCAACGCGAACACGCCGATCACCATGATCGCATCGTGGATCGTCGCGAACGCCGCACCGGGCGCGTACCGGATGTCGAACCGGAACGCGAGGTAGAGCATGATCAGGAAGATCGCGTAGACGATCGACTTCGCCGCATCGTCGCGGAGCTTGTCGCCGGCCTTCGCGCCGACGCCGTAGCTCTGCTGCACGCTCGCATCGACGTTCGGCAGCGCTTGCTCGAGGGCCTGCTGGTACTGGCGATCGAGCCCCCACATCGAGAACACCTCGTTGAACTCCTTGGTGCCTTCGTCGGGATGCGTGTACTCGTCCCGCTCGGTGCCCTGCCAGGGCTTGAGCTCGAGACCGGCCATGGCGAACACGGGCCCCGCCTCTTCAGGACGAATGACCGTCTTGGTGCGGACGAACAGCCGATCTCCGGACCACGTGGCCTTGACGATGTCGCGGTCCTTGAACTTCTGAAGGAACGCCTCGGTGGCCTTCGTCTCGGCTTCCGGTTTGAGCGCGGAGAATCGCGGCGAGCGAACGATCAAGCCGGTGACGGTCTTGTCGTTATCTCCAGTCCACGAGATCTCGGAGACTTCGATGCCCGTATCGCCGGCCTTCTCGAGACTATCGCGAACCTTGGCCGCATCGACGGTGGTGTAGGCGTGCGTGCCCTTGTCCTGGAACGCGAAGATGATCTCGGTGCCACCTTTGAAGTCGATCGTCCAGTTCATGTACTCGCCGCGAACGTGCTTGTTCACGAACAAGACGCCGATCGCGGCAGCCATGAGGAGGACGGAGATGATCAGCCAGATCCGGAACTTCGCGACGAACTGGAAGTTGTTTCCCGGGGGGAGCAGGTAGCGAAATTTATGGTGCTCGCTCATCGGGTCCTCAGATCGACAACGTCACGAGCTGACCCTTCTTCCTGGAAACGTTCCAGTCGAAGAGAATGCGGGTGACCCAGATGTTGGTGGTGAGGGTGGTGAACACGCCGACGAGCAGCATCACGGCAAAGCCCTTGATCGGACCGGAGCCATACTGCAAGAGGACCCATCCGGCGGCGGCCGTCGTGAGCTGACCGTCGAGAATGGCGGAGAACGCACGCGAGAAGCCAAGGTCGATCGCGCCGCGCACGGATTTTCCAAGTAAGAGCTCGTCGCGTATCCGCTCGTAGATCAGGATGTTGCCGTCGACCTCCATCCCGATCGACAGCACGATCGCCGCGATCCCGGGCAAGGTCAGCGTTGCTCCGAACAGCGCCATGACCGCCAAGGTCATGATGATGTGGAACACGACCGCGAACACGGCGATGAAGCCAGACCAGCGGTAGACGCCGACCATGATGAGGACGACGAGCGCGATGCCGATCGCGAACGACATCTTGGTCTTTTCGATCGAGTCGCGGCCGAGCGTGGGACCGACGTCCGAGTGACTCGCCTCGCGCAATGGCGCCGGCAGCGATCCGGTCTTCAGCACGGTGACGAGCTCGTTGCGAGCGGCTTCCTGCACCTTCGGGTCGCTGCCACCCATCGTGATGTTTGCGCGGCCGCCTCTGATCGCCGCGTTGATGATCGGCGCGCTCCTGACGCGGTCATCGAGAATCGTCGCGAACTTCATGCCGACGATCTGCGCGGTCACGTCGCCGAACACGCGGCTGCCGAACCGGTTGAAGTCGAGCAGCACGACCGGGCGACCCGTGTTCGGGTCGAAGTTGCCGTACGCATCGGCGATGGCAGAGCCGGTGAGCCGCACCGCGTGCTCGAGATAATACGTGCGCCAGAAGCTCTTGTTGTCCGGCTTCCCCTCGGTCGCCGCCTTTTGAGCCTCGACGGGCTCGAAGCCGAGCTCGTGATCGTCGCGCATCTTGAATTTCGGATCTTTGTTGGCAAGGCCCTCGAACGGAAAGTCTGGATCGCCGAACACGTAGCGCTCGATGATCTCGCGGCCGCTGATCCGCATCATGACCTTGTCGCCGACGATCTTGTTCTTGTCGATCAGCTTGTTCTTCTTCTTGGCCCACGCGATCGGGACGAGCTCGTCGCGGTCGCTCGCACGCAAGTAGTAGTCCGTGTGATCGCCGCCGCCCTCCTCGGGGCGCCACAGGTCGGTGTCGGCCTTGATCTCGAGGCGGATCGCGTCGGGGTCCTTCTCGTGCTCGACCTGGTTGAACAGATCGCGCATGTACTGCGATCCGCTGTGGTCCGACACGCTGGCCGTGCAGCCCTGGGGCCCTGGAACCCTGCAGTCATCGACGACCTTCATCTCGAGCTTCGCGGTGTGCTTGATCAGCTCTTCCGTCTGAACCACGACGTCGGATTTAGGATCGCCCGGGAGCTCGACGATGATGTCATCGCCCTTCTCCACGACGGTCGCTTCGGCAAGGCCGCGCTCGTTGATCCGATCGCGGATCGTCGAGACGGCGTTGTTGAGCGCGGCGGTCTTGATGTCGTCGGCGTACTTGGGCGACACGCGCAAGCAGATCGCTCCGGGACCGTCCTCGGGCGTGCAGTCACGCGCGGTGACGTTCTTGTGGAAGTCCTTGTCGATCTGCGCCTCGATCAACGAGCGCTTGCTCGGATCCTTCACCTGAACCGTGACGGCACCCAGGAGCGTCCTGGGCGTCTTCACCGGTGCGTCGATCTTGTTGTCCGTGATGAACGCTTCGAGGTCGCGCTTGATCTCGGACGCGTAATCATCGACGGCCTTGTCGAGGTCGATGTTGTAGACGATGTGCTTACCGCCCTGAAGATCGAGGCCGAGGTTGATCTGCTTGCTGAACACGGCCCTGAACCAAGTCGGTAACGACTCTTTCGGCACGAAGCTGGGGGCCAGCGTTGCGATGCAGAACAGCGTGATCCCGATGAGGATGAGCGTCCGCCACTTGAGACTGCGATCCATGAAGCACCTCGACCAAAACGAAAATCGACCGAAACTCAGGCCGCGCTAGACGAAGCGGCAGTCGCAGGAACTTTGCCTTCCCACTTCGCCTCGACGTAGGCGCGGGGGACTCGAACGCGAACCTTCTCCTGGAGCTCGAGCACCAGGACTTGGGTCTGCTCGTCGACGCCCGTGATCTTGCCGATCAGGCCGCCGCGGGTGACGACTTCGTCGCCCTTGCCGAGCTTCATTAGCATCGACTGATGGTCCTTCTGCTTCTTCACCTGCGGACGGATCAGGATGAAGTAGAAGATCCCGAACATCACGAGCATCATCACGATTGGTTGCATGGCTGCCATGGAGCTAACCTCGAAAAATCGTTGGGTTCGTAGCATCGTGGGGGGTTAGGGTCAACCCTTCGTGCCCTCCGCCAAGATGCGCTCCCGGATGCGGCGAACGTGGCGCGCGTAGAACGTGAGGTTGTGCAGGGTTGCGAGGCGCGAGTAGAGGATCTCTTTGGCAAGATAGAGGTGTCGCAGGTACGAGCGCGAGTGCGTGCGACAGGTCGAGCACGGACACTCCGGGTCGATCGGGCCCAGATCGAGTCGATTTGCAGCATTCGGGATATTTACCCGACCGCCGGCCGCGAACAGGTAGCCGTTGCGCGCGTTGCGGGTCGGCATCACGCAGTCGAACATGTCGATGCCAGCGGCGATGCCGCGCTCGAGATCCGCGGGCGTGCCGACGCCCATCAAGTAACGAGGTTTCTCAGACGGTAGCTCGTGCGCGACTTCGTCGAGGACGCGATAGGTCTCGTCGATGCTCTCACCGACGGCCAGTCCGCCGAGCGCGTGGCCGTCGAAGCCCATCGCGGTGATCTCCGCCATGTGGCGCCTGCGGCGTTCGAGATCGACACCACCTTGGACGATTCCGAATAACGCTTGCCCCGCGCCGAGCTCGTAGGCGCGACAGCGCGCTGCCCATCGCGTCGTCCGCGCGAGCGCGACCTCGTGGACATCGGCGCCGGCATCGCCCGGTGGACATTGATCGAAGCACATCACGACGTCCGAGCCGAGGACGCGCTGGATCTGCATCGAGACCTCGGGCGTCAGCCGATGCTTGCTGCCGTCGATGTGCGAGCGAAACGTGACGCCTTCGTCGTCGATCTCGTTGATCGCCGCGAGGGAGAACACCTGAAAGCCGCCGGAGTCGGTCAGGATCGGGCGATCCCACGCGGCAAACTTGTGGAGCCCGCCTGCCGCTTCGATCACCTCGAGACCGGGCCGCAGGTACAGATGATACGTGTTGCCGAGGATGATCCGCGCGTCGAGGGGTGGCGCGCGCAGCTCGTCGGCGGTCATCGCCTTCACGGTCCCCGCGGTACCGACCGGCATGAACACCGGTGTCGGAATGTCGCCGCGCGGCGTGTGCAGGATGCCGGCGCGAGCCTTGCCAAGCGTCGCGAGCAGCTCGAACGAAAATCCAGGCGTGGGAAGCTGGTGGATCATGAATTTGCTCGGTGGACGAGCATCGCATCGCCGTAGCTGAAGAACCGATAGTGCGCCGCGACCGCGTGGCGATACGCGGCGAGCACGCGCTCGGTGCCGGCGAACGCACAGACGAGCATCAGCAGCGTCGATTCGGGCAGATGAAAGTTCGTGATCAGATGATCGACGATCTGAAACTCGTGCGCGGAGCCGGGATACACGAACAGATCGGTCGAACGCTTGCCGACGGCGAGCGTGCGCGGCCCGGTCCCGGCCGCTTCGAGCGCCCGCAACGCGGTGGTTCCGAGCGCGACGATCGGCCTACCGGACGCGACGAGGCGCGCGGTGTCCGCCGGAATCTCGTAGCGCTCGCGATGCATGTGGTGATCGCGAAGGTCATTGGTGCGAACCGGCTCGAACGTTCCATAGCCGACGTGCAGCGTGACGGTCGCGAGCGTCACGCCGCGCGCGCTCAGCCGATCGAGGATCGCCGGCGTCATGTGCAGGCCCGCTGTCGGCGCCGCGACGGCGCCCGGTACGCGGGCGAACATCGTCTGGTAGCGCTCGCGATCGGGCGTCGTATCCTCGCGATCGATGTAGTGCGGCAGCGGGAGATGACCGTGCTGATCGAGGAACTCGAGCCCATTGCCGGGTGCCGCGATGGCGACCGTGCCGTCGTCGGCGCGCTCGCCGAGCAGCTCGAGCATCACGTCGGTGCCATCGACGCGAACGTGCTGGCCTCGGCGCAACGGGCGCCGTGCGCGCGCGAGGCAGCGCCAGGCCGTCGTGTTCGGCGGCGACGCCGTCTCGTATTCGGGCTCGAGGAACAGCAGCTCGACGCGGCCACCGGAGTCCTTGTGGCCGAGCACGCGCGCGGGGATCACGCGCGTATCGTTCGCGACGATCACCGCGTCCGGCGGCAACAATTCGACGATGCCGACGAACGCATGATCGTCGACGACGCCATCGGCGCGCAGGTGCAACAGCCGAGACGCGTCGCGCTCGGCGGTCGGCTGTTGCGCGATCAGCTCGGGCGGTAGATCGAAGGTGTAGTCGGACGGAGCGAACACGGAGCGCGGCAAGCTAGCACGGCGCCGAAATACGGACCGTCGCCATCGCCGTCAACCTCCGCGCTCGGGGACGGTGTCCCGTTTGTCCCGCACTCGTGTGTGCGCGTCCGCGTAACCCACAAGGCGATCGCAACCGACGACGCGCACGCTCCCGGCGTTTGCGCTGCAATCTCGCACCGCGAGCGGTGTCACGTTGATGCTACGGTCCAGTCGATGCGCATCGTGATCGCACTCCTCGTGTTGTCTACCGGAATCGCCGAGGCCGCGCCGGTCGCGACGCTCGCGGCCGACCTCGACGGTGACGGCGTCGCGGATCGCGCCGATCTCGATCCGAGTGGCGCGCTCCGCATCGAGGGCAAGGCCGCCGGATCGGTGAAGATCGAAGGCTCGCTCGTGCACGCGAGCATGACGGGTGCGTCGGTGGGCGGCACGCCGACGATCGCGGTCGCTACCTCGAACGAAGCGATCATCGTCGAGCGAGACGCGCATGGCTGGCAAGTCGTCGCACGCGCGCCGATCGGCGGCGTCGGCCTCGATCAGGACTATGGTTTTGCGGTCGAAGCGACACCCGACGGCGTGTATCGCTATCAGACGCGCGCCGGATATCACCGATGCGATGGCAAGCCGGCTTATCTGTTCGCCGAGAAGCTCGACGGCAGTCGGTTTCGCAGGGTAGCCCGGATTCCGACGAACATGCCCGCGAACGCGCCGGTGATCGCCGCGCATCGCGATGCGTCGGGCGCGCCAACGCCGATGCTGTATCAAGCCCGCACGGCCTCGCTGCAGGTCGGGGTTGCCGATGCAGGCGGGCTGGGCATTCCCAAGGAGCTCGATGATGGCCGCGCCGACACGATGTGGCGCGAAGAGCTCGTCAAGAGCGACGGCGAGGGCCAGTTCTTCACCTACGAGCCGCGCTCGACGATGGTCGAGGCGACGCAGATCCGGATCGTCGCGGGTGATCCGCAGAAGTCCAATCGGCCGCGGCGCCTCGGCGTCGTCGCAGCACATGGGGCCTGGCATGTCGAGCTGCCGGATGCGGCGACCGACCCCGCCGGAACCGCGTACATCGCCGACCTGCCGGCGCCGATCGCCGGCTGCATCTCGATTGTTCTCGAGAGCACCTACGGTGCGCCCACCGGCACGACGGCGATCGGCGAGCTCGAAGTGTTCGCCAGAGACGAGCGCACGGGCGGCGGCGAAGCGCTGCTCGCTCACCTGATCGCCGAGGACAAGACGGCTGCGCAGAGCGTTGGTGCCGAGCTCGCGCGCCATCCGGCGGCCGCTGCCACCGCGATCGATGGAGAGCTCGCGAAGACCGTCGATCTCGACGCGCGAGGCCGGCTCGTTCATGCGCTGCTCCAGATCCACGATCCGGCAGCCGGTCCGATCCTCGGTCGGATCGCGATGCAGGACTTGATCGGCGAACGCGACCTGCTCGACGTGATCGAAGCGCTGGGTGCGCTCGGTGAAGTCCAGCAGCTCCACGATCTCGCACTCAAGACCGAGCTGCCGATCGCGACACGAATCGCGGCGGTCCACGCGATCAAGACCGCGAACGAACCTCAGCGCGCCTTGCTCGTCGATCTCGCCGGCAGCGGATCGCGCGAGCTACGTCACGCGGTGATCGAGGTGCTGTCCGGAGTTCCCGTCCCTGCCCTCGCACAAGCCGCGCACGCACAGTCGACGCCGAGCGCCGCGGGAGACCTGTGGCGAGCCGTCACGCGGCGCGCACGGACGGTCCCCGACGAGCGTGCAGCGGCCCTCGCCGCGATCACGGCCGCACTATCGACCGCAACGGACTACGAACACCGCTATCGGCTGGTCGACGGCATCGCGGCCATCGGCGACGCGCACGCGCTCCAGACGCTCGCAGCGATGCTCCACGGAATGGCGCCGAGCGCGGAGACGTCGGCGTACAAGCAAGTCGCCGCGGGAGCGATCGCGCTGTCGCCTCGCCCCGAGGCACTCGACTTGGTCGTCACGCTCGCCCGCGATCCCGATCCCGGTGTCCGCCTGGCGGCCCTCGCCGCGATCGCAGGCGCCGAAGCCGGAACCGCCGGGCCGTGGCATGCGCCCGATGGTCCGGACGGAATCGATCGCGTGATCATGACGCTGCTCGCGACCGATACGTGGCCCGAGGTCAGGCGCCGCTCGGCGCAGACGCTCGGCACGCGTTGCGAGCGGATCGGACCGGCACGCGGTCTCGCGGATGCCGTCGAGCGCGATCACGACGTCGGCGTACGAGGTGATGCGCTCACCGCCCTCGTGCAGTGTCACGCAGCAGGCATCGCCGAGCTGCTCGCGCGCACGTGGGACGACTCCAAGGCACCGATCGAGCTCCGCCAGCGCGCGGTCGATCTCTCGGTCGCCCTCGGCGATCGCGGCCTCGCGACGAAGCTCGTCGGCAAGTTCACCGGCTGGCGCGGCGCATCGATGACGAGCACCGAAGCACTCGCCCTCGTCCAGAACGCGGCGTACGCGATCGGCCGGCTCGCACCGGCAGGCGCAGCGGACGCGCTACTCGATGCGCTGGACGACTCCGCGTTTCCGGAGATCGTCGGCGCCGCCGCAACCTCGCTCGGGCTGCTCGGTCCCTCCTGCCCTGCCGCCGCCAAGTCAAAGCTCAAGGTGCTCCGCGCGAGCGAAGAGAATCAGATCGCCGTCGCGGCGAAGCGCGCCTACGCGCAGTGCGGCAAGTAGACCGAGTCGTCGCGCGAATGCCGCTGTAGGATCGTGACCTGCGGCTCTGGAGTTGCGGCAGCAGGGTGCAGATCAGCGGCTGCCCGATAGCGCGGCGGCGACCGGCCGTCGGCGACAGTCGGGGCTCCTCCGGGCGAGAACGCGCGGCTGGCTTGTGGATTCTGTGACCTGCGCATCCGTCGGTTCCGGAATCTGTGCGCGCAGCTCACAGACTCCACGAAGCCCTGGCCCACGCGCCCGCGCTCCGGTCCCGGAGCAAATCTTTGATTTGTAAGGCCTCGCCGTGACCCGTCATGACGAGACACGAACTTGGTGCTGGCCTCGATGGAATGACAATCATCGACGAAGGCAAGCAGCTACGAACCGAAGTCTCGAAACTCAGGCCCGACAAGCGCCGCCGCTACGGCGAAGATCTACGACGACGACTTCTTGATTGGGTAGGGCGCGCCGTTGCCGCCGGAATGTACGAATCCGACTGCTCGAAAATGCTCGGCGTGAAGACGTGGCGGTTCACGATGTGGCGGCAGCTCAAGGATCGGCCGGCGAAAGTAGAGCCCACTCGACCACGAAAAGCAGACCCCGAATCGTTGGCTCTAGTTCCGATCGCTGTGGCGCAGCTGCCGATGCCGTCCGGACTCGCGCTCGTCACGCCGTCGGGCTACCGCATCGAGGGCTTGGCGCTGGACCACGTCGTTGCGTTGCTCCGGGAGCTCGCGTGATCCTCACGCCAAATGCTTCGCGTCGAGTATTTGGTTATCCAGCAGCGGTGGACTTGCGAAAGGGCTACGACGGCTTGTTCGGGCTCGTCGAGCAAGGACTCCGTCAGGACCCGATGTGCGGCGACCTCTATCTGTTCGTCAACGAGTCGAGGAAGCTTTGTAAGATCCTGCTCTGGGACGGCAGTGGTCTCTGCATCTTCCAGAAGCGTCTGACGCTCGGCACGTTCGCTGCGCTATGGCGCGACGATGGCAAGGTCGTACAGTTGACCCAGCAGGAGCTCGCATTGTTCATCGAGGGATCGTCGTTCTTCGCGCGTCGACCGGCTGTGCAGATCGCGAATCAGAAAACAGTTGTTTCGGATCGCGCGATATGATCTAAACGAATCGTGGTCGATCTCGATCGCGAGCAGGACGTCGAAGAGCTGCGGCGCATCGCGCACGCGCTCGAAGCTCAGAATCGGATCTTGCTCGAGGTCATCGCTCGTAAGAGCAAAGAGATAGACCGGCTTCGAGGTAGCACCGGAGACATCCAGCTCACGCTGAAGATGCTCGAGGAGCTCAACGCCAAAACGAAGGCGGCCGACGAGGCACTCGCGAAAGCAGAAGCCAAGCAGCGAGACAAGTCCGACCGCAAGCCGCGCTCGAAGACCGGGCCAACCGAGCAGCCGAACCTACCGATCATCGAACAAGAGTTTGTGCTCGATGAAGCGGATCGTACGTGCCCGAGCTGCGGTGGCGGCCTTGCTGTCATGAAGGGGCAGTTCGATGAATCGGAGATGATCGACGTCAGCTACCGGGTGATCAAGGTCAAGCAGCAGAAGTATGTGTGTCGTTGCGGCAGCTGTGTCGAGACCGCACCTGGTCCTGCACGAGCGCTCGTCGGGAGTCGTTACTCCCTCGCGTTCGCGATCAAGGTGATCCTCGACAAGTGGCTCGATCACATTCCGCTCGAGCGACAGGTCCGAATCCTCGAGCGGCATGGCCTCGTCGTCACGTCCCAGACACTCTGGGATCTCGCGTATGCCGTCGCGCAACGGCTCTCGGTCGTCGATGCCGCGCTCGGAAGGTATGTCCTCGAGCAACCGGTGATCGGCCTTGATCAAACAGGCTGGCCACGACTGGAGCACGACGCGTCCAAGCCGTGGCAAATGTGGGCGCTGACGGCGCCGGGCGTGGTGGTGCATCGAATACGTGACGACAAAAGCGCCGCGACATTCGGAGCGCTCGTCGGTAACTACCGCGGGGTGATCGTCGCCGACGCGCTCAGCACGCATGAAGCTGGAGCTTGCGCGAGTCCGGGGATTTCGCTCGCAGGCTGTTGGGCACACGTCTATCGCCGATTTGTCGAAGTCGAGCCGGATCACCCTGATGCGCAACGCGCACTCGCGTGGATCGGTGCGCTTTACGAGATCGATCGCGAGGCTGGCGACGATCTGTCTCGCATAGCCGAAGCTCGTCGATCCAAAGCGCCGCCACTGCTCGACGAGCTCAAGACCTGGTTATGGTCCCAGGCCGAGCTGACCGCGATCTCGATCGGCAAAGCCGCTGCGTATACGCTCGGGATTTGGGAGCGGCTCACTCTCTTCGTCGATGACGCGCGCATCCCGCTCGACAACAACGCCACCGAGCGTGCGATCCGCGGCCCGGTCGTCGGCCGGAAGAATCATTACGGATCGAAGTCGAGGCGGGGCACCGAAGTCGCGTCGACGCTGTATTCGATCCTCGAAACCTGCAAGCTCCACGATGTCGACCCGGCCGCGTACCTACTCGAAGCAGTAACGCACGCCGAGCGTAGCGAGCTACTGCTGCCGTGGGACTTCGCTGCGCAAGCGAAATAGCCGAGCGCGCCTAGCTCAACCCCTCGCAGAAATCACGACGGGTCGCGGCGAGGCCTTACTTTTGATCTGCGAGGAGCGTGCGAGCGAGGGCCAGCGGTTGTGGGCGGCGACCGAGGAGGCCTGTGAGCTACGCCGCATGCTGGTGCTGGCCTGTCACGTCGGCGTTGGTCACAGGCCGTGTCGCCGTCCACAGCCGTGCCGAGCGTTCTATTCGGTGGGTGGAGGTCGGCTGGCCGCATCGGATCGGATCGGATCGGTCCTTTCTTCTAACGCGTGTCGGGTTGCGGCTGCGCACGCGATATGGGTTCGAATGTCAGAGCGACATGTTAGTGCCCTAATCAAGATGACACGCACGCGTGAGGAGAAAGCCGCCGACAAGGACACCAAGTCGAAATGGGGCGGCGCTCGGCCGGGCGCGGGTCGAAAGAGGTCAGGGAAGCGTCACGACGCTCCGCATCGTGTGCGGCCTCACCTCGCGATCACGAACCCGGTACATGTCGTGTTGCGCGTGAAGAAGGATCTACCGCGACTGCGACGACTCGATACGTACACCGCGATCCGGCGCGTGCTGACCCGCTGCTTGGGCAAGGATGACTTCCGCGTCGTTCATCTCTCCATCCAGGGCACGCACATTCATTTCCTGATCGAAGCGACCGGCGAGAGTGCGCTCACTCACGGCATGCAGAGTTTGGCGATTCGCGCAGCACGCGAGCTCAACAAGGAGCTCGGGCGTACGGGCAAGGTCTTCGAGTTCCGGTATCACGCAACGCAGATCCAGACGTCGCGTCACGCTCGCCATGCGCTGGCATATGTGTTGAACAACTGGCGCCGGCATCGCGAAGATGTTGTCTCCGTCCGCACGATGCGCGCGGCAATCGATCCGTACTCGAGTGGTGTTGCGTTCCGCGGCTGGGTTGGTTCACCGGTGTACGCAATTCCAAAGGGCTACGATCCTCTGCCTGTTTCGCACGCGCGCACGTGGCTTCTGACCGTCGGGTGGAAACAACACGGTGCGATCGACACGTTCGAGGTGCCCGGACCGATCCGAGTTGCTCCTCGTTGGTAATCATCACCGCCCGCCTGCTGATCAACGCCACGTGGCAGTCGACATCGCTCGCCAGCGAATCGAACTCCGAGCGGCACGGCAAGGCACGCGCGCGCGAGCTGGCATGCGTCCTTCTCCGGACGGTTACAGATTGCGCGCCATCGCGGATCCCATGATTCCCGTCGGACGCGCACGGGCTCGCCCGTGGTGATCGAGTCCGTAGGGTCGAGGCTCGCTAGGGCGGCGGGGCTTCGCTCTGGACGAGCACGGCCGCGTCGTGGCCGACCTCGGTGACGAGCAAGAACCGTTGCTCTGTGCCGCCCTGATCGGGCGCCGCCGTCAATACGCGACGCAACGGGCCGATCGTTTGCGCGATCTGCGCGCCCGCGAGGTTCGCCTTGAACGTGACGAGCGGCTCTTTGGATCGGAATGGTGGAGTCCGCGATGTAACGAGCCACAGGGTGTAGCTACCTCCCGGAACAAGGCCGGTGGCAGCGATCTGCAACAGATCGAGCGGACCGAGCGCGTTCACCGATACCGTCGCACTCGCGGCGCTCGTCGGCTCGAGCGCGGCGAGCCTCAGGTGCGAGACTTGGCCGGCCTCGCCCAGCGGCAGCAAGTTGTCGGTCCCAGGTCCGCTCGGGACGGCATCGGGCACGTAGACCAGCGCCTGCGGCTGCTGGCCAACTGCGACCGTCGCGATCACCTTGTTCGTGCTCGTATCGATCGCGGAGACCGCATCCTGATTCTCGAGGCCGACGTAAACGTGCTTCTCGTCTCCGGACGTCCACACGCCGTGTGGAAGATCGCCGGTCGGA
>JAQBQF010000052.1 GCA_028287115.1 Myxococcales bacterium
TCGCGACGGGGCTACGAGCGTGCGTGCGCGCGGCGCCGAGCGCTCCGGCCTCGTTCTTCTGGCGAAGGAACTGTCCGAGCGCCTGCACGTAACGAATGCTCTGTTCGCTCGCGGCGCGGAACGTCAACAGACGCTCCGCGATCACGTAGAACATGAACACAGACATGAGGATCATGCCCACCGTGATGACCTTCACGATGATGCTCATGTTTTCCCAAAGCTCTAGAAGGTCGAGTCCCATGGCACTGTCCTGTCGGTTGATTGCTTACTTGAGCGTGTAGATGAAGGTGACGGCGGTGCACACGGGCACGGCCTTACCGTTGACATTGAAGGGCCGATATCGCCACTCGTTGCGGATCGTCGACATGATCTTGTTGTCGTAGGCCGGAAACCCGGTGCTCTTGACCTGCGACACGGAGTTGATGGCGCCGTCGACCTTGAGGCACAGCTTGAACGAGCCGACGATCTTGTCCTTGCCCGAGCGGATGATCTCGGTCTTCGTGACCTCGTCCGGGTGAATGCTCTTGTCGCCCGCGATCCGCGATGCTTCGAGCGCCGTCGGTGGCACGATCTGCGGCGCCGCGGGTGGCGGCGGTGGCGGCGGTGGGGGCGGTGGTTCGCCGATCACGCCGCCGACGACACCACCGGCAACGCCGCCTTCGACGCCGCCCTCTTCGCCGTTTGGATCGCCCTTGTCTTCCGGCGCCTGGACTTCCTGCTTCTCGATCTTGACCGGCTGGACGATGTCCTTGACCTTGATCTTCTTCGGCTGGAGCTGGACGTCGTGCGGGCGCTCGCCGCCTTTGGGCGGTGGTGGCGGTGGTGGTGGCGGTGGCGCGATCGCGATGTCGACGCCACCCTTCTGATGATCGAGCGACTCGATCTCCCAGATCGACTTGATCCACATCGTGACGAGCAAGACCGCGTGCAAGACGACCACGCCGATCAACATTGGCGCCGCCCATGGAGGCACCTTGCGATTCTTCGCGGCCTCGTAGTTCCCGAACATGGTTGCAGCTGGTTGAGTCATCGGCAGGGCCTTTCGAGCGAATCAGCCGCCGGTCTTCGGGGCAGGGGTTTCAGTACCTTTTACCGCGGGAGCCACACTCCCCTTCGGCCCTGCAGGATCCTGACCTTCACGCGCCTTCTTCGCCTCCGCATTCAAAACGCCCTGGACCTTCAAAAGATCTTGCTGAGTTGCCCGATCGATCCCACCCGCAAGCGAGGCGCCGTGGGCCAGCGAGCGCAGGCCGAAGATGTTCCCCATGAGGCCGACGTTCGCCGCGTTCTTGGGCGCGAGATCATTGGCCTTTTGAAGTGCTCCGATGCCGAAATCGGCGAGCTCGATGCTGTCCGCCGGCCCGAGCGTCTTGGACGCGAGCTTCGCGCGTGCGACGCGGCCGATGTACGTGTACGCCGCCAGCTTGTTCTCCTGGTCCTGCGCGCTCTCGGCGACCTTGCGGTACCAGCCGATCGACTTGCGCCAATCGTCTGCCTTGAGTGCGATGCCACCGAGCACGAGCATGATGTCGGCGTCGTCCTTGCGCTGCGCGAGGAGCCCTTCCCAGTACGCGGTCGCCTTCGCGTATTGATTCGAGTCGTCCCAGAGCTGGGTCATCAGCTTGCGGGTGTTGTCCTTGCTCTCGAGCTCGTCGACCTGCTTGCCGTAGTTGTCGACCTGTTGCTTGTCGCCTTTGGCCTTGGCCTCTTCGAGCTTGACCTTGACGCCCTTCAGCTTGGCTTTGATCTCGTCATCCGGCGCCTGCGCGTTGACCCAGACCAAGAAGTGACTGCATGCCATGTCGGCGAGCTGCGGCGCGGTCAGTGTGCACAGGCTCGTCTCGGTGCACTCGTAGCTGTCGGCCGGGCAGTCTTTCTTCGAGTTGCAATCGAGGAAGCGCTTGTCGTCGGCGCGGAGGCAGACCTTCTTCGAGACGGTAACCACGCCCGGGATGGTCGAACAGGCAGACGAGCCGGTGACCTCGAGGAAGATCGGCTTCTCGTAGCCGGGCTTGGTGATCTTCGAATACGCGAGGCCGAGGTTGTAGTCGACCGTCGGGTCCTTGACCTCGGTGAGCGCCTTCTCGTACTCGGCGGCCGCCTCGACGAACTTCGTCTCGCGATACAGCTTGTTGCCCTTACGGTTGCGATTGCGACCGTCGAGGCCTTCACAGCCGGCCGCACAAACGATCGCCGTCGCGAGAAGCGCGAAGCCAGCGAAGCGGGTCGCTCTCATGAGCGCGCGACTATACATATGTGGGTGGAGGGCATCAACCGCCTGTGCACTACCGTCTACTACGGTCTCGCGCCAGATCCGAGTGCGACGAAGTGACACTAGCTGACGAGGTGCTCGGAGCGTTTCGCAGTCGCGACCCAGTTGCGTTTACGGGATCGCGAACGTGAGGTTGATCGAATAGCTCTCCATGTCGGCTTGATCGGCGGCAGCGGCCTGCAGGCCGATTGCCTTGTGTTCGATGCACGCCTTGGTCGGCTCCACCGCGGCCCCAACGACGTCGCGGAGCTGCATGGTCGCCTTCGAGATCGTGATCTTCTGGTCCTTGATCCCGACGATGATCTGGCCCTCGAGCCGCGGGCCTGGGCCTCGCGCCTCGCGCGGCACATCGGCGGTGCACTCCATCATCACTTGCTTGACCTTCTGGCTGATCGCATGGGTGAGCTCGGATGGGAGCTGCCGCGACTCGGGCGGGTGAATGTTCGGCGGCAGGTCGATGGGCTTCTGATCGCCGCCGCGATGATCGCGAATCTGCACGCCGCCTACGACATAGCTTCGCGCGCCGTCTTCGCCCTGCACTGCACTCCCGCTCCCGGCTGGAAGCGCCGGTGCCGTGACCGTGCCGGGAGGCTTGTTGCCAACGATGACGTCCTGCGACCCCGAATCGCTGGCTCGAGCGCTGGGGGAGTCTTCGGTCGTGCGCATCGCGAGCCACAGGCCGACGAGGCCCGCGAGCAATGCGGCCGCCGCGATGACCAACGCCTTACCCTTCATGCGTAGGTGATAGCACGCCGCAAAACGGGTTCGACGCGACGGTTACAAGGACGGCGACACCGACGGACGAATCACTTCGACGTCACCCGAGCGAACCCGGTGGATCTGACCCGCTTCATCGCGGAGGAGCAGCGCACCGTCGAGATCGAGACCGGTGACCTCACCGGTCAGCGGTGCGCCATCGACGGTCGCGCGCGCCGCGAGGCCCGTGGCCATCCGCTCTTGCCAGGCCGGGATGATCGCTTCGAGGCCGACGCCGACGTAGCGCTCGATCCAGCGTTCGACGCGCGCGAGCAATTGCGCGATGAACAGCTCTCGGTCGATCAAGGTGCCGGCCGCCTCGGTCAGCGAGATCGCCGTCTCCGAGACTTGCTCGGGGAGCGTATCGAGGTTGACGCCGATCCCGACGACCACCGCATCGAGGCGTTGACCCTGGCTCTGCGCCTCGACGAGCACGCCGGCGAGCTTGCGATCTTCTACGAGCAGATCGTTGGGCCACTTGAGGACCGCCGGCGCGCCGAAGGTCCGGGCGGCATCGCACAGCCCGATCCCGATCGCGAGCGTCATCGGCGGCACGGACACGAGTGGGATCGTCGGCCGCAGCACGGCGGATAGATAGAGACCGCCCTTGGGCGACTGCCAGACCCGGCCGTCACGACCACGACCGGAGCGCTGGCTCTCTGCGATCACGACCGTGCCGTGGCGAGCGCCGGCGCGCGCGAGCCGGCCGGCTTCATCATTGGTGGATCCGCACTCCGCGAGATCGATCCGCTGACTGCCGAGCCACCGCGCGGCGAGCGGCGGCGGGGCGGCGCGAAGGAGCGCTTCGAAGGTCACGACCGCACGTCCAGCCCGATATCGACGGCGGGCGCGGAGTGCGTCAGCGCCCCCACCGAGATCAGGTCGGCACCGGCGCGCGCGTAGTCGGCGATCGTCGCGAGCGTGATGCCGCCCGAAACTTCGACGAGGACACTCCGGCTGTGCGCTCGCGCGGCGGCGACCTCGACCTGCGCAGGAGTCATGTTGTCGAGGAGCACGATCTCCGCACCGGCGGCGAGCGCTTCATCGAGCTCGCCGAGGTTCGTGACCTCGACCTCGATGCGGAGCGGATGTGGTGCGCGCGCCTTCGCGCCTTCGACCGCCGCGCGAACCGAACCGCAGGCTGCGATGTGATTGTCTTTGATCAAGATGCCGCTTCCGAGATCGAAGCGGTGGTTACCACAACCACCGGCGGCGACCGCGGCCTTTTCGAGCGCACGAAATCCAGGCGTGGTCTTCCGCGTATCGACGACGCGTGCGCGCGTGCCGGCAACCGCATCCGCATAGCGCCTCGCGAGCGTAGCGACGCCCGACAACCGCTGGACGAAGTTCAGCGCCGTGCGTTCCGCGGCGAGGACACTATGGGCCGGCCCGCGAACCGTGATGAGGAGGCCGCCGCGATCGACGCGCGCGCCATCTGGAGCGTGGATCTCGATATCGATCGAACTATCGACGAGCGCGAACACCGAGACGGCGACGTCGATCCCGAACGCGACAATCGGCTCCCGCGCGTTCATGTCGGCGACGACAATCGGGCCCTCCGGACCGACGGTGACACTCGACGTGATATCGCCTCGGCCCAGATCTTCATCGAGCGCGAGCTCGATCAGTCGGCGAACGGCGGGAATCGCCGCGAGTCCACGGAGGATGGGTGTGCTACCCATTTCGCGAGCAGCATACACAAGCCGTACGACGCCAAGAACAACAAACCAGATAGTCCGCTCGATCAGAACCGGAGCGATCCCTGCCATGGCTGACGACCCGCCCGATCCCAAAGCGCTACCGCCGCCCGGACAACCCGAGCCGTCCGCGCGCACCGCATGCGTGATCGCGGGCTCGACACCCGAGCAAGTCGCGGCCGTCGGCAAGAACGAGCGCGTCACGCTGCGCGCGAATCGCCTCGGCACGCTCGTCGTCGGCCGCCCCGGCGACCTCGTGATCGACTACGCCGCCGAGCTTCCGGGGCCGGTCTACGACGTCATGTACAGCACGAAGACCGGCTGGTTCAGCGTCACGATTTTTCGCGGCCTCGGAAACACCAAGCGCTGGGACAACCGGCCCGGGACGAACCCGGGCTACCCGCGCGCCGACGACGTGCTCGGAGCGACGACGCCTCTCGCGATCCTCGAAGCGATCGACATGCCCGCCTCGGCGGTCGGCTACGTGCCCGCGTAGCTCGTGCGATCTCGGATCCACCGCCAAGGCGCCGAGGCGCCGAGGTCGGAGCAGAGATCATATTTGAATCGAGATAGCTGGACGGAGACGATCGGTGGTTCTGATCAACCAACTCTTGGTTCTGTCTTGGCGCCTCTGCGGCTTGGCGGTTATCCGATCTGCGGGCGTCGCTCGGGCGGTCACGACCACTGCGAGATCGACCAGCCGTTCTTGCGCGCGTGACGGCGCAGCCGCGCGTCCGGATTGATCGCGACGGCCTTGCCGACCCGGCGGAGCATCGGCAGATCATTGTAGCTGTCGGAATAGAAGTAGCTCGCGGCGAGATCGATCCCGTTGGCGTCCGCCCACTTCTCGGCGAGCGTCACCTTGTGCTGGCCGAAGCACAGCGTGCGCGGCCGGCCGGTGAACAGGCCTTCCTCGACCTCGAGCTCGGTCGCGAGCACGTGATCGATGCCGACGCCGCGTGCGACCGGCCGTGCCGCATACGCCGTGGAGCCGGTCGCGAGCACGATCACGTCACCGGCGGAGCGATGTGCCTCGATCGCGACGCGTGCCGCGGGTGCGACGAGCGGCGCGATGTCCTGCTGGTACCAGATCTCGCACTTCGCGATCATCTCGTCCTCGGAATCGCCGCGTAGATCGCGGCACAGCTTCGTGAACACCGACTCCATGTCGAGGACGGCGAGCTTGTAGAGCGTGCTCCAGTAGAGCGCCTTCGCGAGCATCTGCTTCGGCAGCTCGCCTCTTCTATAGAGGAAGCGCGTCCACGACATGCCGGTGTCGCCGCGCAAGAGCGTGTTGTCCATATCGAAGAATGCGGCCCTCATCGCAGTACTGTTAGCTCGAGAAATCGAATCAGCACATTCGAAGCGCCGTGCGTAAGCGTCGATGCGAAAATCGAACCTGTCGCAGACCGCATCCAGCCGAACAGTAGCGCTGGAAAAAACGTCGCTAGCGCGCGCGGGTCGCCGTCTTTCGGCAGGTGAATCAGCGCGAACGCGATCGCCGACAGCACGAGCGCGAGCCCGACGCCGCCGCCGAGCCAGCGTCGCTTCGGCGGAAACCGTTTCTCGAGCAGGTGCAGCAAGAAGCCGCGGAAGAACAGCTCCTCGGGCAACGCGACGACGATGAACTGCCCACCGCACCACGTCAGCAGCTTCTGCGTGATCTCGGGCGCGTGCAGCCCATGCAACCCGCCGTAGTGGCCGCACATCCCGCGCGGCACGAGGTGCGCGAGCAGGTGCGAGTTGCACGCGACCTCGTAGAACGCGAAGTAGCCGAGCGTGAAGATCGGAAAGATCACCGCCATGGCTGCCACCGCCGTGAAACCACTCCGGCGCGCTTCCTTGGAGGTAAGCAGCGCCCACAGCGCCCGCGCGCGCGCCCCGAAGCCGCGTTGAGGCGGCGGCTCCGCGCCGCCGGGGCCGAAGTGGAAGCCATAGTCGTCGAGATCTTCGTGCCGCCGCCACGCCATGAACACGGGCGCGTAGAGAAACGTCACGGCGATCAGCGCGCTTCCAAGATCGCCGACCCAGTTGATCTCGAAATGGATCTGGACGAACCCGAGGACACACACCGCGACGACCGCCCACGCGATCAGCGCGTCGCGCCCTGCGATGCGCGCCTCGATCGAGCCGCCGGCCGGCGCAGATGGATCGGGGGGTTCCGTCGCCACGCGTTACAAAGCTACGCGATCTACTGGCGAAGCGGTTCGTACGAGCCGGTGATCACGGTGTCTGCGAGCACCGGCACCTGAAGCTCTGCGATCAGCGAGAGCTGATCGGCCGCCATATCCGAGTCGGTCTTGTAGCCCCACATCTGGACGTAGGCGGTCGCGGTCGCGGGGAGCTGGATCGCCATGAACAGGCCGTCGCCGGACGCGGATTCTTGCTGCGAGTGGTGCACCGGCAGGCCGACGCTCGCCGAGAAGTAATAGGCCGAGGCGCCCATCAGCGGCGTGGCGGTGCCCTTCGCCGACGAGACGGTCGCGATGTAGTTCGACACCTCGTGGCCCATGCAGTCGCGGAGCGCACCGGCGATCACGCCCGTGCCCGGCGTACGAGTGTCACCGATCAGGGCCGGCAACACGGCCGCGGTCGAGTTCGAGACGCTCTGGATCTTCGCCTTGCACGGTGGCGAGCCGCACGTCGGCTGCACCGCGACATCGGGCTTGACGGTCTGGTTGAGCAAGAACGTCGGCATGAAGTCGCCGGTCATCTTGTAACCGAAGCGCTGTACACCGACGGGGACGGTGAACGTCACGTTGCCGTTTCCGTCGACCGTCTTCGTATCGAAGATCATGCTGGCGTCGTTACCCTTGAACGCGACGACCGTACCGGGCGTGACTGGATTGCCGCTCTGAAAATCCTTGAGCTCGGCGTTGAGCGTGACCGCGACGGTGGTCGCCGGGTCGTTGGCCGGCGTGCCCAAGCACGAAAGATCTGCCGCGCCGAGCTCCATCCAGTTATTGCTCGACACCTCGGTATCGCCTTGAGCGACTTGGTCGGCTTGTTGAAGCCGACGTCCTTGGCGACCACCGCGTCGGGCGTGGCTGGATTGGAGTTGCTGCCGCAGGCGGCGAGCGTGAGTGAGGTGAGCGTGAAAATCAGGCGAAGGCGCATAGGAAACTCCCGGGGCCCCTATTTATCGAGGGGCCCGGGCTCATTGCAACCCTTTCCTTGCTCCGGGTAAACATCCCGTTATGGACATCCGACAGATCCGCGACATTCTCGGCGACCAAGCGGCCCTTCTCGAGCACCAATGCCGAACGATTCCGGCGAGCACGCTCACGCTGCCGAGTCCCCGGTACCTGGACGAGGTGTTCACGGCGACGGATCGCACACCGCGCGTGCTCGGCGCGTATCAACAGATGCAGAGCCACGGCCGGCTCGCGAACACCGGCTTCCTGTCGATCCTGCCGGTCGACCAAGGCATCGAGCACTCGGCCGGCGCTTCGTTCGCGCCGAACCCGCAGATGTTCGATCCCGAGAACATCGTGCGCCTCGCGATCGAAGGCGGCTGCAATGCCGTCGCGTCGACGTTCGGCGTGCTCGGTGTCGTCGCGCGCAAGTACGCGCACAAGATTCCGTTCATCGTGAAGATCAACCACAACGAGCTGCTGTCGTACCCGAACACGTACGACCAGACGCTGTTCGGCAATGTCCGCCAGTGCTTCGATATGGGCGCCCAGGGCGTCGGCGCGACGATCTACTGGGGCGCGCCCGAATCGCGTCGTCAGCTCCACGAGATCGCCGAGGCGTTTGCCGAAGCGCACCAGCTCGGCATGTTCACGGTGCTGTGGTGCTACGTCCGCAACAACGCGTTCAAGACCGCCGCCGGCGACATGAGCCTCTCGGCGGATCTCACCGGCCAGGCCAACCACCTCGGCGTGACGATCCAGGCCGACATCATCAAGCAAAAGCTCCCCGAGCTGAACGGCGGCTACAACGACCCGGCGCTCAAGGGGTTCGGCAAGACGCACAAGAAGGTCTACTCGGAGCTGACCACCGATAACCCGATCGACCTGACGCGTTACCAGGTCGCGAACTGTTACATGGGCCGCATCGGCCTCATCAACTCGGGTGGCGCGTCGGGAGACAACGACCTGCGCGACGCCGTGATGACCGCCGTGATCAACAAGCGCGCCGGTGGCATGGGGCTAATTGCCGGACGCAAGGCCTTCCAGCGACCGTTTAAAGAGGGCGTCGAGCTGCTACAGGCGATCCAAGACGTCTACCTCTGCAAAGACGTAACGATCGCGTAGCCAACATCACACGCGTCGTTGGATACTTCGAGGAATGGCTCGCCTGGGGGAGCTTCTCGTGGCCGCTGGACTGCTCACTACCGAGCAGGTCGAGCAAGGGCTTCGTGCGCAAGTCGTCTGGGGCGGTCGCCTCGGCACGAACCTCGTCGAGCTCAAGCTGGTCGCGCTCGACGATCTGACGCGCATCCTCGGACGCCAGCACGGCTTGCCCGCCGCCCTCGCCCGCCACTTCGAAAAGTCGAACGCCGAGCTCCAGGCCGCGTTCCCCGCCGAGCTCGCGCAGAGGCACTCGGTGGTGCCGCTCGTCTACTTCGGCGCCGAGCGCAAGATCGCGGTCGCGTGCATCGATCCGCTCGACTTCGACGCGCACGGCGAGGTCGTCGATGCGTTTGGCATCGAGCCCGCGAACCTGATCGTCTCGATCGCAGCCGAGCTGCGGATTCGCTATCACCTCGAGCGCGTCTATCAGATCCCTCGCGGCACGCGCTTCCTGCGCTCGAGGGGACCGAGCTCGCCGCCGTTTCCGCAGTTCGACGAGCTCGATGTTCCGAACGAGACCGATCCCGATGCCGAGATTCCGCCGCCCGGCCTGCCCCAGTCGATCCCCAAACAGATCACGCCTGAAGAGTCGCCGCAACAGGCCGACGCCGACGACCTCGCGATCCTGATCGATGCGGCGATCGACGGCGTCACCACGCCTATCCCGCAAGACGACAGCGAGCCTCACGGGCGCGAGCGACGGCGCTATATCAAATCGATCCAGGACGTCACGGCCCCGGTCGCGACGGACCTCGGCGACAAGGTGCCGCTCGGCCGGATTCCGATCCGGCGCGTCGCATTGACGCCGCAGAAGACGGCGGTGATCCCGATGGTCGAGGATCGCGGTCCCGGAGAGACGATCGTCGAGGCCATGCGGTCGATTCGTCGCAGCAACCATCGCGACCGCGTCGCCGATCTCGTGATGTCGACGATCGAGCAGTTCATTCCCGCGTGCGATGCCGCGATCATGCTCGTCGTCCGCGGCCAGCTCGCGATCGGATGGAAGTGGTTCACGCGCACGGGCTCTGCAGTTCCCGAGGTCGCGATGCCGATGGATCAAGAGGGCTTGGTCCCGATGGTGATCGAGCGCCAGGTCACGGCTCGGTGCGATGCCGATGACCTCGAGGCGATCGATCTGCTGCTGCTGCGCGCGCTCGGTAAGGAGGACGGTGATCTGGTCGTCGTGCCGGTCGCGATCGGTGACCGCGTGATGTGCTTGATCGCGACCGCGACGGCGCCCGACGCGTCGGTGTCGCTCGTCGAGGAGGTCGCGACCGCGGCCGGCACCGGCTTTGCGCGACTCATTCACAACGCGAGTCGGTAGCCGCCCACCGTAACCGTGGACGTGGGAGCACACAGTCGCGCGTCACCGGAATCACTGGCTGATCGGGGGCGCGCGCCGTTAGCAACTTGACGTTGTCAGACAGCTACGGCAACTTCCGCCGGTAATGGCCGAACACCCGGGTTCAGAGCGCAAGAAGCACCGGCATGATCTTGGCCAAGAGGACCACGGGCCCAAGCTCGCCGCAGGTACGACACGCGCGATCCAGACGATGCTCGGTCTGTGGATCGCGTTGACGCTCGGCTTGGTGGTCTATGCGCTCGTCGACGCGAGCCGCCCCAAAGGCGAGGGCGTGGGCGCGAGAGAGGGCGCGGGCGCGATCAATAAGACGCATCCGGACACTGCCGGATCGATCACTCCTACATCTCCGTAGGCGAGAAGCCCTGGGCAAATGGGGGGGAATCGGTCAGCTTTCATGGCACGTATTTGGATGCGCTCGGGGGAGCGCGGGGCGCAATGATTCCGGACGCAGTCATCACCGAGATCCGCGAACGCGCGGACATCATTGCCGTGATCGGCCAGCATGTTCAGCTCAAGAAAGCTGGACGGAACTGGAAGGGCTTGTGCCCGTTTCACGGAGAGAAGACCTCTTCGTTTAACGTCTCTCCCGACAAGGGTTTCTATCACTGCTTCGGCTGCCAGAAGCACGGCGACGTGTTCACGTTCGTGATGGAGATCGAAGGCAAGAGCTTCGTCGAAGCCGCCGAGCAGCTCGGTGCGCGGTTCGGCGTGGTCGTGCCGCAGATCGAAGAATCGCCGGAGCTACGCAAGGCGCGCGGCGAGCGAGTCGCGATGCTCGACATCAATCGCGCGGCGATGGAGTTCTTCCGCGGCGTGCTCGCCGATCCCAAGCGCGGCGAGCCCGGTCGCGCGTACCTCGCCAAGCGCGGCGTCGGCGACGCGATCTCGGAGAAGTTTCAGCTCGGCTACGCGCCCTCGGACTGGCACCTGCTGGCCGACTATTTGAAGGAGAAGCGCCTCGATCTCGAGCTCGCCGCGAGGCTCGGGCTCGTCGCGAAGCAGCCGCGCGCCGGCGGCTACTACGATCGGTATCGCGATCGCCTCGTCTGCCCGGTGATCGTCCCCGGCGGCGAGGTCACCGGGTTCTCCGCGCGGGTGATCGGCAAGGCGCCGCCCTCTCCCGACGGTAGCGAGCCGCCGAAGTACA
This sequence comes from Myxococcales bacterium, assembly GCA_028287115.1. Taxonomy (GTDB): domain Bacteria; phylum Myxococcota_A; class Polyangia; order Haliangiales; family Haliangiaceae; genus JABFXX01. The sequence continues at coordinate 11,534 of JAQBQF010000052.1, forward strand.
TCAACAGCCCCGAGAGCGTCGTTTACAAGAAGAGCAAACTTTTGTTCGGCCTCGCTCAGGCGCGCGAAGGCATGCAGCAAAATGGCCGCGGCGTCCTGGTTGAAGGAAACTTCGACGTCATCACGCTCCATCAAGCAGGCTTCACGGAGGTCGTCGCACCGCTCGGCACCGCGCTCACGATCGAGCAGGTGACGACGCTCAAGCGCCTCGCGGAGCGCGTGGTGCTCGTCTACGACGGCGACAAGGCCGGCTACAAGGCGACGATGCACGCGTTGCAGATGTGCGTGGAGGCGGACGTCGAGGTGCTGGTCGCCAAGCGCCCGGGCAACGCACAATCGGGCGGCGGCGGGATCCTCGCGAACGGCGTCGATCCCGATAGCCTCGTCGCCGGCGGTGGCGCGGTCCAGCTTCGCGAAGCGATCGATCGCGCCCAGGGCGGCATCGAGTTCTTCTGCTTCGAGGTGTGGAGCAAGGCGCGCGCGAACTCCGATGCCCGCACGCGGGCCCTCGAGGATGCCGCACGGCTGGTCGCGAAGATCGGCAGCCCGCTCAAGCGCGACATGGTGATCGACACGCTCGCTAAGGCCCTGGATATCGATACGAATATCGTCCGCACGGCGGTGTCGCGGGCGTCACATCAAGGCGGCCACGCGCCTCGCGATTCGCGCGATCACGTCCGGCAACCGAGCCACCCGAACGCGCCGGCGCGGCCCGAAACCGCTCCCGCCGCGGGAGTTGCATCGACCGTATTGCCTTCACTGGACGAGGTCGAGCTCATCGCGCTGCTCGCGGACCACCCGGAACTGATCGCAAGCCCTGAGGCAGACAAGGCTTTTTGGCTCTTGACGGACGGTCGGCTTAAGGCCATGTATTCCGCGGCTCGGGAGGGAAAATCCCTCCTCGAGTCCGCTCCCGTGGAACTGCCTTTAGCCACAGCCCAGCACGTGCTTTCCGGAAAGTATTCGGACTGCAAAGATCCGCCGGGTCAGCTGGCGGCGATGGCTCGGCAGCTCGAGCAACGAAAAACGAAGCTCGACCAGAACGCGCTCAAGAAGAGCCTGGTCGACGCGCAGCGTCGTGGTGATCGAGAACTGGCGCGCGTCCTAGCGCAGCTGGCAGAAGCAGAACGTAAAGGTGACCGCGAGTCCGTCGAACGACTCACCGGTCAACTATCTGGTGTGATCTCGTCTAACCGAAAGCAGGCAGAGTGAGTATGGCGCGTACCCCGACCCCGACGACGAAGACCAAAGCTGCCCCCGTGAAGCCGCCCGTGAGCGTGAAGACGAACGGGAAAGACACGGGAAAAGACAAAGTGAAGGTCGCCGCGCCGGCTGCAGCGAAGGGGAAAGAGACCAACGGCAAGGACGAGAAGCCGAAGGCCGGCAAAGCCGCCGCGCCCGCCCCCGGTAAGGCCGTCGCGCCCAAGCTCGCCAAGGCGCCCTCCGCGCCGAAGCGGATCGCCGACGAGAACGGCGAGTTCGACGACGACGACGACGATTTCCTCCCGCCGCCTTCGAAGGCCGGCAAAGGTGGCAAGCCGGGCGCGAAGTCCGCGAAGGGCCCGAGCCCGGACGACTTGCTGCTCGATGACGACGCGGTCGTCCCGGCGGCGATCGAGCTCGACGATGAAGAAGACGAGCTCGGTGGCGCCCCGCGCCGCTCGCTCGCGAGCGAAGCCGATGCCGCGGCACTCGAGGCCGAGACCCGCGTCGCGAAGAAGGGCGGCCGTGGTGGTAACGCGAATGCGGTCACCAGCGCCAAGGACAAGCTGATCGAGCTCGGCAAGCAGAAGGGCTTCGTCACGTACGACGAGGTCAACGACGCGATGCCCGAAGATGTCGTCTCGACCGATCAGATCGATAGCTGGCTGTCGGCGCTCGGCGATCACGGCATCGAAGTCGTCGACGGCGCCGGTGGACGCCGCCCCGACATGGTCGATCCGGCGCCGAAGGGCCTCGAGATCGAGAAAGAAAAAGAAGAGGGCGAAGTCGACGAGGACGAAGAGTACGCGTACTCGCGCACCTCGGACCCCGTCCGCATGTACCTCCGCAAGATGGGCTCGGTCTCGCTGCTCACCCGCGAAGGTGAAGTCGAGATCGCAAAGCGCATCGAGGACGGCGAGCGCAAGATGCTCCAGGCCGTGCTCAACAGCTCGGTCGCCGTCGAGGAGCTCCTCGAGATCGGCGAGCGCCTCCGCAAGGGCAAGGTCCGCGTCAAGGACGTCGTCAAAGACATCGACGAGGACGAGGCCGAGTTCAACGAGCAGTTCTACGTCGATCGCGTCTGCAAGATCATCGACAAGGTCCGCAAGCTCCAGCGCGACACCGAGAAGCTCGAGGAGAAGCTCGACGACGGTGGCACCGAAGGCCGCAAGAAGAAGGTCAAAGAGGCGCAGAAGGCGAATCGCGCCCAGATGTTCGAGGACCTCTCGGACCTCCGCCTCAACAAGCCGACGGTCGACCGGATCGTCATGCAGCTCAAGAACATCATCGTCAAGCTCGACAAGGCCGAGTCGGAGATCCGCGAGTGCGAGAAGCGCGCGGGCCTGCCGGCCTCCGAGATCCGCAAGACGCTGCGCGAGATGCGGGCGAACCCCGCGCGCGCACGCGCCGTCGGCAAGAAGACGATGATGACCGTCGCCGACTTCGAAGAGATGGAGGAGATGATCAAGACGGCGATGCGCAAGGTCGTCGTGGTCGAGGAAGAGTCTCGCTCCACCGCACCCGAGCTGCGCTCGACGTTCCGCGACCTCCACGAGGGCGAGCGGATGGCCGATCGCGCGAAGTCCGAGCTCGTCGAGGCGAACCTTCGCCTCGTCGTCTCGATCGCGAAGAAGTACACGAACCGCGGCCTCCAGTTCCTGGATCTGATCCAGGAGGGCAACATCGGCCTCATGAAGGCGGTCGATAAGTTCGAGTACAAGCGCGGCTACAAGTTCTCGACCTACGCGACGTGGTGGATCCGCCAGGCGATCACCCGCGCGATCGCCGACCAGGCGCGCACGATCCGCATCCCGGTCCACATGATCGAGACGATCAACAAGCTCGTCCGCACGACGCGCTACCTCGTCCAGGAGCTCGGCCGCGAGCCGACCCCGGAAGAGATCGCCGAGCGTATGGAGCTGCCGCTCGACAAGGTCCGCAAGGTCTTGAAGATCGCGAAGGAGCCGATCTCCCTCGAGACGCCGATCGGCGAAGAGGAAGACAGCCACTTGGGCGACTTCATCGAGGACAAGTCGATCATCTCGCCGAGCGAGAGCGTGATCAGCGTCAACCTCGCCGATCAAACTCGGAAAGTTCTCGCGACGCTCACCCCGCGTGAAGAGAAGGTCCTTCGCATGCGGTTCGGCATCGGCGAGAAGTCCGACCACACCCTCGAGGAAGTGGGCCAGGACTTCGAAGTCACCCGCGAGCGCATCCGCCAGATCGAAGCGAAGGCCCTCCGCAAGCTGCGCCACCCGTCGCGCAGCAAGCGCCTGAAGGCGTTCGTCGAGAACTGATCAGCGTTCGTTCGACATCCGCCGCGTGATCAGCTCGCTGATCCGCGGCGGTTTTCCGTTTCGGCAGGAAGCTCGGCCGTCGGAGAAGTGCGGCGCCGATGTCCTCTCAGAAACTCGCGTCCCACCCCGCTCGAGAACGTGCGCTATGATCTCATCGTCATGGCTGCGCCCAACCGACCGAAGCCGGCAACGTTCGCCGACTTGGCTGCGCTCGGCGACGACATCAGCGCCGAAATTATCGGTGGCACGATCGTCGAGAAGGCGAGCCCCACGATGGAGCACGGGCGC
>JAQBQF010000038.1 GCA_028287115.1 Myxococcales bacterium
TACCGCTTCCTCGACACGGATCCGCCGCCGATCGATGATCTGGCGGGGCTCGTGGCGACCGCGCGGCAGACCCGGATTCCTTGTCGCTGATTACAGGCCGAAGCCGAAGAACGTATTGATCTTCTTGTCGTCGGCCTTGGCCTTCGTGAACACGACGACCGCGAATGGGTCTCCGTTCTTCGCCTTCGTGCTGACCTCTGCGAACTGCACGAACACGCCGGGCTTCACGCCGGCGGCGAGCAGCGGCGAGATCACGATCGAATTCGGCGTCGCGTCCTGCGTACTGACTTTTCCCGTCGCTTTGCAGTTTTGGTAGTACTCGATGCGGCCGTCCGAGTTGACCTTCAGCGGATGATGGATGTCGTCCACGCAATCGTAGTCAGGCCACTTGAGCGTCACCTTCTTGAACACGATCTCGAGACCGTCCTCGACCTTCTTCGTCGAAGCCACGACCCCTTTGGTCCCGGACTGCTCCCACTCGCTCGGCGCGTGACCGTTGAAGTCGAAGTCCTTCGAGTCGAAGTTGGTGTTGCCACTGAGCGCGCCGCCGCCCTGAAAGAAGCCCGACAGGTCGAACAGCAACCGGGGCCGGTCTTTCTTCGCGTCCGCGACCGCATCGACGACGGCGTAGTACGCCAGCGACCGTGGACCACGCATCTCACGGCCGTGGCCGACCACATCGCGGAGCGCGCCCGATGCGCCCCACACCTTGTCGGCCGCGTAACACAGCGCGAGGCGGCTCAACGTCAAGCTCGCAACCGGATCGGCGCCGAGCTTCTCGCTGAGGTCCTTGTAGATGTTCGTCTTGAACGACTTGACGAGCTTCTCGCCGTCTTTGAACAGCTCGACGGAGCAGCCCTTCAGCGCCTTGCGCGACGGTTGAGACAGCAGCTTCTCGAATGCATTCGAGCGCTCGATCTCGGGCTTCCATTGCTCGGCGAGCTTGTCCCATTGGGCGAGCCCTTTCTTCGGCGCGGTGCGCAGGATCTCGAGGTAGTCCGCGTCGCCCTTCGTCATCTTCTCGACCGCCTTCTCGTAGGCCTTCTGTTCCGCCTTGAGGACAGAGACGGTCTCGAGCGCGACGATCCGCGCGTAATCGTTATACGGCGCGGCCGACAGCATCTTGTCGATCACCGATGAATCGAGCTTCGCGAAATCGTTTTGCGCGATCGCGTAGTAGAGCAGCGATAAGTTCTCGCCGGCGTCCGTGCTCGGCAGCGTCTTCCCGAACGGACTGCGGACGTAGCCGAACAGCCAATACGCTCGCATCAGCTCGTCCGTCTGCGTGTCGCCGTCGAGGTAGAACCCGACGCCGCCGCTGTTCATCTGCGAGCGGTCCTGCCAGAGCGTCTGCGCGCTGTTGTTGCATCCAAAGAAATCACGCCGCGCTTCGCCGTACGTCTTCGCCTCGCCGCCGATTTCGGGGTTGACCTCGAGCGACGTGCACAGTGCAGTCCGCTGTGTTTCGAACTTCCCGACCTGGATCCGAGCGCGCAGCGACCTTTCGGCATCGGGCTGCGAGAGATGTGTCGAGTTCATCCATCTCTGCAGGATGTAGCCGGCTTGGACCTTCCACGTGGCATCCGTCGGACGTTGACAGATGTGGAGTGCAGCTTGGACCACGCCCTCGATCCCGTACTTCGATTCGAAGGTGCGGTGGATATGCCCGGCCTCCCAGATGTCGTTGCCCTCGAACTTCCCGGCTGCATCGCACCAAGCGGGCTTGTCCGTGATCTTCGCCTGATCGACGCCGTCGTTGGGCTTGAGCTCGACGAGCTCGTGCGCGGTGAACGCGAGCTTCTGCTCGTCGGTCTTCGGCTTGCCCTCGTTCTCCTTCTCGATCCGCAGCTTCTCGATTTTCTTGATGATCGCGGCTTCCGCCTCTTCCTGCGTCTTGCTGCTCGAGTTCATCCACAACTGGACGAGGCCCGTGGCCTGCTTGTGCCAGCTCGGATCTTCTTTGTGCTCGCAGAAATGGACGGCTGCCTCGGCCCAATTGTCGTAGTCCTCGTAGCCGGAGATCGTGCGCCTGAGCCTCTGAATGTCCCACGAGTCGCCGGTGTACTTGCCCGGCGGACACCAAGGCATCGTGGTCACCGTTGCCGTGTCGTTCTGGCCGGTCACTTCGACCTTGATGATCTGGCCTTCGGTAAATGGCTCCGCGCTCGCCACGCCGCACAGTGCCGCACACAGGACGATCGAAGATGTAACTCGCATGTCGGTGGTCCTCCCGCTCACAGGCCGAAGCCGAGGAATGTGGTGATCTTCTTGTCGTCGGATTTGTTCTTCGTGAACGCGACGCCCGCGAACAGGTCGTTGTTCTTGGCGAGCCTACCGAAGCCGAAGAACTCGAGGAACACGCCGGGCTTGATGCCCGTGGCCATGACGGGCGCGATCACGATCGTGCTCGGCGTGATGTCCTGATGGCTGACGGTGCCGAGCGCTTTGCAGTTCTGATAGTACTCGATACGTCCGTCGGAGTTGATCCTGAGCGGGTGGCGCGTGTCATCGGTGCAGTCGTAATCGGGATACGCCAGCGTCACTTTCTTGAACGAGACCTGGAGGCCCTGGTCGACCTTCTTGATCGACGCGACGACACCTCTGTTCTGCGTCTTCTCCCACTCCGACGGCGCCTGGCCACTGAAGTCGAAGTCTTTCATGTCGATGTTCGTGTTGCCGCTGAGAGCGCCGCCGCTCTGGTAGAAGCCCGACAGGTCGAATAACAACCGGGGGCGATCCTTCTTCGCCTCCACGATCGCATCGACGATCGCGTAATATGCGAGCGATCGGGGTCCACGCAGCTCGCGCCCGTGGCTGACGAGGCTCTGGACCGCACCCGACGCGCCAAACATGTTCTCGGCTGCGTAACAGATGGCGATCCGGCTCATCAGCAGATTTGCGATCGGGTCTGCTTTGATCTTGTCGGTCAGCTCCTTGTAGGCGCTCGTCTTGAACGACTTGATCAGCTTCTCGCCGTCCTTCTTGAGCTCGACGGAACAGCCCTTCAACGCCTTGCGCGAAGGTTGCGACAACAACTTCTCGAACGCGTTCGAGCGATCGATCTCCGGCTTCCATTGAGCGGCCGACTTGTCCCACTGCGCGAACGCCTTTTGCGGCGCCTTACGCAGGATCGCCGCGTAGTCCTCATCACCTTTGGTCATCTTGTCGATGGCCTGCTCGTAGAGCTTTTGTTCCGCCTTGAGACGGCCGAGTGTCTCGAGCATCACGGTTCGCGCGTAGTCGTTGTACGGTGCCGCCGAAAGCGTCTTGTCGATCGCCGTCACATCGAGATGTGCGAAGTCATTTTGGGCGATCGCGTAATACAGAAGAGGCTGGTTCTCTTCCGCGTCCTTCGCAGGGAGCGCCCTCGACGGATTCCTGACGAATCCGAATAGCCAGTACACCCGCATGAGCTCGTCGGGCTGGCTGTCACTGTCGAGGTAAAACCCGACGCCGGACGTGTTCATCTGCGACGCGTCTTGCCACAGCGTCTGCCCCCTGTTGTTGCAGCCGAACAGATCGCGCTGTGCCTCTCCGTAGGTCTTCACCTGGCCGGCGACCTCGGCACCGAGGTCCAGGGCCTTGCACAGCTCGACGCGCTGCGCCTCGAACTGATCGATCTGGATGCGAGCGCGGAGCGACTTCTCGGCGTCAGGTTGCGAGAGGTGCGTCGAGTTCATCCACCTCTGAAGGAGGATCGTCGCGTACTGCTTCCAGGTCTTGTCGGTCGGGCGCTGGCAGATATGGAGCGCGGCTTCGATTCTGCCCTGGATTCCGTTCCCACCTTCCGCCGTGCGAGAGATCCGACCATCGTTCCACCTGTCCGCGATCGCGAACTTTCCGGCCTGGTCGCACCAAGCGGGCTTGTCCGTGATCTTGGCTTGATCGACGCCGAGCTCGGGCGCGACCTCCGTCAGGCTCGCCGGATTGAACGCAAACTTCGCCTCTTCCGCGCTCGCCAGGCCCGCGGGAGAGCGATCTGCCTTGTTGCTCGCGATCTTCTCGCTGATCTGCTTCTCGGCTTCGGCCTGGGAATTCTCGGCGGTGTTCATCCAACGCTGCACGAGGTTCGTCGCCGCCCTCACCCAGGTCGGGTCTTCTTTGTGCTCGCATAGGCGCTCGGCGGCATCGGCCCACACCGCGAAGTCATGCTCGAACGAGTGGATCGCCTTGACGAGCTGATCGACCGTCCACGGGTCGGCGGTGAACTTGGCCGTGCACCATGGCATCGTCGTGCGATTGGCCTTTTCAGCCTGGTGATCCGCCGAGTTCTGCGGACGGTAGTCGTCGGCGTCACTCCCCGGAATCGGAGCAGACATAGCCGAAGACGAAACTAGGCAACACAACACGATCATCCAGCCACGAGCACGCATGCACTTCCCCCTTGTTCTCTTCGCGCCGGTGTATCAAAAGACGCAACACGATGTCGCGCGGCACAGGTCAAAATGCCGCCGACACCGGAGCCGATGCCGGCTATTTCAGGACTTGAACGCCGACCAGCCCGCGGAGATCGCCACCCGGTTGCCACGTATCGCCTTGTTTCTTGAACACGCGAAACCGAAGCTGACCTTGGCGATTGAGCTTGATGAACGGCACCGAATGCTTGGGATCGAAGTCCGCCTTGTCGAGCGTCAGGTTCATGCCCGACGAATCAGTGAGCAGCAGCCTCTGGAACTTCGTCACGCCGCCGAGCTCGAGAATCGCGGTCAACGGCCAGCCGCGGCCTTCACCCGTCTCGCCCGGCATCGGTTGGCGCGCCACGGCGAGTAGCATCTTGCCGTCGACGATCTTCTCGCCGGCGGCGGTCTTGATCGAGATCTTGAGCGTCGTCGGGTCCGCGCCGCCGCCCTCGCCGGATTCGTGCTCTCCGCGGCCGGCGCCCTGTGCGACCTTGATCCGGACCTCGCGAATGCCATCTTCGCGCACGACCGGCTTGCCGTGCTTCGCGAGCTCGACCGGATCGAACATGCCGTAAGAAGGCGTGTTGTCTTCTGCGGGAAACAGCGCCGGCACGAGCTCGGGATAGGTCGCGGACGGATGAGCTAGCTCGGCGGGCTTTGGCGACTTGCCCTTGAACGTGACGAGCTCCCAGGTCCCGAGCCGACGCGCGGCAACGGGAACGAGCGTGTCGACGCGCGGCCATGCGGCGAGCTGCGCGAGCGTGACGTGGTTAACCGACTTGTCGTCGACGAAGATCTCGACCGTCGCGGGCGCGGGAGCCAACGCAGCCGAGACTTGTGAAGGTGGGGTCGGCTTGGGCTCGTCCTTGGCGGACGAGCAGCTTGCGAGCGCGAGCGAAAACCACAGCCACGTGCGCATGGGCCGTGAGGTTAACACGTGACGCCGACCCGTTCGCGCATCACTCACGCTCGTGTACGATGCGAGCCGGATGGACAAGCTGCTGGGAGAGGTCCCGCCGATCCTGATCCTGTGCGTCGTGATCGCGCTCGTGATCCGGCGGCTTCCGAAAATCGATGTCGGGCACACGCCGGAGTTTCGCCGGCGTCGCGTGCTCAACTGGCTGCCGCTCGGCCTGACGTACGCGTTCCTCTACATGGGCCGCTACAACCTCAACGGCCTGCTCGACGCGAAGCTCATTACCGGCAAGGAGTTCGGTGACATCGACGCGGTTGGCGCGATGGTCTACGGCTTCGCGTTCTTGCTCAATGGCCCGCTGACCGACCGATGGGGCGGGCGCGTCACGATCCTGATCGCCGCGGCGGGCGCGGGCGCATGCAACGCGCTGATCGGAATCCTGTACGCGAGCACCGGTCATCCGCCGTCGGTCGCGGTCCTTACGATTCTGTTCGCCGCGAACATGTACTTCCAGAGCTTCGGAGCCGTCTCGATCGTCAAGGTCAACTCGTCGTGGTTTCACCTGCGCGAGCGCGGGACCTTCGGCGGGATCTTCGGGATCCTGATCTCGTTCGGCCTCTATCTCGCGTTCGATTGGGCACCGAAGATCGCGCAACTCACCGCGCCCGAGTGGTTGTTCTTGATGCCCGCAGCGATCCTCGCGGTGTTCTTCGTGCTGTCGTGGCTGTTCGTGCGCGACACGCCGGGCGATGCCGGTATGATCGACTTCGACGTCGCCGATGCCTCGAGCGGCGAGACCGGACCGCGCGATCCCGCGCTCGTGATCCTGAAGAAGATGCTGACCAATCGCATCCTCCTCATCATCGCCGTGATCTCGTTCTGCTCCGGGTTTCTTCGCCAGGGCATCCTCAAGTGGTACCGGACGTTCGCCGCCGGCGTGGGTATCATGGGCAGCTACCTGTACAGCCACTGGGGCATGATGTCGTGTATCGCCGGGATCACCGGCGGCATGTTCGCCGGGATCATCTCGGACCATCTGTTCAAGTCGCGAAGGCCGCCGGTCTCGACCATCCTGTTCTCGGTCGTGCTCGGCGGTGCGATCACGATCGTTCCGATGCTGTCGTTCCCCGGCGGCGTCAGCTGGGTGATCGCGATCATGATGATGGCGATCATCGGTGTCCACGGGATGTTGTCGGGTGTCGCGAGCCAGGACTTCGGTGGCCGCCGCAACGCGGGCACCGCAACGGGCCTGATCGACGGCTTCGTCTACTTCGGAACCGCGCTGCAGGGCTTCGTCTACGGCCGTGTTCTTCCCGAGAAGGGGACGCCTGCCGCGAAGGATATCGACAACTGGTACGCGTGGCCGATCGCGATGATTCCGCTGGCGGTGATCGGTTTATTGCTCTCGATCCGGATCTGGAGCGCTGTCGTTTCGTCGAAAAAGCCAGTTCACTGACGGTACGGTTCGCATGAACGAAATTTATTTTGTCTGTACTTCCGAGTCTGATCCGTAATCGCCGCCGCACGGTATGACGGTCGAGTACGGCTTTTCCGACGAGGAATCGCACTACGCCTTGTTATTAGACTCGTAATCTGCCGTGTTCTCGGACAAAACACAGCTTGTTGAGCGCGTGTCAAAAATGTATCCCGAGCGGCGATGACACATTTGCGAACCAAATGGCTAGCAGCGATTCTCGGGGCGGTGACGGCGGCGTGTGCGGGCACCGTGGGTGCGGATACTGGCACCGGCTCGGGTAGTGACTTCTCCGGATCGGGCTCGGGCAGTGGTCCAGGCGACCCCAGTACCGATCCAGAAGCCGGCGTTCAGCCGACGTACCCGACAGCGCATCCGCGAATTTACTTAGGCCCGAATGCCGCACGGTTGAAGGCAGCGCTGGCGGCGAACCGCCCGGCGGCCGTGCGCTTCAAGGGCGTCGTGGACAGCTGGCTCGACGGCGGCGACATCTGGGGTTTTCAGATCTGGAATGCAGCCTTGATGGGCCAGCTGACCGGTGATCCGAAGTACTGCACGAAGTCGATCGCCAACGTCGATGCACAGGTGTCGGCGGCAGAGGCTGCGATCGCCTCCGGTGGGCAACCCGTGGTCGCCGGCGACTCCTATCTCGAGATCGGCGCGATGATCGGCGACCTCGCGCTGACCTACGACTGGTGCTTCAACACCGTGACCGCCGCGCAGAAGACGCGCTGGCTCGCGTACGCGAATCAGGCGGTGTGGAACGTGTGGCACCCGGGCGAGGCCAAGTGGGGCTCGCACACCAATCCGTGGACCGGTTGGGCGACCAACGATCCTTCGGACAACTACTACTACTCGTTCACGCGCGCGACGATGCTCCTCGGGCTGGCCGCCAAGGGTGAAGACGCCCAGGCCGACGGCTGGATCACCCAGTTCCGTGACACCAAGATCCTGGGCCAGCTGGTTCCGACGTTCAACGCCGACCTCGTCGGCGGTGGCTCGCGCGAAGGCACCGGTTACGGCGTCGCGATGAACAGCCTGTGGAAGCTCTACGACTTCTGGAAGGCGACGACGGGCGAGAAGCTCGCCGCGAAGACACCACACACGCGCGCCTCGATGCTCTCGTTCATGCACCAGATGGTCCCGACGCTCGATCGCGTTGCGCCGACGGGCGATTTGTCGCGCGACTCGACCGCCGCGTACTTCGATTATCACCGCAACTACCTGCAAGAGCTCGTCACGATCTATCAGACCGATCCGCTCGCGAGGCGCGCGAAGACGATGCTCGACAACGCGAGCCTCACCCAGATGGGCAGCTCGTTCATGTACGTCAATGACTTCTTGTACGACAACGAAGTGGTGACCGCCGTGCCGCTCGACCTCGACACCACGTACTACGCGAAGGGCATCGGCGAGCTCTATTCGAGATCCGGCTGGGATAAGCACGCGACCTGGATCAACATGATCGCAGGTCCGTACACGCAGTCGCACGCGCACCAGGATCAGGGCTCCCTCATGATCTACAAGGACGGCTGGCTCGCGTACGACGCGGTCGTCGATTCCCACTCGGGCCTGACGCAGGAGACCACCGCGCATAGCCTCGTGCGGATCGACAGCGGCGGTCAGCCGGTGCATCAGATCGGCGACACGACGTCGACGCTCGCCGCGCTCCACAAGACCGCGGACTACCTGTACGCGGCGGCGGATCTGACGCCCGCGTACAACGGCAACGCAGTCATCAGCAAAGTGAACCGCGAGATCGTGTATCTCCAACCAAACGTGATTGTCGTCTACGATCGCGTGAACAGCGCAGCGGGTACGCAGCAAATCTGGCAGCTCGCGACTCCGGTGCAGCCGTCCATCTCGGGCCCGACGGCGACGATCACGAACGCCGGTCACACGATGAGCGTGCAGCGGCTCGCGCCGTCGGCGAGCTCGAGCACGCACAGCATGACGTCGGAGTCGGACTACTCGGGTGGCTTCCGGCTCGACGAGACGATCTCGGGCGGCGACCAGCGCTACCTGCACGTGATCTCGATCGACGGCGCGGCGACGCAAGTCTCCGCAACGGGCGACTCGAGCGTGACGCTGACGGTCGGCGGAAAGGTGACGACGGTGGCGTTCAACCACGACTCCGTCGGCGCGACGCTAACGATCAACGGCGCGGCGACGACGCTCGCAGCCGGCGTCGATACCTTGGCGCCGTAACGAGCACTCACTCGGTCGACCGAACGCCTCGAGGAATCGATCCTCGGGGCGTTCGTGGTTTCTAGGGCGCGAACGACGTAGGGCCACCGCCGAGCAGCTCGGCCAGATCATCCGCGTGCATCGATGTCATCGGATGTCGCGAGCCAGGGCTTTCGGTAGCCGTCGCAATGCGGGCCCGTCGACGGACGTCGCCGATCGGGATGATTCCGCCAGCCTTCCTCGGATGATTGCGCTCGATCCGGATCCCGAATGGAGTGGTTTTCGGCCAAAAAGCCAGCAGTTCACCGACGGTGCCGTTCGTATGGCAGAGATCTATTTTTCTGTACTCGCGAGTCAGATCAGTAATCGCCAACGCATGGCATGAGGAGCGAGTTGGGATTTACCGACGACAAATCGCACTACGCATTTTTCTTAGACTCGTAATGTGCCGTCGTGTCGGACAAAAAGACACCTTGTTGAGCTCGTGTCGAAAATGTATCCCGAGCGGCGATGACACATTTGCGAACCAAATGGCTGGGAGCAATTCTCGGGGTGGTAACGGCGGCGTGCACGGGCACGGTTGGAAGTACGGATCCGGGCTCCGGCTCGGGTAGTGACTTCTCCGGTTCGGGCTCGGGTTCGGGCTCAGATATGGGCTCGGGATCGGGCTCGGATAATGGACTAGGCGATCCTGGTACCGATCCAGAAGCCGGTGTTCAGCCGACGTACCCGACAGCGCATCCACGAATCTACCTCAGCGCGAATGCCGCACGTTTGAAGGCGGCGCTCGCGGCGAACCGCCCGGCGGCCGTGCGCCTCAAGGGACTCGTTGATAGCTGGATGACGGGCGCCGATATTTACCTGTTCTCGCCCATCAATGCTGCGCTGATGAGCCAGCTCACCGGCAACGCGCCCTACTGCACGAAGGCCGTTGCGACGGTGGACGCCAACGTTGCGGCAGACGAAGCTAAGATCGCGTCCGGAACACAGCCGGTTGTCGCCGAAGACAGCTATCTGAAAGTAGGCGACGTCGTCGGCGATCTCGCGCTGGTGTACGACTGGTGCTTCACCAGCGTCACGGCGTCGCAGAAGTCGCGCTGGCTCGCGTACGCGAATCAGGCTGTCTGGAACGTGTGGCACCCCGGACAGGCCAAATGGGGCAGCACGAACATGCCTTGGACAGGTTGGGCAACCAACGATCCGTCGGACAACTACTACTACTCGTTCATGCGCGCGACGATGATGCTCGGCCTAGCAGCCAAGGGCGAAGACACGCAGGCCGATGGCTGGGTGACACAATTCCACGACACGAAGATCATGGGACAGCTCGTGCCGACGTTCAACGCCGACCTCGTCGGCGGCGGCTCGCGCGAAGGCACCGGGTACGGCGTCGCGATGCGTAATCTGTGGAGCCTCTACGATTTCTGGAAGGCGACCACTGGCGAGAAACTCGCTGCGAAGACACCACACACCCGCTCCTCTATCCTGTCGTTCATGCACCAGATGGTGCCGACGTTGGACCGCGTCGCGCCTACCGGAGATCTGTCGCGCGACTCGACCGCCGCGTACTTTGACTATCACCGCGGTTATCTCCAGGAGCTGATGGCGATCTATCACAATGATCCTCTCGCGCAGCGAGCGAAGACGATGCTCGACACTGCGAGCCTGACGCGTATGGGCAACTCGTTCGTGGCGATCGAGGACTTCCTCTACGACGATGATCAGCTGACTGCCGCTCCGCTCGACCTCAACACGACGTACTACGCGAAGGGCATCGGCGAGCTCTACTCGCGCTCGGGTTGGGACAAGCACGCGACCTGGATCAACATGATCGCCGGTCCGTATACGCAATCGCACGCGCACCAGGATCAGGGCTCCCTCATGATCTACAAGGACGGTTGGCTGTCGTACGACGCGGTGGTCGATTCGCACTCGGGCCTGACGCAGGAGACCACCGCGCATAGTCTCGTGCGGATCGACAGCGGCGGTCAGCCGGTGCACCAGATCGGCGACACGACCTCGACGCTCGCCGCTCTCCACAAGGGCGCCGACTATCTGTACTCCGCCGCGGATCTGACGCCCGCGTACAATGGCAACGCCGTCATCAGCAAGGTGAACCGCGAGATCGTGTATCTCCAGCCGAACGTGATTGTTGTCTACGACCGCGTGAACAGCGCTGCGGGTACGCAGCAAGTCTGGCAGCTCGCGACTCCAGTGCAGCCGTCCATCTCGGGCGCGACTGCGACGATCACGAACGCCGGTCACACGATGAGCGTGCAGCGGCTCGCGCCGTCGGCGAGCTCGAGCACGCACAGCATGGCGTCGGAGTCGGACTACGCGGGTGGCTATCGGCTCGACGAGACAATTGCCGGCGGCAACCAGCGCTACCTGCACGTGATCTCGATCGACGGTGCGGCGACGCAAGTCTCCGCAACGGGGGACTCGAGCGTCACTCTGACGGTCGGCGGCAAGGTAACGACAGTGGCGTTCAACCATGACACCGTCGGTGCGACGCTGACGATCAACGGCGCGGCGACGACGCTCGCGCCGGGTGTCGACACGTTGGCACCCTAGCGTCGCCACACCAAACCCGAGGCGCCTCGAGAAACGTTCTCGGGGCGCTCGTTCGTTTCGGCCCTCGCCATGCGAGGCATTTTGGTTATCGCTGTCGATCGCATGTGCCAAATTTGCGAGGTGGTCGGCGGACGCACTCGAATAAATTCGCGAGACTAGAATTCCGTAAGCTGGTCATGGGTTTTGCAGAGCGCTGCTGGCCATGAACAGCGCGGGTGGGCGCATTGCGACCCTGGACGGAATGCGCGCCGTCTCGATCGCGCTCGTTCTCGCGGCGCATGCCTCCGGTACGGGCGTCATCCCGATGAGCGCTTTCGCACACCTGTTCGGGGACCTCGGGGTTCGGACCTTCTTCTTGATCTCGGGGTTCCTGATCACGACCTTGTTGCTTCGCGAGCGCGCCAACACGGGGCGGATCTCGCTTCGCGATTTCTACATCCGACGTGTGTTTCGGATCTTCCCTGCATTCTACAGCTACCTGGCTCTCGTCGTGGTCGTAGGGCTCTTCGCGTGCGTTGCCCTGAACCTGCGCGATGTCGCGTTTGCAGCGACGTACACCATGAACTTTCATGGAGAGCGGTCGTGGCCGGTCGGTCACTTGTGGTCGCTAGCGGTCGAAGAGCAGTTCTATCTCATCTGGCCGCTCGCGGTGATCGCGCTGGGGCTCGTGCGGGCATCTTCGTTCGCGATCATCGCGGTCGCGGCCGCGCCGATGATTCGGGTGGCGCTCTGGTATCTGTTTCCACAGTACCGAGCACTCGCCGACCAAGCGTTTCCGTGTGTGTTCGATACGCTCGCGATGGGCTGCTTGCTCGCGATCGCGCGTTCTCGCCTCGAGAGCTGGCGCCCTTATCGAATACTGTTGCACGCTACGTGGTTCTGGATCGTCCCTCTAGTGTGCGTCCTGACACTGATCGCGACTCGCCCGTGGTTTCAGCTCGGAATCGGAATGACGGTCGCCAACATCGGGATCGCGATGGCGGTGCACCGGTGCGTGTCCCGTCCTCACAGCATCGCCGGCAGAGTGCTCGAGCATCCCATTCTCATCCAGATCGGAACGCTCAGCTACTCGCTCTATCTCTGGCAGCAACCGTTTCTCGATCGCCACTCGCATGCCTGGTTTACAGCGTTCCCGATCAACATCGGACTTGCTGCAGCGGCTGCTGTCTTGTGTCATCGCTTGATCGAACAACCGATGTTACGCGTTAGCTCGCGGTACCGAGCAAGCTATCGCCAGGGCGAGCGTCGCGTCGTGGATCCAGTCACGACATTCCCTTCAACATTCCACGAGGGTGCGGGTCGCCCACCCGTAATGTCGCCGATGCCGGAGAAGATGACGCCGACCGTCGAGACGTTGGCACC
>JAQBQF010000039.1 GCA_028287115.1 Myxococcales bacterium
TGGAGAAGAAAATCACCCCCGCCTGGAAAGTCGCGCTGCTGGCGTTCGTGGCGTCATTCGCCGTGATCGTCGTTGTCCTCGCGATCATCAACGGGATTTCGAGCGGGGATCCGAAGGCCAGCCCCTACGAGCGCGGGCGCTCGCTCGGCCGGCAGGTCGCTCCGTTCATCATCTTCGCGCCACTCGTCGGCTACATCGTTCAGAAGTCGCGAATCGATCGCGCCAAGCGCCCTTAGACCCGTTGTAAGCTAGGAGCCGTGATGCGTTTGCTTGTCGTGTTCTCAGTCCTCGCAGCCTGCGGTGGAGAGCCGAAACCGCTGACCGCCAAGCCGCCGAACGACCAGCTGATCGTCGGCGAGTACGAACGCAAACCGCCCGACGGCACGACGGCGGTTCGGTTCGACCGCGACGGCGGCGTGCGGCTCGCCCACGACAAGAGCAAGCTCGACGGCGAGACCCTCGCGAGCGGCAGCTGGAAGCTCGAAGGCGACCAGCTCTCCCTCAACTATGTCAACGGGATGTGCGCCGGCGGTGGCACAGGGCTCTACAAGGTCGTGATCTCACGTCTTGGCATCCGGTTCACCAAGGTCGAGGACGCCTGCGAGCAGCGCGCGAAGATCGACGGCCAGATCTGGCATCGCATCAAGTAGTCAAGCGCCCGACGAAAACTGGCCCACCAAAGCGGCCAACCGCAGGATGGCAAGCGATGTCCATGCTTGGCCGCCTGATCGAGCGCATTCAAAGGCGAGATCAGCTTTCGGCACTTCCCGGTGTCGCGCAGATCGTCGCGATCCAGCATCCCAGCGCGACCTTGCCGGAGCGCCCGTTTGATCTGTGGCTGGTGGCGAGCGTGCTCGGCTTGCTCGGTATCGGCACGATCGAGATCTACTCTGCGACCGCGGCAGACTCGCTCACGCACTACAACGACTCCGCGCACTATCTGATCCGTCAGCTTGTCTATGTCTCGCTCGGTGGCCTCGCGATGTGGTTCGGCGCGCGCCTCGATTATCGCCGGTTGCGCGCGTGGACCTATCCGCTCTTGATGCTCGCGATCCTGCTTCTCGGCGTCGCGCTCCTCACGCACGCGCGCAACGGCGCGAAGCGGTGGATCCCGCTCGGCCCACTGACGTTTCAACCCGTCGAGGTCGCCAAGCTCGCGCTCGTCACCTACCTCGCGTGCTCGCTCGGCCGCAAAGCCGATCGCGTGAAGGCGTTCACGGTCGGCTTCGTTCCGCACCTCGTCGTGTGCGGGATGATGATGGTGCTGCTGCTCAAGCAGCCCGATCTCGGATCTTCCGTCGTGCTCGGCGCGACGACGCTCGGCATGCTCTTCATGGCCGGCACGCGCGTCTCGTACATCTTGTTTGCCGTGCTTGCAGCGGCGCCGGTCGCGTATCACCTCGTCGTCGGGACCGCGTGGCGCATGCAGCGCTTCCTCGCATACTTCAACCCCGAAGCGTTCGCGAATCGCGAGGCCTATCAGTTCATGCAGGCGCGCCTCGCGATGGGATCGGGCGGGCTGTTCGGCGCCGGTCTCGGCGATGGCCACCAGACGCTCGGCTACATGCCCGAGGCTCACAATGACTTCATCCTCGCGCCGATCGGTGAGGAGCTCGGCTGGATCGGCGTCGCCTTCGTACTGCTGCTGTTCGCGATCCTCGTCTGGCGCGGCATCCGCGCTGCGCTCGGCGCACGCGACGTGTTCGGCGGATATCTCGCATTCGGCATCACGCTGCTGTTCGGCGTGCAGGTGCTATTCAATGTCGGTGTCGTGCTCGGTGTCGTTCCCAACAAAGGCATCACGTTGCCGCTCGTCAGCTACGGTGGCAGCTCGCTCGTGATCACGATGTTCCTCGTCGGACTTCTGCTCAATGTCGGCAGGCGGCCCGAACGGCGCGCGCAGCGCGAGCCGCAACAGCGCGAGCTCGCTCGGAAGAGGCGCGTTCGCGTGCGCGTTGTTACGGCGTGACCAGACCGCTACGCCTCATGATCGCCGGCGGCGGCACGGGCGGGCATTTGTTTCCGGGCGTCGCGATCGCGGAAGAGCTGCGAGCGCGCGCACCCGACGCCGCGATCCGGTTCGTCGGCACGAAGCGCGGCATCGAAGCTCGCGTCCTCCCCGATCTCGGGTGGGATCTCGATCTGATCGAAGTCTCCGGCCTCAAGACCGTCGGTGCGCTCGGCGCGCTACGCGGGATGGCGCGACTACCGCGCGCGTACTGGCAGGCGCGGCGCGTGGTGAAGCAGTTCGCGCCCGATGCGGTGATCGGCGTCGGCGGCTATGCATCCGGGCCCGTCGTGCTCGCGGCGAGGCTGCGCGGCATCCCGACCGCGATCTGCGAACAGAACTCGATCCCGGGCCTCACGAACAAGATCCTCGGGCGGCTCGTGCGCTCGGTGTTCCTGTCGTTCGACATGAGCCGCAAGTTCTTCAAGCCGAGCAAGATCGTGATGACCGGTAATCCGGTGCGCCGCGAGCTCGTGCAGAAATTGCTCGCCGCCTCTCCGGCGCAGACCGATCGCGTGCACGTGCTCGTCTGCGGTGGCTCGCAAGGTGCCGTCGCTGTCAACGACCTCGCGTCGACCGCGCTGATCGCGCTCGCGAAGCAGCACGCGCTCGCGATCACGCATCAGACGGGCGACAGAGACCTCGAGCCGATCACCGCTCGCTATCGCGACGCCGGCGTCACGGCGAGCTGTCACGCCTTCATCAAGGACATGGCCACGGCGTATCGCGCCGCCGATCTGATCATCGGGCGCGCCGGCGCGACGACGGTTGCCGAGCTTGCGATCGCCGGCAAGCCCGCGATCCTGATCCCGTATCCGTCGGCGGCCGACAACCACCAGGAGCTCAACGCCCGCGAGATGGCCGACAAAGGTGCGGCGCTGATGTTCCGGCAAGCCGAGCTCACCGCCGAGAAGCTCGCCGACGCACTGCGTCCGCTCCTGACCGACACGACCCGACGCACCGAGATGGGCGCGACGATGAAGTCGCTCGCGAAACCCGGTGCGGCGGCTGCCGTGATCGACTGGTGCGAAGCGCAGCCTGCGGCACGCCGCGAATAGTCGCAGCTCGCATGGCGGGCAGCTAGCTGGGTCGGGCCAGCCCCGCGAGCTTCTCGGATCTGGTAAGAACGCCGTGCATCTCCGCATTGTTTCCGTCGTGAAACGCGTTGATCATCTAGGCGCCTGATGTTTCGCAAACAAGACACCAAGATCCACTTCGTCGGCATCGGCGGCATGGGCATGTGCGGCATCGCCGAGGTGCTCGCGAACATGGGGTATCGCGTGTCGGGCTCCGACATGAACGACACCGAGATCACGCGTCACCTGTCGAAGATCGGATGCACCGTCAAGCAAGGTCATCGCGCGGACAACCTCGGCGAAGCAGATGTCGTCGTCGTGTCGAGCGCGATCAAGGGCTACAACCCGGAGACCGAGGCCGCACGCGCGCGCCAGATTCCGGTGATCCCGCGCGCCGAGATGCTCGGCGAGCTGATGCGCATGAAGTACGGCATCGCGATCGCCGGCGCACACGGCAAGACGACCTCGACGACGATGATGCACACGGTGCTGATGGCCGCCGGGCTCGATCCGACGGCCGTGATCGGCGGGCGCGTCAACTCGCTCGGCCTCGCGAACGCGCGCTGGGGCAAGAGCGACTACCTCGTCGCCGAAGCGGACGAGAGCGATGGCTCGTTCCTGACGCTGTCGCCGACCGTGGCGATCGTGACGAACGTCGACGCCGAGCACCTCGATCACTACGGCACGTTCGACAACGTCAAGAAGGCGTTCATCGACTTCTGCAATCGCGTGCCGTTCTACGGGATGTCCGCGCTATGCCTCGATAACGCGGGCGTGCAGGCGATCCTGCCGAGCATGACGAAGCGGTTCACCACGTTCGGCATCGCTTCACAAGCGACGTATCGCGCGCGCAACGTACGCCACGAAGGCATGACGACGAAGTTCATGGCGTGGCGTCACGCTCACGAGCTCGGCGAAGTCGTGTTGCCGATGCCCGGCGCGCACAACGTACTGAACGCGCTCGGCGTGCTCGCGATCGCAGATTTCCTCGCGATCCCGTTCGACACCTACGTCAAGGCGCTGTCGCAGTTCGAGGGCGTCGCACGGCGGTTCACGGTGCGCGGCGAGGTCGGCGGCATCACGGTCGTCGACGATTTCGGCCATCATCCGGCCGAGGTCAAGGCGACGCTTTCGGGCGCGCGGAGCGCCTTCTCGGGGCGCCGGATCGTCGCCGCGTTTCAGCCGCATCGTTTCACGCGCACGCGCGATCAGCTCCCCGAGTTCTCGCGCGCCTTTCACGACGCCGACAAGGTCGTGATCTGCGACATCTTCGCCGCCGGCGAGAAGCCGATCGACGGCGTGACCACCGAGGCGCTCGTCAAGCTCGCGCGCGAGGCCGGCCACAAAGACATCACGTACATCGCGAAGCGCGAGGATCTCGCGCGCTGGCTCGATGATCAGGCGCAGTCGAACGATCTCGTGATCACGCTCGGCGCCGGCAACATCCAGCTCACGTGCAACGAGGTCATCGAGCTGCTCGAGAAGCGTCTCGGTCCGGCGACGAAGAAGAACCTCGTGCGGGTCAACGAATCCAGCGCGACGGTGGCCCGGTGAAAGGGCACGTCATGTGGAGCCTGATCGCGATCGCGCTCTCGATCACCGCATGTGGGAAGTCGTCGAAGCCGAAACCCGTGACCGACCCGGCCG
This sequence comes from Myxococcales bacterium, assembly GCA_028287115.1. Taxonomy (GTDB): domain Bacteria; phylum Myxococcota_A; class Polyangia; order Haliangiales; family Haliangiaceae; genus JABFXX01. Next base: position 4,732 of record JAQBQF010000039.1, read on the forward strand.
CCTGGATCGAAGCTGCGAAGTCGTTCGCCGATCGCGCGTGCGTATGTCAGACCGACAAGGACTGCTTGCACGGGGTCCGCGACGAGTTCGATGCCCAGAAGGCGCAGCTCCTCGCCGCGACCTTTGCGGTTCCGGACGATAAAGCGAAATTCGACGCCGAGATCCTGCGTTTGAGATCGTGTGGCGATGCAGGCGGACTCACGATCTGGCTCCAGTAGCATGGGCGAGCTCGACGACGTCCAGCTGATCGGTGACGACGAGCTCGGGCCCGAGCTGGAGCGGGGCGGCCTTGCCCCGACCCGCTCGGCCGACGACGGTGCAGTCGTCGCGAATCCACGGTCGATCGTCGGCGACGATGCGCGTCGCACGCTGCGCGAGATGCTCGGCGACGGCGTGCGGTTCGACGAGCCGATGCGCCGTCACACGACGCTGAAGATCGGCGGCCCGGCGGACGCCTACGCCCAACCCGCGACGGTCGAGCAGGTCAGCCAGCTCGCGAAGTGGTGCAAGACGCTCGGCATGCCGGTGATCGTCGTCGGTGGCGGTTCGAACTTGCTCGTGCGCGATGGCGGCGTACGCGGCGTGGTGCTCGGAACCGGACGCCTGCGCGGCCTCGAGCTCGGACCGCCGGGCACGGTTCGCGTCGAAGCCGGCGTGTCGACCGGCAAGGTGCTGTCGCTGGCACTCAAGAACGATCTCGGCGGGATCGAGTTTCTCGGCGGCGTACCCGGTTCGATCGGCGGCGGCATGATCATGAACGCGGGCACGTACCTCGGCGAATTCAAGGACGTGACGACCTGGGTCGAGACCGTGCGGCTCGCGGATGGCGAGGTGATCCGGCGCGACAACGCAGCGTGCGGCTTTCGCTATCGCCACAGCGAACTCCCTGCGACCGAGGTCGTCGTCCGCGCGGAGCTCGAGCTGCGTGCTCGGCCGCGCGCCGAGATCGAGGCAGTCGTCAAAGATCTAAGAAAGCGCCGCAGCGAGCGCGAGCCGAAGAAGGTCGCGAGCAACGGCTCGACCTTCAAGAACCCGCCGAATGACTTCGCCGGCCGGCTGATCGAGGTCGCCGGCTGCAAGGGCTGGCACGAGGGCGATGCCGTGTGCTCGCCGGTTCACGCGAACTGGCTCGTCAACACCGGCGCGGCGACCGCCGCTCAGCTGCTCGTCCTGATCGATCGTGTCCGCGCGCGCGTGTTCGAGCTCCACGGCCTCGAGCTCGAGCTCGAGGTGAAGATCATCGGCGAAGCTTGATCACCTCACCCCTCTCACCTCACCCCTCTCACCTCAGCCCGCTCACCTCACCCCTCTCACTTCGACATCGCCGCGGTCTGGCACTTCGCGAATTCGATGTTGAGGTCGCCGATCATCTTCATCTCGTCGGGCGTCTTCCCCGGCGAGGGCGCGTCGGCCGAATTCATCAGGTCCATCATGTCCTTGTTGGCGGCCTCGGCGCATGCCTTGTCCTTGCAGGCGCACATCTTGTCGCGGAGGGCTTTGATCGGCGGATCGCCCGCCGTGCTCGGCGCGGGTGCACCCGTGGCTGGTGTTCCTGCCGCAGGTGCCGTCGCCGAGGGGGGCGCGGACATGTCTGCACCGGCCTTGTCGCTCGAGCTCTTCTTGCTGCAACCGATCAGAACGCACGCGATCAACAAAACATTTCGCATGCCGCATCCTGGGCGAACCACATGTCGCGATCAAGCGTGGTCATTCAAATGGACGCCCTGCACGACCCCGGATAAAACATCACAGACATGCAGAAACATCCGTTCGCCGGCAAACGGGTCGCCGTCGTGATGGGCGGGCTCAGCGCCGAGCGCGAGGTCTCGCTCAACACCGGTGCAGGTGTGCTCGCCGGACTTCACGAGAAGAGCTGGGACGCCGTCGCGATCGATTGGAAAGAGGGCACCAGCCTCGCGCGCCTGCTCGAAGATTCCGGCGCGCACGTCGTATGGAACGCGCTGCATGGCACGTGGGGCGAAGACGGTGCCGTGCAGGGCCTATGCTCCTGCTTGAGAATTCCGTGCACGGGCTCCGGGATCCTCGCGAGTGCGCTCGCGATGGACAAGGTGATGTCCAAGCAGTTCTTTGAAGCGAACGATGTGCCGACGCCGCGCTGGCGCCTGTTGCCGCACGATGGGCCCGCCGACGGTAGCGACGCACCGAGCCTGCTGGCGGACTGGCCTCTGCCGCTCGTGATCAAGCCGGCCTTCGAGGGCAGCTCGGTCGGCGTCAGCGTCGTCGAAGATCGCGGGCAGATCGCCGCGGCGACCGCGATGGCGCGCAAGTATCACGGTCCGATCATCGTCGAGGATTACATCGCCGGCACCGAGGTCTTCGTCGGAATCCTCGACGGCCGCGTGCTCGGGTCGGTCGAGGTTCGCCCCGCGACAAAGTTCTACGACTACGAAGCGAAGTACAAACGGACCGATACCAAGTACCTGATCCCGCCGGAGCTCACGCGCGACGTCATCGATCGCGCGGAGCAGCTCGCGCTCGCGGCGTACCTCGCGCTCGGCTGCAGTGGCCACGCGCGCCCCGATCTCCGGATCAACCCGCGCGGCGAGGTCTTCGTGCTCGAGGTGAACACGCTCCCCGGCATGACGGCGACAAGCCTGCTGCCCAAGATCGCGAAATCGATCGGGATCGACTACGCGACGCTGTGCGAGCAGATCCTCGCGAGCGCGAAGTAAGACGCAGCTCCGCCAGATCGATCCGAGGATCGATCCGGCGTTGCCTCGGTCCCGAGGGTCCGGTGTCGCCGTCGCGACGCCCATGCGGGCATCGCATCAAGTGCGTCGATGACTGACTACTTCTTGCAGGCCATCTCGTAGACCTTGATCCAGCTCTTCGTCTTCGGGTCCTGCATCTCGCCCCACATCTTCGGGGCCTTCGCGTCGGTCATGTCCTCGTGATCGCGGAAGCCCATGTCGCCCATCATGCCGTGCGACTGGAGCTCCCAGTCGACCTTGTTGTCCTTCATGCCCATCGAGTCGCCCATGCTGTAGCCGCCGCCGCTCTCGACCATGACGCGGTGCCACTTCTTCGAGGCCGGATCGTACGAGGTGAACGACTCGAACTTGAACGAGTCCTTGCCCATCTTCGAATCGAAGCTGCCGTGCACCCACCAGTTGTCGACTTCGAGCTTCATCTTCATGGTGCCCGTCATGTCGGCCAGCTTCATGTCATGGCCCATGCCCTGGCCTTTGCACTTCCACGTGCCGGCCGACATCTTCGCCATGTCGGCGAGCTCCTGCGGGGGCTTCATCTCCATCGGCTTCGCGTCGGCAGCCTTCGCGTCGGCCTTCGGGGCGTCCGCCTTCGGGGCATCCGCCTTCGGGGCGCCGGCCTTCGGAGCATCGGCCTTCGGCGCGCCAGCGGCCTTCGGATCCTTTGCATCACCAGCGACCGCGAGGCCACCCATTCCAACAACTGCCACCAACGAGATTGCGATTTGTGTGAGCTTGTTCATTGCGATTTCTCCTCTTTGAAAACGCGCGCACTATACTCAAACGACGGATCCGCGCCTGGTTTCGTCGATGGTTCCGTTGCGGCGGATAGTTCTCCGCTGAAACTCAGCGACAGTTTGCGAGTCTCATGAACGTGGGTTCTGAATCTCGATTCGCGACCGCAGTCGCAATTGCCTGGTTGTTGTCAGCTTGTGGCGGAGCGGCCCGCGAGCCACCTGCCCCGCCAATGCGGACGTCTTCGCCGCGCGCCAACGCCGCGATCGAACAACCTTCAACCCTCGAGCACATACCGCCGCCGAAGCTGCTCGATATCGACTGGGCGACCGTGACGATCGCGAATGAGGCCGACGCGCGCGCGCTGTGGAACAAGATCGCGCCGACCGGCCTCGATTGGGAAGACAAGCTCGGAGAGATCCCGGAGGACGCGCCGCTCGCACGGCAGCTCGCCCTCGCGTTGCTACACGAGGGAAACTTCGTGTGCGTTCCGCCGAGCGCACACCAGGATTGCGTTCACGCGCCCGTCGATATTCCGGCTCCGGTAGCGAGCGCGACACTTGCCGATCCTTGTTTGCGCCGCAATCTCGCGCTGTGGGCGATCGTCCAACTGGAAGACGCCGACCTGCCGCAGGCGCGAGATGCACTGCGCGCGATCGCCGCGATTCCTCCGCCCGAGTCACAGCTCGTCGCCGCGGCCTTTCACGCGATCCCCGAGTCGGATCTCGCGGAGCGGTACGAGCTCCTCGCGATCGCCTGGAAGGCAGGGCAGACCGAGCTCGTCAACGGATCGCTCGGCGCTCTCGACGAGCCGCACTTGATCGAAGCGGTACAGAAGCTCCACAGCGACGGCGCGTTACAAGTGCTATCCGCGGAAGGTTTTCGCGCGGTGTATCTCGCCGCGGTCCTCGACGAGAAAATGGCGACCGTCGCGCGCACGCAGGCGATGACCGATCTCGTTGCGACCGCGGACAAGCTCGCACCGGATGTTCAGACGATGCTCGTCGCCGCGACGAAGTCCCCCGATTGCACGGTCGCCGCAACCGCGGCTCGCATGCTCGATCAGCATGGCTTGCATCAGTTCGCTCCAAAGCCGTCCGCGGCCAAGCCGCTTCGCGCGCTGTGCGTGCTCGCGAGCTTCGAGCAACTCCAGCGCAACGACGAGGCTTCGCGGCTCGCGAACTTCGTGCCGGCGCGCGGCCTCGAGCTCATCAAGATCTCGTACGACGCATGGAGCGAGGTCGATGCAGACGGCGACGGCGATCCGCACACCGAACACGAGATCAACCTCATCCCACGAGCCGAAGCCGTGCTCCCCGAGATCGACGAGATCGTGCGCGCGTTCCAGCACTGCACCGGATCGATCTGCCGCACCGATGATCACGAGGTCCGGTTCACGTTCAAGGCCGGCTATCTCACGCGCCTCGAGCTGGCCGATCGCCCGCCCTGTTCCCATCACGAGTAGTCGTGCGAAAGCGAGGCCTTGGCCGACCCGGCGAGCAAGCCGTCGGCACGTGTGGCACGATAGGGCCGTGGTCCGCTGGCTCGTGGTCGTAACGGTGTTCGTGTTCGGGATCGGCGCGTCCGAAGCGCAGGTCTTCAAGCCGCGCACCGGCACCACCGCCAAGACACCGGCGAAGCCTCCACCGGTGAAGAAGGCTTCGGCCGACACCGACAAGGCCGACACCGACAAGGCCGACAAGCCGGTCGCGTCGCGAAAAGCAAAAAGCGCACCCAGCTCGCGCAAGGCGACAAAGAAGGGATCTGCAACCGCGAACCGCAAGTCGCGCGCGTCGAAGGACAAGGGGCGACCCGATGACCTGACGCCGGATCCCAAGAAAGACGACGAAGACGTCGTCATCGTCGTGGACGAAGACGAAGACTAGTCCACCGGAGGGTCAGGGCACTACTTGCACCACTTCTCGCCGGTTTTCGGCCAGGCGATGGAAGGATCGCCACACCTGCGGCCGGTTTTCGGCTGCAAGTGTTGGAAGTAGTGGTCTGACCCTATTTCTGATCCGAGGACCTGACGCCGGATCGAGCCACTCGCGGCGGTTGCGACCTCAGCCCCACCGCCAAGTCGCCGAGGCGACAAGGTCGTCAGAGGAGAATGGGGTTTTGAGTCGAGACCGTTGGACGGAGCTCCTCGATCCTGTGGCTCTGATCAACCCTCTTGGTTCTGTCTTGGCGCCTTTGCGCCTTGGCGGTTATCCGATCTGTGGGTTGGCGGTTATCCGATCTGTGGGTCGGCGTTATCCGATCTGCGCGCCGCACGGGCGTTCAGGTCGGTTGTCGTCGGCAAACGTCGCTATTCGTGAAAGTGATCTCCAAGCAATCCAAAAAATTGCCCACGTGATCACAGCGTGCGTATTTCCGAATCATGGATCGATCCCGTCGTGGGGGCTCGGGGTCAAGGGAGCAGGCGCCCACCCCTCCCCCGGCTTCCAAGCTGACCTTCCGCGCGAAGCGGAATCGCCGCAAGCCGGGATCGATGTGGTCGCGCTTGCCGCGCCCGCGCGTGATCGCCGATGCATGCGGCCGGGCGGCTCGCCGAGCCCTACCCGCGGCCGCTGCAGTGGCCGCGCTCGCCGCGATCAGCGGCACGGCCTGGGCGGGTTATCGGTTCGTCACGACCTCCTCACGGTTCGCGATCACCGAGATCACGGTTCGCGGCAGCCATCGCCTGAGCGATGAGCAAGTTCGTCAGGCGCTGCCGATCCACCTGGGCGACAACGTGTTCGCGACGAACCTCGATCGGCTGGTCACGGGACTGCGCGCCAATCCGTGGATCGTCGGCGCGGAAGCGCATCGCATCCTGCCGCACACGATCGAGATCGTGATCCGCGAGCGCACCGCGTCCGCGATCGCCGACGTCGGTGGCCTGTACCTCGTCGACGTGACGGGACATCCGTTCAAGCGCGTCGAGCTCGCCGCGGATGACGGCAGCGGCCTGCCGATCGTCACCGGTCTCGATCGCAGCGCGTACCTCGCAAATCCCGAAGCGACCGCCGCGCTCGTTCGCGGTGCACTCGGTGCGCTCTCGACATGGCGCAGCGAGACCTCGCGACCCGCGATCGGGGAGGTCCACCTCGATCCGCGCGGCGCGCTGACGCTGCACACCTACGAGCAGTCCACGGCGATCCAGCTCGGCGCGATCGACGCCGAGCTACCGACGCGGATGCAGACCTTCGACGCGGCCTGGAACGAGCTGTCCACCGCGGAACGTGCCCGTGCACGCGCCATTCACCTCGATACCCGTCCAGACCACGTCACTGTCGCTTTCGCGAGGAACTAAGTCCCAACCATGGCCAAGCCCAAGAGCAACGAGATCATCGTCGGCCTCGACATCGGCACCACCAAGATCGCCTGCATCGCAGGTGAAGTCACCGAAGATGGTGTCGACATCATCGGGATCGGCACGGCGCCGTCGAAGGGCTTGCGCCGGGGCTATGTCGTGAACATCGACGCGACCGTCGCGGCGATCCAGCAAGCGGTCGACGAAGCCGAGAATATGGCGGGCTGCGAGATCTCGACGGTGTACGCCGCGATCTCGGGTGCTCACGTGCGCGGCATCAACTCGCACGGCATCATCGCGGTCAAGGACAAGGAAGTCCGCGAAGCCGACATCGCGCGCGTGATCGAACAGGCGAAGGCCGTTGCGATCCCGATGGATCGCGAAGTGCTTCACGTGTTGCCGCAGCAATACGTCGTCGATGACCAGGACGGCATTCGCGATCCGCTCGGGATGGCGGGCGTGCGGCTCGAGGTCAAGGTCCACATGGTGACGACGGCGGTCGCCTCGGCGCAAAACGTCATCAAGTGCGCGAATCGCTGCAACCTGCAGGTCGCGGACATCGTGCTCGAGTCACTCGCGTCCTCGCAGGCGGTTCTCGAAGAAGACGAGAAAGAGCTCGGCGTCGCGCTCGTCGATATCGGCGGTGGCACCTGCGACGTGATGGTCTATTCCGACGGCGCGATCGTGCACACGTCGGTGCTGCCGCTCGGCGGCGGGCACATCACGAATGACATCGCGACCGTGCTGCGTACGCCGCTCGATTCCGCGGAGAAGATCAAGAAGAAGTACGGCTGCGCGTGGCGCGGTCATGTCGATCGCGACGAGAAGATGGAAGTCCCTTCGGTCGGCGGACGGAGCCCGCGCGTGTTGCCGCGCATGGAGCTCGTCGAGGTGATCGAGCCGCGCGTCGAAGAGATCTTCGAGCACGTCAAGAAAGAGCTGATGCGCTGCGGTTACTTCGATGGCCTCGCGGCCGGCATCGTGCTCACCGGCGGCGCTACCGCGATGGATGGCGTCTGCGAGATCGCCGAGCAGGTGATCGGGCTGCCGACGCGGCGTGGAGCGCCCACGAAGATCGGTGGGCTCGTCGACGTCGTGCGCTCGCCGAGCTACTCGACGGGCGTCGGCCTCGTGATGTTCGGCGCCGAGCAAGGCCGCACGATCGTCGATAGCCGCATGGAAGACCGCCCGAATCTGTTCAAGCGCGCGTGGGGCCGGATCGCCGAGATCTTCTAGCGGTCACGACTTCGGTTCCGCCGGCCAGTGAGGTCCTTCGATCTCGAAGATCGGCTTGTCCTCGAAGTGAATGTCATCCTTGAGCGCCGTGAGCTCCTTCGCGACGACCTCCGCCTTGACGGCCTCCGACGGCACGTCGAGGTAGCCGATCTTGAGGTTGCACCAGCTCGCGGGCTCGCAGATCATTTGCGGGTCGCTGAACGAGGCAGAATCCTCATCGGTCTCGTGCGGTGTCCCTTTGTCGAGGCGAATGACCGCACCCTTCGCGTCGCGGTACCGCACGAGTACCCAATATCGTGCGATGCGCTTGTCCGAGAAGTTATACGCACGGGCCTGGAGCTCGCCTTTGTGATGATCTCCCGGCTTCACCGTGGTGACCTCGAACGCCATCGGCGCGCCGGTCGAGGGTTTCGCCGGCAGCTGTCCCGCCGACTTGCCGCAGCCAGCGAGCGCGATACAGAGAATTGCATGCTTCATGCGCGCGCTGTACCGCACGGTGGCCGTGACTCGCACGAATACGATCGGCCAACCACAGCACTTCGAGCCTCGGGCCCGAACCACCATCGCGTCATGCCAACGTCACGAAGCGCGGCGCACGCTCCGTCAGGGAACGGCGCCGGAATTCGCGTCGAAGCCGCTGCGTGACATGATCGCGCCGACATCGACGGCTTCGAAGTTGCTCGCGGCGACCGACTGGACCTGGCTGAACGTCGTGTCTTCCCAGCCCGTGTCGGGCGTGCCGGTGACGTACATGTCCGAGCCGCCGTCGGCGATATACATGCCGTAGGTCTTCATCGCTTGGAGGATCGCCCGCGATTGGTTCGAGAAGCTGGCCGGGATCGCGAAGCTCGCCTTGAGTCGAAACAGCTGGCCCATCGGTGGCAGGTTGGTCGAGCCGGTCCCGTTCGAGGTCAGGTGACGCGCGGGCCAGATGTACGAGGTCCGGATCTTGTTGGTGTTGATCGTGAAGCGCAGCGCGTGATGGATCGCGCCGGTGCTCGCTTCGTCGGCGCGCAGCAGGAGCGGCATGATCGGGAAGCCCGCGGCGTCGGCGGACGACCAGTCGGCGGGCCGCAAGGCGTTCGAGCGCAGGTCGAAGCTCGCCGAGCCAAAGATGTTCCACGCGCCCGACTGCGGCGAGTACACGTGATAGCCCTCCCACAGCCGGCAGGCATCGACATCGACGACGAGCAGGTGGTGATCGCCGTACGGCTGCTGATCGGCGGCGGTATTGACTCCGCCCTCGATGATCGCGCTCGTGGGATACGGCAAGACCGGCGAGGCGTTGGTGCAGGGGGAGACGACGGCGTGACCGCCATTCGCGCAATCGCTCTCGGCCTTCGGATCCCAGGACAGTCCCGGGTCGGCGGAGAAGAAGGCGATCGCGGGCCACGTCATCGCGGCACCGTGAACGGTGTTGTACGGGATGCCGTAGAAGTCGGCCGCCTGCTGATCGGTCTGGGTGCCGAGATCGAGGTGCAGCTTGCTCGTCCCGCCGATCGTCGCGATGTAACCGTCGGAACGAGGATCGATGGGCAACGTATCGATCGCCGTGTTGAAGACGTGGTTCGACGGCAGGATCGGACAGTCCGAGATCGTCGGGCCGTCGCCGTTGCCACCGTCCGGACGATCCGAGCTGCCACCGCACGCCGCTACCATGCACGTCACGACCAAGTGTCGCTTCATGAGTTCTCGGGTCGAGAATCTCATGTTCGAGCCTCATCGGCGACCGGATCTCGAGATCACCAACACGCCACGAGCAGGTAGGTGCGCCTCATACGTGGTGCGGACGCGCCGCGTTCTTGCCGTATTCGCGCGATCAAAAACTTGCCCCGATGGATCCATCACTTTCATATGGGTTCCACACGGGGGATCCATCCATGGCACTCATCGAATTCGACGACGTCAGTCACGCAAAAATCCTCGTCATCGGCGTTGGTGGCGGCGGCGGTAACGCGGTCAACACCATGATCAGCGGCAATCTCGACGGGGTCGAGTTCGTGGTCGCCAACACCGACATGCAGGCTCTCGAAGCCAACATGGCGCCGCACAAGATCCAACTCGGCGACGCGCTGACCAAAGGCCTCGGGGCGGGAGCGAATCCCGACGTCGGGCGCCGCTCCGCGGAAGAGAGCATGCAGCAGATCGCCGACATGATCGCGGGCGCCGATATGGTGTTCGTGACCGCCGGCATGGGCGGTGGCACCGGCACGGGCGCCGCTCCGGTGATCGCGCAGATCGCTCGAGACTGCGGTGCGCTCACCGTCGGTGTCGTCACGAAGCCGTTCGGCTTCGAAGGCAAGAAGCGGTCGAAGCAGGCCGTCGAAGGCATCGACAGGCTGTCGGCCGCCGTCGACACCCTGATCGTGATTCCCAACAATCGGTTGCTCGCCCTCGTCGGGCAGAGCACGTCGATGGTCGAGGCGTTCCGCAAGGCGGACTCGGTGCTGCTCAACGCAGTGCAGGGCATCAGTGACCTGATGACGGTCCCCGGTCTCATCAACGTCGACTTCGCGGACGTTCGTACGATCATGAGCGGCATGGGCCGCGCCCTGATGGGCACCGGCGTCGGCAGCGGCAAGCGCCGCGCGACCGAAGCCGCCGAGATGGCGATCAGCTCGCCGCTGCTCGAGGATGTCTCGATCGAAGGTGCCACGGGCATCCTGATCAACATCACCGGCGGACCGGACCTGACGCTGCACGAGGTCAACGAGGCTTCGTCGCTGATCCAGCAGGCCGCGCACGAAGACGCGAACATCATCTTCGGCTCGGTGATCGATCCGAACCTCAGCGATGAGGTCCGCATCACGGTCATCGCGACCGGCGTCGATCACAGCACGAAGGGCAAGACGCTCCCGGAACCGACGCACCCGCCGACGCACGGAAAGCCGAAGGCGCACCAGATCACGCTGCCGTACGATGTCTCGACGCAGATCACGAAGGAATATCCGCCGATGGCACGTCAGCCGGCGCGTGCGGCGGCCGCCGTCGTCGAAGAGCCGGACATTCACTTCGAGTGGGCGACCCCCGACCTCGGCGAAGTCAACGCCGTCGAGAAGGCGCTCGCAGATCTCTCCGAGCCCGTGCCCGAAGGCGAGCACTCCGCACGCGTCGCAGCGGGCTCCGGGCCGGCCACGCCGCCTGAAGGAGCTCCGCTCGTTCATCCGGATCGCAAGCGCGCGCAATCGCGGCCGAGCATGAAGGCGGTCCTGGCGGGCGAGATCGATACCGAGAGCGAGCTGGACGTCCCGACGTTCATCCGCCGCCACAACTCGCAACACGGCTAATTTTTAGGCTTGGCTTAACCCTCCCTCCCGAGATGGAACAGAGAGGCCCGTCTGGGCCTCTCGTCTTTTTCGGAGTGCTGAGTTAACGAATCGGCATGCGAACACTCGTTGCTGTTGTTTCGAGCCTCCTCTTTGTCGCCGCGGCTCACGCGGGACCCAACGACGCGGCGCCTGCCGCCGGCAAGGCCGCGGACAAGACCGCTCCCGCTGCGGGCAAGACCAAGATCACCTGGTACGGGCACGCCGCGTTCCGGATCGATACGCCGACCGGCAAGGTGCTGCTGGTCGATCCGTGGATCGACAATCCCGTGAACAAGGCAAACGCCGCGGCCGATCTCGCGGGCCTCACGGCGGTCGACCTGATCCTCGTGACCCACGGTCACTTCGATCACGTCGGGAATGCGGCGGACATCGCGAAGAAGACCAAGGCGAAGCTCGTCGCGACGTTCGATCTCGGAAACGCGCTCGTCGCCAACGCGGGCTATCCCAAGGAGCTGTTCGGTATGGATACCGGCGGTAACTTCGGCGGAACGATCGAGATGCTCGGCGGTGACGTCGCGATCACCTACGTGCCTGCGATCCACAGCTCGGGCGTCGGCGACAAGGATGCCTACGGCGGCAACCCGGGCGGCTTCGTGATCGCCGTCAAGAACGGCCCGACGATCTATCACACCGGCGATACGGACGTGTACGGCGACATGGCGACGATCGGGAAGTTCGCGAAGATCGATCTGATGCTCGCGTGCATTGGCGATCACTTCACGATGGGTCCCGATCGCGCTGCCGAGGCAGTTCGCCTCGTCAAGCCCAAGCAGGTCGTCCCGATGCACTTCGGGACATTCCCGATCCTCACCGGCACGCCCGCCGAGCTCGGCAAGGCGCTCAAGAAGGCCGGCTCGACGACAAAGCTCGTCGAGATGAAGGTCGGTACGTCGATCACGCTGTAAACTTCGGCGTGCTCACCGACTCCGCTGCACGCTGGCTGCTGGTGCTTCACACCGCGCTTGGCGTTGCGGCGGTCGGCTCCGCGACACACCTCGTGCTGTGGCTGCGGAAGTACCTGAACGGCCAGAGCGGCAAGCGACGCGCGGTCATCCAGTTTTCATGGCTCGTGCTCGCGTTTCAGGTCGGCGCGTTCATCGGCGGCAACCTGATGTATCCGACCTACAAGGTCGAGGTTCGCGTCGCGTATCTCGAGAACACCGGTGCGATCGCAGCCGACGCGATGGCGCGCTCGAAGGAGCTCGAGCACCTCGCGTCGCGTGAAGGAACCCACGCCTACGAGGCGCCGGCGACCGCCGACCTCGTCAAGAGAGCCGCGCACGCGGCGCGCTGGTTCGACGTGAAAGAGCATTGGATCGCGATGGGGATCTTCGCGTCGATCGCGCTCTTGTTCGTGCTCGCGTTCTGGGATCCGCGCCAAGGTCCCGCGCTGAAGCCGATCGTGATGAGCCTCGCGCTGATCGCCGCGGGCACCGTGTGGCTCGGCGCGATCATCGGTGTGCTGACGGCTTCGTGGCGCGCCGTATAGAACGGGACTTAACGGCCGAGCACGTACATCCATTCGAACAGGACGGCGGTATCGACGGCTCGCGAGCTCGTCGTCGGACAGCCCGAACCGCGGCACGCGGTGGCGACGGCTGCTTGGCTCGGCGTCATCGCAAACCGCAGTCCGAACTGCCAACCATTGCGATACGGCTCGAGCTGGTTCTCGAGCTCGATGCCGAGCCCGATGTGCGCCTCTGGCTCGTTCTTCGCGATCGGATCGGGATGCTGCGCATCGACCGACAGATGACCGAAGCGCTCGGCGATGCCGGCCTCGCCGAAGAACGTCGTGCCTCGCGTGCAGGCGTAGGGCAGCGTGCAAATGCCCGAGTAGGTCCGCGACAGGTCGGCGCGCAACGTCACGCCAAGACGATGATCGATGTTCGCGCCGAAGAAGCTGAGGTAGGCGTAATCGATCTCGCCGACGAAGGAACCGAAGCGTTCACCCACCGCGAACAGCGGTCCGAGCTGGGCGGCATCGGGAGCGCTTTGGTCGGCAAACGCGCCGGTGAGCCCGAACCGCGTTGTCGGCCCCGCCTCCGCCACACCACTACCGACGAGCAGCAGGATCACCCAGGGTTTCACCATGACGCCAGCATTCGCCGAAACAGCCCTATCCGCAACCTACAACTCGCGCCAGCAGGGCGGGAGTCGTGTTAGGACCTCGGCCATGCGCTACCTCATTGCATTGACTGTGGCTGTGATCGCCTGCGGTGGTCCCAAGGCAAAGAAGGAGACCCTCGGCAACGACGACTCGCCGGCCAACTGCTGCTGCAAGACGATCCCCGCGACCGCCGAGAAAGAGATCACGCCGGTCTACGCTTCGGAGAATCGGATGGAGTGCTCGACCAAGCAGGGCGAGTGCGTTCCGGACGTGCAGTGCAACGGATCGCAGCCGCAGGGCGACAATCCGACACCGGTCACGCCGTCTTCGTCGGACAGCGCGCCCGCGGTTCCGTAATCAGAACGTGAATTCGAGGCTCGATTGAAACAACATCGAGCGATCGACGATCGAGTTGTCGTCCATCATCGTCACCGATCGGCACGAGACGCCGCGGCATACCGAAGCGGCGATCGGCTGATGCGGTGACATCGAGACGCGCCAACCGAGAAACCATCCGACGCGGCGCGGAAATCCGATCGGCTCCTGCAGCCGGTGATCGAGCATGATGCCGACGCCCGCTTGCCCTTCGACACGCTTGGTGTCGTCGGGGACGATCCGGCTCGGCTCGTTGTACGCCGGCCGCGACCAGTAGTTCCACGCGGTCGCCGCGCCGCCTTCGACATAGAGCGCGAGCATCGAGTTCGGTCCGACGACGTGTGGTCCGAGCTGGATCACGTCATATCGCGCGAGCACGCCGAGGCGATGCCCGTTGCCGACGTGGGTCTCCGTAGAGTCGAGCGTACGAAACCCGAGATAGGAATACTCGGCTTCGATCGCGACGCGACCCCAGCGATGGCCAAGTGCTCCCGTGAAGCCGAGCGCGAGCACGTCACCTGACGCGGGGATGCCGGAGCTGGTCGCGATCGTCGACGGGGGAAGAAACAGGTAGCCGACGGCAGTGCCGAGTCGGGCGGTGGTGCCATCCGTGTGATGCGGCGCGTAGGGATCCTCGACGTAGAGGTCCGATCGGGCCGGCTCGGCCCATCCGACATGGTTCCCTGTGAATGGCAGGCACACGCACGCGACAATTGCGAACCGGAGCCGACGTAAGTTCCTCAAGTTGCACCTCGGACGTGGGTGTCAGCGCGATGGGGAGAGATGAACCCCCGTGCGATGCATGCCTCGGTCCGGACGGCTGCAACGCATTCTTCATGCGACCGAGCGAGTTATCGCAAATCGTCGTCGAGCGCGCGTGTCATGACCTCGATGGGCGCGGGTTGGCCGGTCCAAATCCGGAACGCGCGCGCTCCTTGATGGACGAGCATCGCGCGACCATCGAGCGTGGAATGACCGCGCTCGCTCGCGCGTTCGAGGAGCTTCGTGCGGCGGTGGTAGACGAGCGTCACGATCCACGCGTGAGGTCCGAGCGCGTCGATCGGGAGGGCCGCGGTGAAGTCGGTGTCCGCAATCTCTTCGAGGCCCGCCGGCGTGCAATCGATCACCAGATCGGCGTGCGCGAACGCGTCTCGCAGCGTCTCGTGACTCCACTCGAGCGCGCGAGCCCAAGACACATCAGCCGGGCGGCGTGCGATCACGTCGATCGATTCCGCAGCGCGTAGGCCGTAGGCGACCGCTCGTGCCGCGCCGCCGGCGCCGAGCAGCACGCATCGCCTGCCGCGCACGTCGAAGCTCGCGGCCGCGAGCGCATCCGCGAATCCGAGGCAATCCGTGTTGTGACCGACGAGACGCGTGCCCTCGAGCACGAGGCAGTTGACCGCGCCGATTGCCGTCGCCGCGGGCGACAGCTCGTCGCACAGCGCGACCGCGGCGAGCTTGTGCGGAACCGTGACGCTCGCGCCGAGCATCCGGCTCGCTCGCAATCCCTCGATCGCGGCGGCAAAGCCGTGCGGAGGTACGCCGATCGGGACCAGCGCCGCGTCGATTCCTGCGGCCGCAAACGCCGCGTTCATCATCACTGGACTGCGCGTGTGATCGATCGGCCATCCGAGCACCGCGGCGATTCGAGTCTTGCCGCTGATCACGGCTGCACCGCGAGCTCGGCACCGTCGCGGCGCGCTTGCTCGAGCGCGCGCGTCGCATCCTTCATCAGGCGCGCGAAGCTGATCTCGCCTTCGCTCGCACCTGCGACCGCGCCGACGACGCGTGGCGGAAATGATCTTCCGGCCGAGACGACTGGGTCGCCGCTCGCGACCGAAGCGATCACGCGGCGCGCGAGCAAGGCGGCTCCGCTGAGATCGGTATACGGCAGGAGCACGAGGAACCGCTCGTGATCGAGCTGGGTCGCGAGGTCGATATCGCGGATCGTGTTGATCAGGGCGTTACCGGCACGCGCTCGCAAGATTCCGCGAATCCCCGGCGGTGGTGGTGGCGGAGGAATCTCGACCGCGAACAACGCGACCGCGAGCGGATACTCGTAACGGCGTGCACGTTTGATCTCGCGCTCGAGCACGCGCTGAAACATCTCGAAGCTCTCGAGCCCGCGGGTCTCGGTATCCGCGATCTCGTCGAGCCGCGCGCGCAGCACTTGCTCGCTGCCGCGAACATTGAGCGCGAGGTTGCGCTCGTGAAACAGCCGCGCCGCGGCGAGCAGGATCGGGGCGACACGATCGACATCGTGCGGCTTCGTTGTCGCGAGATCGGCGCCCGCCGTGGTCGCGCGATGAACGGCTTGCACCGCCGTATCGGCGACCGAGGCGATCAGTACCGGGCGTCGCGGCTCGAGTGCGAGGGCGGCGTCGATGATCGCCTCTCCACCGGGCAGCACGACGAGCACGGCATCGACGTCATCTCTGCGGATCGCCTCGCAGATGCTCTCCACGCCCTCGCGGCCGCTCGCGCCGACGATCACGTCGTGTCCTGCCGCGCTGATCGCGCTCTCGGCCGCTTCGAGATGCGCGGCCTCTTCGAGGACGGCAAACCGCAGCGTCGGAAGCACCGGCAAGACGGTCTCCTCGACGAGCTCGTGATCGTCGGGGACCGCGTTCGTGATCGCGCGTTGCTTCGGCTTGCTCGGAGCGAGCGGCATGTCGACGGAATCGATCGGCGCAAACTCGAGGTCGTCGGGGACGAGCGGCGCGGCCGGCGCGGTCAGCGGGTCGTTGTCGTCGCGCGCCTCCGCGGCGGCGATCAGATCGTCGAGCGCCGCGACCGCGGCGGAGGGAAAGTCACCGAGACTTGGTTTGCGCGAGGCCTTCGCCGGTGGCGCCGGCTTCGAGATCTCGACGCGATCGTAGGGACCGACGGTCTCGACCCTCCGCCCGGATTGCGTCCCCGCGCGCGTGCCCGGGCGACGTGGCTTCTTGGTCACCTGTCCTCCGGCTTCGCGTCGACGACGACGTCGATCGATCCGCGCGCGAGCCGAACCTGCAGCCGATCCCCGAGAGCGACCTGCGAGACATCGCGCACGATCGCATCGCCTTTGCGAACCATCGCGTAGCCGCGGTCGAGGACCGCCAGCGGCGACAGCGCCGCCATCTGTGCGCCGAGCTGCGCGAGCTCCGCCCGAGCACTCTCGAGTATCTTGTGCATCGCGGTATCGCTACGGACGACGAGCGCATCGTGATCGCGTCTCGCGCGGGCGATTCGAGGCCCCGGATGAAGAGCAGCCAGCGTGCGCTCGAGCTCGCCGAGGGACGCGCGGCGCACGAGCAGGCGCGTTCGCGGATGCAGATGAGCAAGCCGATGTTGCAGCTGATGGAGCTGCATGCGCGTCGCGGACAGAGCTCGTTCGCCGCGCGCATGGAGCCCCTCCGTCGTGCGATCGAGATCCTGCCGTGCTCGATCGAGGCGATGATGGATCTCGCGATCGAGTCGCCTGCGCTCTTTGCGCAAGATCTCGACGATCGCATGACCATCTTGAACCGCGAGCTCCGCCGCGGCGGTCGGTGTCGACGCGCGTGCATCGGCGGCGAGATCCGCGAGCGATAGATCGGTCTCGTGGCCGACCGCGCTGATCACGGGCACCGGGCATCGCGAGATCGTGCGCACGACGCGCTCGTGGTTGAACGCGGTCAGATCGGTCGCCGCGCCACCGCCGCGCCCGACGATCACGAGATCGACGCCTGCACGCACGACCATCGCCATCCCATTGACGATCTGGTGCGGCGCGCTCGGCCCTTGCACCGCGCAGTCCGCGATCAGGATCGGCGTCGGCATCCGGCGCAACACCGTGCGAATGATGTCGTGCACCGCCGCGCCGTTCTTCGACGTGACGATCCCGATCCGGCGCGGGAAGCGCGGCAGCGGCCGCTTCCTCTCGGGCGCGAACATGCCTTCGGCCGCGAGCTTGGCCTTCAGTTGATCGAGCGCGAGTGCTTCGGCGCCGAGACCCGCGGGCTCCGCGAAATCTGCGTAGAGCTGCATCTTGCCGTCGCGGTCGTAGACACCGAGCCGGCCGCGCACGCGGAGCCGCTGGCCGGCCTCGATCCGAAACCGCATCCGTTGCGTATCGCGTCCCCACATCACGGCCGAAAGCACCGCGTCCTTATCGCGGAGCGCGAAGTAGAGGTGCCCAGATGTGGGTTTCGAGACCTGAGTGACCTCGCCTTCGAGCCACAACAAGCCCAGGCCATCCAGGGCGCGCCCTCCGAGGCGCACGACCTCCCCGATGCTGATCGGGCGCTCTCGGCTCGAGACGGGCCGGTCTTCGGGGGGCACAGCCAACGGTAACCACTGCCACTCTTCGTCGCAACCAACCTGGGTGGCGTGGTGTCGATATGAACGGTAGGATGCCGCTCGTTTCCGTCATGGCTGAAGTTGAAAAGTCGTCCGCCGACGAGCCGGGGGCTCCGATCGCGAAAGATCAGGTCGATCCGGAGCTGATCGACCTGTCGCGCTCGGGGCCGAAGGTCAGGGTCCTCACGGCCGCCGGACTGGTGTTTCTGTGCGGGTTCTTCTTGTGGAAGATGAACGCGGACCGGCGGTTCTCGGGATCCGCCTCGCAGCCGAGCAAGGTCATGGTGTCCGATGTCCTCGCCGGCAATGTCGGCCTCGACACGTACGTCGCGCTCGAAGCCGAGCCGCTGATGTCGCATGCGATCCGCTCGACGACGGCGAAGGGCAGCCTCGGCCTCCGGATCGCGCCCGCTCGCGCCACCGCCGAGCGGTTGTGGCTGGTCGTCTCGGGAGATGGCTGGGAGGCACCACCGCAGGGCGTGTACGTCGGACGCTTGCGCAAGCTCGAGGATCTACCGTTCGCGCCATCGGTCGCCGCTTTCGCCGACGAGCATCCGCGTCTGGTGTTCGCGACCGCCGCGATGATCCGAAGCGGGATCGCCACCAACAAGGTCAAGACCGTTTCGGGCGACGAGTTTTCAGTCGCCGATGCCGATCGCGTCGCCTTCGACATCGTCGATCCGAACGCCGCCGTGATCGTCGGGACCACCAACGAAAGGCTCCCGAATGCCGCCGCGTGGCAGAAGGAGCTCGAGCGTGCCCAGATCGGATTCATCGCCCCTCCGGCCGGCGCGCCGCAAGCGACCACGGAGCAAGTGCGGTTCGACGTGACGCTTCCGGATGCGGTGGCGACCCTCACCTCGAAGCTCGAGGCCGCAAACCTGTTCGCGCGTGTCGATCCGGTGACGCGGCACTACGACACCACGTGGGCCGCGCTCAAGGCCTCGGGCCCGGCGGGTTTCACGATCGGTGCAACGACGATCCCCGACCCCCAAATCGATCTGATCGGGCTCTACGTCGCGCGTGGAATTCCGAGCGGCGCGTATGCGTTGATCACGGGCGAACGTCCCGACGATTACTGGTTCGTGTTGCCGGTGACGGTCGTCCTCGGCCTCGTCGGGCTGCTGTCCGCGTGGGCACTCGTCCGTGCCGTTAAACGCGATCTGTTGCCGACCCCATCTCGCTGACCGCGTGACATACTCCGGGCGTGTCGGATGACGCCAAGGTGAAGGCGACGCTCGACGGCCGGCCCGATCACGAGGCGAGCCATGCTTCGGAGGCGGCCGAAAACCTCGGCACGACGCAGATGACTGTCGGTGCCTCGTTCGATTCGCAAGGCGCCGCGCCGCGGATGCAGACGATGGTTCCGAACACCGATCATCCCGCTCCGCAGAGCGCGCCTCCGGCGATGCCGCAAGATCCGCGCTACCAGATCACGAGCGAGATCGCGCGCGGCGGGATGGGACGCGTCGTCGAGGCGACGGACACGGTGCTCGGACGCACCGTCGCGCTCAAAGAAGCGCTCTCGCTCGATGCGGAGTCGCTGCGGCGCTTCAAGCGCGAGGTGCACATCACCGCGCGGCTCGAGCATCCATCGATCGTGCCGGTTCACGACGCCGGCATCTCGCCCGATGGCTCGCCGTACTACGTCATGCGCAAGGTGACGGGGCGGCCGCTCGAGGAGCTCGTCGCGCGCGCCCCCGACCTCGCGGACAGGCTCGCGATGGTGCCGCATATCGTCGCCACGACACATGCGATCGCGCACGCGCACTCGCGAGGAATCGTCCATCGCGATATCAAACCGTCGAACATCCTCGTCGGTGACGCCGGAGAGACGATCGTGATCGACTGGGGCCTCGCGAAAGCGATCGGAGAGCCCGACGAGCTTCGCACGACTGCGCCCCGTGTCCCGGAAGGGAATGGGGAGGATTCACTCCACCCCCCGGTGCCGGAATCAAAGGGAGCGGATTCACTCCGACCCACGGGGCCTGAACGGAGGGGGGCGGATTCACTCCGACCCACGGGGATGGACGATTCGCTCCGCACGCGCGCCGGCATCGTGTTTGGAACTCCGGGCTTCATGGCCCCGGAACAATTGCGCGGTGCCGCCGTCGACGAGCGCTGCGATGTCTACGCACTCGGAGCGACGCTCTATCACCTGCTCGCCCGCAAGCCGCCGCATCACAACAAGCACGCGGACGAAGTCATGCGCGCCGCGGTCGCAGGGCCTCCGGTGCCGCTGCGAGAGCTGGTCCCCGGCGTGCCACCGGAGCTCGCGACGATCGTCGACAAGGCGCTCGCGCACGACGCGAAGAGTCGGTATCAGGACGCAGGCGCGCTGGCCGAAGATCTCAATCGGTTTCTGACCGGACAGCTCGTCGCTTCGCATCACTACTCGCGCAGCGAGAAGCTCGGGCGCTTCATCAGCAAGAATCGCGTCCCGGTCGCCGTCGCAGTCGCCGCGATCGTCGCGATGATCGTCGGCGGGTGGATCGCGGTTCGCAGCATCGTACGCGAACGCGATCGCGCAGATGCCCAGGCTCGTCTCGCGCTGTCAGAGAAGCGCGTCGTCGAGCAGCAGCGCCAGGAGGTGATCGCTCACGTCGATCAGTTGACGCTCAAAGAAGCGGGGCGCAACGCGGAGTCGAATCCGACGCTCGCCGCGGCGATGATCAAGCCGCTCGCGGCCAAGCGATGGCGTTCGGTGAGGGCCGTCGCAGCCGCCGCGCGCAGCTCGGGGATCGCGTTTGGTCTGCCCGCCTCGGCTCACACGCAGTCGCTCGAGATGAGTCGCGATGGCCAGCGCGCTCTCGCGGCAGGCGACGACGGCGTGGTCCGGATCTATGATCTGCTGCATCGCAAGGCCGTCACCGTGTTCGATGCGAAGGCCGCGGCGATGGCGCGGTTCGCCGACGGCGAGCGCCGGATCGTCGTGTTCCACGGCACGATCTTGACGATCATCGACGCGACCAGCGGCGCGCACCACGATGTGATCGCGCCCGGGGAGGTCATCAAGCTCGCGGTCTCGGGTCCGATCGTCTACTGGATCGATACCGTCGGCGCGGTGTGGACGCTCGATCTCGCCGCGACCAAACCGGAGAAGCTGTCGCTCGGCGAGTCCGTCACGGCGGTCGTGCCTTCGCCCGATGGCCGTTGGGTCGCGCTCGCCGGTGGAGAACACCTGCTGCTCGTCGATCGGACGCAGCCGGCGTTTCCGCCCGAGGTGATCTACGAAGGCGCCGCGCGCGATCTCGCGTGGGCCGCCGACGCGAGTCACATCGTGGGCCTCATCGATCAGGAGGTGGTCGATCTCAGCATGATGCCCGCGCGCACGGTCGTGCAGCGCATGATGGTCGGCAACCGCAACGCCGTCACCTACAACGGCGGCAGGATCGCGACGGCAGGGCCGACCGGTATCGCGTTCCCGTCGCGCGACGAGTCTCGCGTTCGCAAGGAGACGGGCGACTTCACCCTCGGCTTGCGTGAAGCGCGCGGCGGTGTCGTCGTCACCGGCGGCACGCAGGGCATCGTCAAGGTCCTGTCCGATGACGGATCTCGCACGCTGCAGAGTCCGGTCGCTCGCCTGTCACATCTCGAAGCGTCGCCGAGCGCCGCGTGGGTGATCGCCGCGACCGACAACCTGTTGCTCGTGTGGGATCTCGAGGCCGTGCAGCCGCATCACGTCACGCAAGCGGCACCGAGCGGCGTCGGGTTCGTGTCCGGCGATCACGCGATCGTCGCGTTCGAAGGCGCTCCCGCACAATGGATCGATCTCGCCACCGGCAAGGCGAGCTCGCTCGGCTCGATCCTCCCCGGAATCTCGGCCGTGATCGCGGCGCCCGATCGCCAGCGCGCCGTCGTGATCGATGGAACGCATCGTGCGCGGATCGTCGCGGCCTCCGGAGATCCGATCGACGTTGCCGGCGACATCGATCTCGCCGCGTTCATCGACGATCACCAGCTCGTGGTCGCGACCTCACAAGGCGAGCTCCGCCTCGACGATCACGCACAGCAGACGTCGCTGGGCCATCACACCGGTCGGATGGTCGCGCTCGCCGCGACGCAGACCGGATGGATCGCCGCGGCAAGCAGCGATCGTGCACTGTGGCGCGGCAAGCTCGGCGGTCGTGACGCCACGCTCGCGATCCCGAGCGCCCCACCTCGCGCGGGACTCGCGCTATTTCCCGACGGCACGGCGGCAATCGCGACCGACCGCGAGCTTCGCGTGTGGCGCACGGGGGCCGCCGATGCGCAGGTCGTCGCGACGTTCGAGAAGCCGATCGCGATGATCTCGATCATCGATCCGGCGAAGCTCTTCGTCGTCTGCACGGATGGCAACCTGTCGCTGATCACACTCGAGGGCGGGCGCGCGGACATGCAGCGCCCGATCGGCGCGACGCCATCGATCTCGACGGACGGCGTGATCGCTTCGATTTCGGCGGCCGGCCTCCTCGAGCTCTACGATCCCGTCGCCGACGAGCAGTGGACGCTCGCGACGCCGAAAAGCGGGCAAGCCTTCAGCGCCGTCCAGATCTCCGCCGATGGCCGGCGTGTCGTCGCGGTGACTCCGGAAGGCCTGCTCGTGTGGACCCTCGCGCTGCCGCAAGACGCCGACGAGACCGTGCACTGGCTGGGCGGGATGACGAACGCGTTCTCCGACGACGGACGAACGCTGAGCTGGAAGTGAAGGCGTTACCTAGATGGCTCGCTGACCTGGCCGTGACTCGGTGCTACAACCCAACTTGGTGACGCCTTTCCGACTCCATGATTCGATGCGTAGGGACAAGGTCTCGTTCGTGCCGCTCGTGCCGGGCCAGATCGGCATGTACGTCTGCGGGCCGACGACCTACGCACCCGCGCACGTCGGACATGCGTTCTCGGCGATCTCGTTCGACACCGTCCGCCGCAGCCTGAAGTTCCTCGGCTGGGACGTGAAGTACGTCCGCAACGTCACCGATATCGACGACAAGATCATCAAGCGGGCGCACGAGACCAACCAGGATCCGCTCGCGATGTCTGCGAGATTCGCGGCCGAGTACAACCGCGACATGGCGCGCTTCAACGTGCTGCCGCCGACGATCGAGCCCAAGGTTACCGAGCACATCGCCGAGATCATCCAGATCGTCGAGCGACTGATCGCGAACGGCAAGGCGTACGTGGTCGAAGGCGACGTCTACTACGAGGTCTCGACATTCCCGCCGTATGGTCGGCTCTCCGGCAAGCACCTCGAGGACTTGCGCGCGGGCGAGCGCATCGCGATCGACGAACGCAAGCGATCCCCGCCGGACTTCGCGCTGTGGAAATCGGCGAAACCCGGTGAGCCGTCGTGGGATTCACCGTGGGGCAAGGGCCGACCCGGCTGGCACATCGAGTGCTCGGCGATGACGGTCAA
Organism: Myxococcales bacterium; assembly: GCA_028287115.1. Classification (GTDB taxonomy): domain Bacteria; phylum Myxococcota_A; class Polyangia; order Haliangiales; family Haliangiaceae; genus JABFXX01. The sequence continues at coordinate 28,250 of JAQBQF010000039.1, forward strand.
GCATCTCGGCCCGACGTTCGATCTTCACGCCGGTGGCCAAGATCTGATCTTTCCCCATCACGAGAACGAGATCGCGCAGTCGCAAGGTGCCGACGGCGAGGGCACGTTCGCGCGCTACTGGATGCACAACGGCTTCCTCAACTTCGCGGGCGAGAAGATGTCGAAGTCGCTCGGCAACGTGTTCAACGCGGATCAGATCGCAGACGCGGTCGGTGGCGAAGCGCTGCGGTTCTTCTGCGTCCAGCATCGCTACAGCTCGCCGGTCGAGTTCGATGTCGAGACCGTCGAGGGCGGTGTACGGTTCCGCAGCCTCGAGGAAGCCGACCGGCGCCTCTCGAAGTTTTACAAGACGCTGCAGCGGATCGATCTGCTCGTCGGGCAGGGTGGCGATGCCGGCGAGGGCGCGGTCGTGCCAGGTGCCGACACGTTGATCCCAAGATCTCGCGAGGCGCTCGCCGATGACTTCAACTCGCCCGTGGTGATCGCGCTGCTCGGCGAGACGATGAAGCTCGCAAACCAGCTCCTCGACGAGGGCAAGGGCATCGACAAGCAGGTGCGCAGGCGGTCGCTCGCGCGCATCGGTCGCGAGCTGCGCCTCGTCGGCGAGGCCGTCGGGATCTTGCTCGCGGCACCGCAGACGTACCTCACCGAGCGCCGAGAGCGACTCGTCCGGACGAACAAGATCGAGGTCGCGGCCGTGCAGGGCAAGCTCGCGGAGCGAACCGCCGCCCGCGCCGCCAAAGACTTCGCGCGCGCCGATGCGATCCGGGTCGAGCTGACGGCGATGGGCGTCGAGCTCCTCGACACGCCAGCAGGAACGGACTGGCAGGTGATCGACTAATGGCAGATGACGTCAAGAACGAGCTCGCGCTGATCCGGCCGATGATCGCCACGGATCTCGATCGTGCCGGCAAAGGACAGCTCGTCTATGTCGGACGCGATGGGGAAGTCAAACACCCCGCGATCGTGCGCAATCGTCAGATCGCGGCGTACACCGCGTTCGGCACGATCACCCTCGCCGGTGTCGCGCTCGCGGCGACCTCGTTCCCCGTGCTCGTCCCGTTCTATCTCGCGCTCGGCGGGCGGTTCTTCGCCACCGTGCGCGCGGTCAAACGCGTCAACGAGGCGAGCGTCGCGCTGTCGAAAGGCGATTCCGCGACCGGTCGCGCCCTCGCGGAGCCGGTGACGCGTGCGTGGTGGGCGCCGGGACGGGTGCGAGCGCTCGCCGAGCTTCGTGTCGCGATCGCCGATGCACTCGACGGTCATGGCGAGCGAGCCCTCGAACGCGTGCGCAGCGCCCGCGCGAGACTGTCACCGCGACTGATCCAGCACCAGTTCTCCTACTACACCGAGATTAATTTGTTGACGGCGCTCGGTCGCACGAAGGAAGCGCGGCTCGTGCTCGAAGCTCGCGGCGACGTGCCGGCCGGCGAAGTGTTGAGGCTGTCGTACTGGATCGCGCAGATGCACTTGTGGGTCGCCGATCATGCACCGAAGCTCGCGACCGACGGTCCGTATCGCGCGGCGGTGCCGACGGGCAAGCTCGAGATCGACGAGCAGGAGCTACACGATCGCATGCGCAAGGGTCTGTCGATGACCGCCGGCGCCGATCTGCTGCTGCTCTGCGCGTGGTGTTACGCGTTTCGCGGCGAGCACGATGACGCACGGTTCGCCTGGCGCGAAGCGAAACAGCGAGAAGGCTCGCAGCGCCTCGATGTCGCGATGCCCAAGCTCGCCGAATGGATGATCCAGTACCAGAAGGATCATCCCGAGCTCGATCATCCCGACGAAGAGCCCTGAGCCGATTCGCCCGCGAGCATCCGATCGAGCTCGCCGCGCCGATCGAGTGCACGCATGTCGTCGTAACCGCCGATCGATCGATCGGCGATGAAGATCTGCGGGACGGTCGATTGATGAGTCGTGTCGAGCAGCCACTTGCGTGTCGTGTTGTCGCCGGTGCAGTCGATCTCTTCGAACGCGACACCCTTCTCGTTCAAGAAGCGAGTCGCCGCCGTGCAGTAGCCACACCATTTGCGCGTGTAGATTTTGACGGCCGCGGCCATGTCCAAGCATAGCGCGTAGAAAACACGGCTACGACCCGCACTGCACGCTGGGATTTATTTCTCTTCAGCGTCCTCGGAGAGATACGCGAGGATGACCTCATCCAAGCTTTTCTCCGAAATCAGGCCCTGGCCGAAGCCCCGCGCTTCTTCTTCGCGTGCCTTCCGCACTTTGGGTGTCGCCGGAGGTTTTTGCGGCGCCCCGACGATCACCGCCGGGCGGGTCGTGATCACCCCGGCCCCACCGGGCGACGCCGTGCGGGGCGAGGCGGGGTTTGCCTGGTGGGAAGGCGTCGGTGTCCGAGGCCGGGCGGTCAAGTTGTTCGGGCCGGACGACTTGCCCTCGGGTTTCGGTAGCGGCTGGGTTCCGGCGCTGGTCGCGTTCTTGAACGTGACGACCGGTGCGGATGTCGGATCTTTGCGAGGCCGCCCGAGCCCCGACGGAATCGGCTCCTTCGTGTTCCCGCTGCGGTTGACGATGTACTGACCGGGACGTTCGGAGCGGTCCCCGGGCGGAGGCTCGGCCGATGACGGCGCCGGCGCATAGACCTCGATCACTTCGCTCTCGCGACGTGCGCGGCCATCTTCGGTGGGCACCGGACGGGTCATCACCGTCGGAGGCGTCACCGCCTGACGCGACGGCGACCGTGCCGGACGCGCGAGAGGCGGCAGCGTGGCCGCGCCGTGGCTCGCATTCCGCATCGGCGTCGGAGGGAGCGGCGTGATCGTCGAATCGGTCGCGCTCCGTGCGTGCACCGGATCCATGTCGGGCGGTGACTCGACGGCCGTATCGCGCGCAGCCCGCGAGCGACCACCGTCTTCAGGCTCGAGGCTGATCTCGATCTCGGGCGACGAGTCGATCCGGAAATCGGTCGGCATCGGAACCGCCGCACGCGAGCTCGTTCCAGTGCGGGACGGAATCGGCGGAGGTGCTGCCGTGGCGCGTGGAGTCGCCGTGCGCGGCGGCGCGGGGGTCGACGGAGTGGATGTTCGCGCCGGCATCGGGACGGGCGAGGTACGCGGCGTCGCCGGGGCGGGCGTCATCGAACGTCCCGTCAACGTGCGAGCATTCGAGAGCGTCGCCGCGCCGGCAGCAACCGCGGCGGCAACCGCTCCCGCGTTGTCGGTCAGCGTCGGCTCGTCGAGTGGAGGTGGAGGCGGAGGCTGCAGCGGCGGACGAGGGGCCGCCTTGGGGGGCGGCGGGACCATCGCAGCGACGGTCTCGGTACGCGGGGGCGCCAGGGTCGGAGCTGCTTTGGGCGCGAACGGTGGCGCGAGCTCGATCGGCTCGCTTGGAGGGTCGAGAGTCAGCGTCGGCACCGGGCTCAGGTCGACGACGCTCGGGCGTTCGGGAGCCGGCTCTTCCTTGACCCCACGCGGCAGGAGGCCCGGGGTGTCTCCTAGGTACTCGTCGATCTTGTCGTCGAACCCGCCTTTTTTCAGCTCCTTCAGCACAGCCTTGTGCTGAGCCTGCATCAGGTTCTTGATCACATCCTCGACGGCGCCGACGTCGTAGACGAGCTTTCGGGTCGCAACGATCACACCACCATGAAACATGTGCGTGAACAGATGGGGACTTTGGAGGCCTGAGTCCTCGGTCTGGACGTGGAAGACCAGACCTCTGTACCGAACGTTGTGGTTATAACCGAGGATGGGTGAACGCTTGGCCACCGGGTAACGAGGGTACCACGTCGGGCCAGGCTTGTAATTCCGTCGCGGGGTTGGTACTCACCCTCTCTGGGCTTCACTCTCGAAGCTTGCTTGGAGGCCCCGCTCTCGCGGGGTACGCATATCCCGTGACGATTACAGCGGAGTCGAAGTTCGTCGAGCTCATTCGGTCTTGGCTAGTGTCCCTACCTCACGACCTCAAGATCGCTTTTGATGCGAGGGATGACGAGAACCTGCCGAGACCGGCACGAGAAATCGCTACCGGCGTCGTCATCTACATGTTGTCTCCGAAGGACGCGATGGGTACCGCGACGTCCACGGGCAACGACCTTGTAGTCAGCTATGCCGACGATGCGGTTCTGCTGCGTCTCGCCCTGCAAAAGGCGCTCGACAAAGGTGAGGACCAGCAAGCGTTCAGGGATCGGTTCCCGGAGCTCTTCGAGGATCTCGAAGAGAACCTGAAGCTCTGCAAGTCGGTCATGGGCGATCTCATGACGTGGCTCGAGAGCAAGGTCCCGACGCTCGCGTCCCAGCCGTACAAGGGCAAGAAGGTCGCCGTCTACATCGACAACGACGAGGCACGCGAGCAACTGTTCGAGGACGGCCTCGTGTTTCGGACCGACTATCCCGTCGACGAAAAGACGATCGGCGACAAGCTGAAGCGTGCCGCGACGGTGATCGACGTGATGAAGCGCCGGCGCGCCGACGAGCTTCGTGCCAAGGGCACGAAGGCTTCCTAGAGATCGACCAGGTCGAAACCCGTCAGCGGTTCGCCGAGAAATCTCGGTGCGAGCTCGTCGAGGCGTGAGGTATCGGTCGCGAAGCACTGCAGCTGACCGGCGGCGTTGCGCCGATTCGGGCCGGACCCGAGCGCGTCGCGCGCGGCCTCTGCCATCGCACTCGCCGAATCGACCACAGCGACGGGGCGTCGTGCGATCTCCGCGGCGATTCGCGCGAGCACATCACGGAGCAACGGATAGTGCGTGCACCCGAGCAGCAGCGTGTCGATCGCCGGATCTTGTGCGAATAACTGCGTGAGATAGCGGCGCGCGACGAGCGCCGCGACTTCGTCGTCGATCCAGCCTTCTTCTGCGAGCGGGACCAGCATCGGGCACGCGAGTGCCGTCAGCTTCGCGTTCGCATCACGCGCTCCGATCGCGCGCGCATACGCATTCGACCGCACGGTGCCGAGCGTGCCGATCACGCCGATGTGACCGTTCGTCGTCGCGGCAAGCGCGCTCGCGGCTCCCGGATCGACGGCGCCGATCACGGGCACCGGGCTCGCCGAGATCAACGCCGGCAGCGCATTCGCAGATGCCGTGTTGCATGCGATCAGTACGAGCTTCACGTGGTGATCGAGCAAGAAGCGCTGGCAGCCCAGCGAGTATTTCTCGACGGTGCGCGGAGACTTACTTCCATAAGGAACGCGCGCGGTGTCGCCTAAATAGACGATGTCCTCGCCGGGAAGCGCCCTACGAAGAGCTCGCACGACTGTGAGCCCACCGACACCCGAATCGAATACACCGATCGGGTGACGCTCCGTCACCGTTTGCTTCGTCGTCGATTCTTGCCCCATGACGTCTCCGGATTGCGACGAGCTGTCACAGGCACTCCCTATCCGGCAACTCAACTTGCCGGCGTAGTTAGCTCGTCGCTAGGGAAACGCCTTAACGACGCCGAGACTTCCGCTGCGCTCTACAACCCGTGCGGCTGCCTTCGAAGGCCCACAAAAGGTCGAGGAACGTCGCGGGCTTCCGGTCGAGTGAAGCGTAGAAGCGCGTGATGCCGGGCATGCTGCGCTCTGCGTCGGGCAGCTGCCTCTCTGTGATACGTCCTTGCACCGGTGAGCGCCTGGAGCACGCTCTGTACCAGAGTCGTGGTAGAGGTGTCCGCCTCGCAATGCTGGGCGCACAATCTGATCGTATGCGCGGCCTCGTCGAGGCGGATCCCGTTGTTCTCATCGAGATTGCAGGTGTGATTGCGACCGAGGGTCGCCCACCCTCGGAGAACGTGACGCGCATCGCGCAAGATCACGCAGCCCGACTTATCGAAGCGGACAAGGCTCGGCTTCGCGCGGCGGTCGAGCAAGCGATCCTCGGGCGTGATGTCGACGCGGCCCTCGAGTGGCTGCGACAGACCGGAATTCTCAGCGTGCTGTTCCCCGAGCTCGCGGCGACGGTCGATCTCGTCCAGGAGACCGGACGCCAACACAAGGACGTGTGGGATCACACGAAGCAAGTCGTCCGGCAGACCGTCGGCCGGCCGCTCGTGCGCTGGGCCGCGCTCCTCCACGACATCGGCAAAGTTCCGACGCGAACGTTCACTCCCGAAGGCGTTCACTTCCACGGTCACGCCGAAGTCGGCGCACGGATGTTCGACAAGGTGAGTAACCGCTTCGCCTTCTCGCGCGACGAGCGGCAGACGATCCGGTTTCTCGTCAAGCATCACCTGCGCACGAACCAGTACAGCGATCAGTGGACCGACAGCGCGGTGCGCCGGTTTCATCGCGAGATGGGGGCGCACATGACGGACCTCCTCGATCTGTCGCGCGCCGACATCACGTCGAAGCGACCGGGCCGCCGCAAGCAGCTCCTCGAGCAGATCAGCGCGCTCTCGGAGCGCGTCGAGCGCCTCGTCGCTGCAGACGCGAAGCTACCGCCGCTGCCCGGCGGTGTCGGCAACGCGATCATGACCGCGTTCGAGCTCGCGCCGAGCCGTCTGATCGGCGATCTCAAGCGCAAGCTCGAGGCGCAGATCGAGAGCGGCGAGCTCGAGGCACGTCGCGAAGATGCCTACTACGTCGCGTACATCGCGCGACACGATCTCGTGCCCGACATCGCGCCCGAAAAGAAGGCCGCGATCATCGAAGCCGGTGGGCTCGTCGGCGACGACGCGCTCGTCGCCGATCTCGAAGGGCCGCACAAAGGCATCGATCGCGATGATCCTTCGCCGGGCGTGCTCGCCTGCGGCCACGATCCCGATAACGATCCCTGCGTGCACCGCGACGCCGACCCCGACGATCCGAACCTGCGCCGGTAGAACTTCAGGTCGAGATCAGCGGCGGGCGTCGACGGCAGGGTGGCTGCGGGATGGCGACCACGTGTACGATCGACTGCGCCGCGACCAATACCGCAATGGTGCGCAGGTCGACTGCACCGGTCGGTGCACGTTCGATCACCCATACCCCGACCCTGGCGGGTGCCGGCTCGAGCGCTGCGCTGCGAACGTGCGCAGCGCCGATACAGCGGATCCGAACGTGTGCTCGTTTGGCTCGACCTGCCCCTAGGTCAGAACCCGACGAGACGCCGAAAAGCACGAACGCCCGGGCGGCAACCCAGGCGTTCGTTTCAACTTAGATTAACTAATTTAGGGACGTAGGCCGGGGCTTAGAGATAACCGAGCTACGTTGGCCAGGGCGGCAACCCTGACGCGGCCCAGCATAAAGCAAGGTGTAGGCCAGCCTCACCAGTCGAGACGCAATCGCTTGTTTTACAAGCATTCTCGTGTTACCGAGTCCCCTCGACCCCTCTTAGAACAAGCCCGTGCCACGACATCCATGTCGCGCGGCTCCGGAGTGGGCGCAACGAATTGCAGAGTTTCCATGCAGAACATGCTCGTGGTCAACGCTGAGGGACCCGAGACCCGTGTAGCGGTCGTCGAAGAAGGTTCCCTCGCTGAGTTTTTTGTAGAGCGCAAGCGCGACCGTGGAATGGTCGGCAACATCTATCGCGGCAAGGTCACTCGAGTCCTCCCAGGCATGCAGGCGGCGTTCGTCGATCTCGGCTCGAAGGTCGAGCGAGCGGCGTTTCTCTACGTCGCCGACGTCCTTGGATCCGGTGACGAGAAGAAGCTGTTCGATGATGCAGACACCGATGACGGCGATGAATCGCCCGAAGGTGCCGCATCGCGAATGGCTCGATCTCGCAAGCAGCTCGCGGCGCGCAAGATCGAAGACCTGCTCAAGCCGGGAGACCCCGTGCTGGTGCAGGTCGTCAAGGATCCGATCGGCCTCAAGGGCGCGCGCGTCACCGGCTACATCTCGCTGCCCGGTCGCTACAGCGTGTTCATGCCGCACGTCGCACAGATCGGCATCAGCAAGCGCATCGGCTCGGAGAAGGAGCGGCGCCGGCTTCGCGATCTCGTCAACGAGGCGCGCCCGAAAGGCACGGGCTTCATCGTCCGCACCGCCGCGGAAGACGCGATCGATCAAGAGCTGCGCGACGACGTCGACTTCCTCGCACGCGTGTGGGGAGAGATCGAAGCGCGCGACGCACAGATGCGCGGGCCCGGACTCGTCTACGCAGATCTCGATCTCGCGCTTCGGTGCATTCGCGACCTGATGCGCGAGGACACGAGCGAGGTCGTGATCGACGACGAAGAGCAGTACGAGCGAATCAAGAAGTTCACGATCGCGTTCTTGCCGCGGTTCACCGAGCGCGTGAAGAAGTACGACGGCCGGCGCCCGATCTTCGACCACTATCACATCGAGCCCGCGCTGCGGCTCGCCGTGGCTCGGCGGGTTCCGCTCAAGAGCGGCGGCTCGCTCGTGATCGATCAGGGCGAGGCGCTGACCGCGATCGACATCAACACCGGCAGCTTCACGAACACCGGCTCGGGAAATCTCGAAGACACGGTGACCGCAAACAACCTCGAAGCGTGCGAGGAAGTGGCGCGTCAGCTCCGGCTCCGCAACATCGGCGGCATCATCGTGATCGACTTCGTCGACATGGATAAAGAGAACAACCGCCGGCGCGTCTGGGATGCGTTCCAGAAGGCGCTGTCGCGCGACCGCGCTCGCACGAACGTCACCAAGATCAGCGAGCTCGGCCTGGTCGAGATGACGCGCAAGCGCACGCGCGAGTCGCTCGTGCAGCTGCTCACCGAGCCATGTCCGACCTGCGAAGGCTCGGGCGTGGTCAAGTCGGTGACGACCGTCGCGTACGAGATCCTGCGCGAAGTGCGGCGCAGCGGCATGCTCGTCGATAACGAGAAGATCGAGATCGAAGCGGCGCCGCGCGTCGCCGAGATCCTGTCGAAGCAAGAGCGCGACTACCTCGACGCGCTCGAGAAGCGGCTACAGAAGCTGATCACGGTGGTTCCGCAGAAGGGCTGGCGGCCGGATCAGTTTCGGGTCGCCGGTAAGATGTCGACGGAGATCGCCGCACAGGCAGCGGCGGAAGCCGGCACCGGCGGTCACGTTCACAAGCCGAGCAATGGCGGTGCTCCTCCTCGGGATCGTGGCGGCGGCGGCGGCGGCGGCGACAGTGGTGGCGGCGGTAGCGGCGGACGCAGGCGTCGCCGGCGTGGTGGCCGTGGTCGCGATCGCGCGCCCGCGAACGCCAGCGGCTAGCTTCGAGAGCGCTCGGCGCGCAGGTTCTCTCGCGATCGTCGCGGGGTGCTCGCTGCGACCGGTGGACCCGACCTACACGCGGCACCTGCCGAACCCTGCCGGTCGCTGTGGGCGTGACCACGGATCGAATCGATTCGCGGCGTCGTGCGTCGAACCAGCGATGGCCGTCCGAGATTTGGTTGGTTATGCGGCGCTTCGGTCTCGTCCTGCTGGTTGTCACGGGCTGCCACGTCGGTAGCGGCAACCCCGCCGTCATCGACGATCTGAAACAAGCGCAGTTCGCACTCGCAGGCTGCGCGTCGGGAGATCTCGCCACGAACCTCGCGATCGTCTCGGATCTTCGCGAGAGCTATCACGAGATGATCGTGTGCGGCGGGCTCGCGCTCGACTTCGACGACGCGATCCTGCACGTGATCGCAAATGCCGCGATCGGACGCGGCGGTCCGTCGGCGCTCGTCTACCAAGGCAACGGCACCTACGCGACTTCGAACGGCATGATGATGCTCCGGACCAGCCTCACCGGCGGTAGCGGCATCGGCTTCGATGTCCTCGATCCACAGAGCTATCTCGCGGGCATCTCCGTCAACGCAAACGGGCTTGTCGATGTCGCGGCGCGTGGCGGCAGCCCGTGGAGTCTCGTGACCCACGCAGCCGGCTCGCTACAGATCCAGTTCCAAGGGCAAGGACCGGGCTTCGCGCTCCTCGGACTATCGGCCGATCAGGCACGCGGTGGCCGGCTCGATCTCGATCTCGCGAAGATCGCGGATGCGCTCGCCTCGCATATCAGCATCGCGAACCGGATCAATGTCGATAACGAGCAGGGCGGGACGACGGTGCACTACATCCTCGAGGGCGGTGCGCGGCCGCTGAACGAGATCCGGAGCAACAAGACCGTGCCGATGACGCTCGCTTCGATCCAGGCGACGCGCGCTGCGACGAACCAGACGATCAAGATCACGGACTGGACGATGCAGTTTCGCGGCGACGGCGGCAAAGTGCTCGATGGCTCGATCGCGCTCGATGTCACCGGCGGTGCGTTCCCGTACTCCGTGCGCTTCACGTACCCGCATCGCATGGATCCGGACATCCAGCTCTCGTGCCTGCACTGAGCTCTCGATGACGCGAGGGTCGTGATCTCTCGCGAGCCGGAGTATGTTCGAGCCGTGAAGCACCGGATCTCGATCGCGCGCGAGCAGTACAAGTTCTCGTGCGCGCACATGACGGTGTTTGCGGACGGCACGAAGGAACGGCTCCACGGCCACAACTACACGATCGCCGTCGAGATCGGAGTCGACCGGGTCGATCTCCAAGCAATGATCCCGTTCGCCCCGCTCAAGAAGCACCTCGCCGAGCTCTGCGCGGCCTGGAAAGAGCACGTGCTGCTCGCGACGAAGAATCCATTCTTCGAGCTCGTGCGCGACGAAGATGAGATCGAGTTTCGGCTGTGCGGCGAACGCTACGTGATGCCGCGCCAGGACGCTTTGCTGCTGCCGATCGACAACATCTCGGTCGAAGCCCTCGCGTTGCACGTCGCCGAGCTCCTCGAGCAGCGGATCGGCCAGCTCGATGCGGCGCACGCCGAAACGCTCGCGGTCACCGTCGCCGAGAGCCCCGGCCAGGGCTCTACGTGCGAGCTCGCCCTGCGCTGAGCTCGGATACAAGAAAGCCCTCGAAGATCGCTCTTCGAGGGCTTCGGGTCGTAGCGACGAGTTAACGGCGCAGCGCGAGGCGAGCGAGCCCGATGCAGGCTAGCGCGTTGACCGCGAGCCAGATCGTGCCGACCACCGGGACGTAGTGCAGCGTCGTCATCGGGACGACCGCGAAGAACGCGAGGTGCGCCGCGACGCCGATCGCGAGACCGGCGAGCACGCCGCGTAGCTTCGGCACGCTGTAGCCGACCGCGAGCAGGCCGAGCGGGATCAGCGCGCTGAAGAACAGCGCGTTGCCGTGACCTTCCGCGCCGAGGAGGCCGAGGTCCCACGTAGGCAAGCCTTGCGTCAGCGCGTGGATCACCGGCACCGACGACAGGCTCGGTGCGAAGTACGGCAGGAAGAACAGACCGGAAGCGCCGACCATCACGCCTGCGAGGTAGGACGGTCCGAGCTTCGTCCCGAGGCCGCGCTTGCGTGCGCTTGCCGCAACGGCGCCGGCCATCAGGAGGCCGAGACCGAGCTGCCAGCCGCCGCTCGACGAGCGCGCCTTGAGGATCGCGGCCGGCGCATCGATGATGCCCGCGCCGTAGCGATCGGTCGTGTACTTCTGATCGTGCGGCTTGCGAGCCGAGTCCTTGAGGATCTTCTCGACCATGTTCGGATCGGTCACGCCTTCACCGATCACGAGCGCCGCGACACCGGCGACGTGCGGCGACGCCATCGACGTGCCCATGTAGCCGTAGTAATCGTTCTTGGTCGGATCGCCGATCGCGATCGTATTCTGGAGCACGCCGTCGGGCATGCCGTCGTTGTTCTGATCGACGCGGGTGTTGCCGCCCGGCGCCGCGATGTCGATGTCCTTGCCGTAGTTCGAGTAGAACGTGGTCGCTTCGTCGAACTGCGTCGCCGACACGGCGACCGCGCCCGGATACGCCGCCGGATAGCCGACCTTGTTGCGGCTCTCGTTACCTGCGGCGCACACGACGGTGACGCCCTTGCCGTGCGCGTACTCGACGGCCTTCTTGAGGACGCGCGAGGGGAACGCGCCGCCGAGGCTCATGTTGATGACCTTCGCGCCGTGATCGGCGGCGAAGTGAATCGCGTCTGCGATCCCGGCGACCGAGCCCGAGCCCGATCCCGAGAGGACCTTGAGCGGCATGATCTTGACGTCGAGCGCGACGCCGGCGACGCCGATGCCGTTGTTCGTCGCCTGGGCGATCGTGCCGGTGACGTGCGAGCCGTGACCGTGGTCGTCGTTCGCGTGCGTCGAGTTGCCGACGAAGTCATACGGATCGACGAACGTGATGCCTTCGAGGTCCGGCAGCTTCGTGAACTGCTTGTAGTTCTCGTACGCGACACCGGTGTCGAGCACCGCGACGATCACGCCGTTACCGTTGGCGAGCTTCCACGCGGCGGGCATGCCGATCTGGTTCAGGTGCCACTGGAACTTGTACTTGGGGTCGTTCGGGAAACCTTCGTGCTTGGCCTCGACGGGCGGAGCGGCGATCTCTTGCTCCTCGGGAGACAGCTGCATCACCGAGTCGGGCTCGGCGATCTCGACCTCGGGGCGCTGCGAGAGAGCCGCGATGATCTCGGTCTCGCGACTCGGATCGACGTGCGCTCGGAACAGCTTCTGCTCCGCGGCGGTCGAATCGACGAGGACGAGCTTGATGCCGAGATCACGCTCGAGCTTGGCGATCTGCTCCGGACTCGCGTCGTCTTTGAGATCGACCAGGACATCGTCCGGATCGACTTGTGCCTGGGCCTGCGCACTCGAGGTGTCAGCGGCTTGCTCGGCCAGCGTGGCTCCCGGATCGGCTTCAGGGCGGAAATACCACCACAGAAGTACCATCGCGAGGATCACGAATACCCACAGCAGCTTCGAGACGCCCGGGCGTTTCGCTTGTTGCTCGTCCATGCACCAAGTATAGGCCCTAAATCAGGATTCGCTCGTCCGCGGGTGTTTCGTCCTCGCCGATCGAGAGTTGATTATCGATCTCGCGGTCTTCGGCCAAGGCTTCGAGATAGCTCTTGATTTCGGGTACCCCCGAGACAATGCGAGACACGTACTCGCGTGCGAGGAACAGCACGGTCGCCGGGCGCTGCGCCACGACGGTCGCGGAGGTGCGAGCGTTCCGGACGATCGACATCTCGCCGAACACGTCGCCCGTTCGCAGCGTGCCGAGTGGCACCGCATTGCCGTCGCCGGCGCGGTGCGAGACATCGAGCTCGCCCGACAGCACGACGAACAGCCCGCGGCCTTCTTCGCCTTCGTTGATCACGACCGTACCGGCGGCGACGTCGTGACTCGTGAAGCGCCGCAACAGATCGCGCTGCTGCATCCGATTGAACGGCTTGAACAGGGGGCTCGTCGCCATCAAGTTTCCGAGCAAGCGCTCGCGCGTGAACCCGTGAAGGGCTTCGGCGACGGGGCCGAGCTCGTCCGCGAGTGATGCCAACGACTGGCGACCGACCTCGAGCAGATCGACCTCGGTCATGCAGCCGACACTCGCCGATCGCGGTTGCGCGGAGAGCAGGGCCATCTCGCCGAACACCGCGTTCTCGCCGAGCGCCGCGAGCTCGGTCTGTCTGCCGAGGCCGTCGGTCGCGAACACGCGGAGTTGCCCGCTCGCGACAAAGAAGAACGAATTTCCCGGCTCGCCTTCGCGGATCACGAGTGCCGAGGCCGGCAAGCGGCGCAGGAGCAAGGTCCCGAGCACGCGACGAAACGCGGCCTCCGATAACGCCGAGAGGAGCGGAATCGGATGCAGCGAGTCCGGAAAGTCTTTGAACGACGCCGTCGCGTGCTCGGCGCGAGCGAGCGCGGTGGCGAGCGCATCCGGTGGCGCCGGTAGTCGCACGTCGGGAACGTCGATCTGGATCGTGTCGGGAGGAATCGCGACACGCGACGCGACCTTGCCGAGCATCTCGCTCTCGCTGCCGTACGTCACGACGAGCGACGCGAGCAAGTCGGAAGAATCGGCCCCGTGGGCCTCGAGCACGCGCGCGCAGACCAGCGCCGGAAGGGAGTGCCCCGCCTTGAGACAGAACCAACCGACCGCACGATAGACATTGGCCGCCCGCGGATCGCCGAGCGCGAGCGCACAGTCCGCGACGCGAATCCGCGCATCGAAGTCGAGCGGAGCGAATGCGACGATCGCATCGTAGAGACGAAGTGCTGCGAGGTGCTGACCTTGCGCGAACAGTGTCGCTGCACTGCGCTTGACGTCCCCGAGACTCACCATGCGCCGAGCCTAATGTATAGTCGGCCTCACCGACGGGGGACTCGTGAAGAAATGCGCTAGCTGCACCAAGGATCTGCCCGAAGCCGCATTGCACTGCGTGTTCTGCGGCGCGAAGCAGGCTCCGGCGCCGGCGGTGCAACCGGGCGTCGCGAAGACCGCGTTCGGATATTCGGCGAACGATGTGCTCGACGCGGTCAAGCAGCAGCAACAGCGACCGGGACCCTCGCAGCAGCCGATGGCCGCGCCGCGCGCGAACAATCCATCGCAGCCGAACTATCCCGCGGCGCCGAGGCCGACCGGTGGCTCACAACCACCCGGCTACGGCGCACAAACTCCGCAACAAGCTGCCGCGAACGCCGCGACGATGTTCGTTCCCGGCGGAGGACAGCCACCGCAACCGAGCCCACCCGCACCGATGCAGCAGCCGCATCTGCAACCGACACAGGTTCCGCCACCACCGAGCGGCGGGATGGGTGGTGGCATGAGCGGCGGCGGCATGAGCGGCGGCGGCATGAGCGGCGGGATGATGAGCCCCTCCGGCCGGAGCGCCCGCCCGAGCGGCGGCCTCATCGGCATGAACGGCCCGATCGACATGGGCGGCGCATCGCCGTATCTCGCGTCGCAGACCGCATCGCGCGCAGGCCATCCGAGCGAGCCGTGGGCGCACAGCCTCAAGGCGATGATGTTCATCTGGGGCGCACTCACGCTCATCGCCTTTGCGACGCCGCTCTCGACGGATCCGCTCGCGTTCAACTGGGATGCGATCCTCCACGGCGAAGGCAAGGCGAAGCTGCCGATGCTGATCATCGCGTCGGTCGGCCTCCTCAGTGTCGTGATCGCCGCGATCCCGATGCCCGCGATGCCGCGCGGCATCCTCGCGGCGCTGTTCGGACTGGTCGGCGTGTTCGTCCCTCTCGCGATCACGAAGTTCCCGGAGTGGCAGCAGCTCCTGCCGATCGTCGGAGTGCTCGTCCTCGTGCCGGGATTGCTCGTCCGCAACGAATATCGCGAGGCGCTGTTGCCGCGCGTGCTCGTCACGATCGGCGTCCTCAGTCTGCTGGTTCCCTACCTGATACCGGTCCATGGCGACATCCCCTTGGTGTCGCTGTTCAAGGGACTCATCGAGGCACCGGGCAAGCTCAAGGTCGTCGCACTTCTCCAGCTCGTGTTCATCGTCGTCATCGTGCTGTCGCTCCTTGCGTGGATGCCAGCTCCCGCGACCGGCGGCGCGAAGGTCTTCGCGTGGCTGCTGATCCTGTTCCAGGTCGTCGCGCAT
>JAQBQF010000049.1 GCA_028287115.1 Myxococcales bacterium
GGAATCGGAATCGGAATCGGAATCGGAATCGGAATCGGAATCGGAATCGGAATCGGAATCGGAATCGGAATCGGAATCGGAATCGGAATCGGAATCGGAATCGGAATCGGAATCGGGCTCGGACTCGGATCTCAGAACTTGATCGTTCGATATCCGAAGAGCCTGACGCGCTTCGCGTACAGATCGAAGATGAACAGTCCGGCCACCAGCAGCAGCACGTAGGGCCACAGATCCTGCGTGTAACTGACGCTCTCCTTGCCCGGATCCCACACCTGCGCCGGCTGTGCTTGATCGTGCCCGCCGCTGACTTGCGCGGCGTGCTTGAGCGGCTCGACGTCGGGCGTCGACCGCAGGTACTCGAGCGGATACGACAGCGCGACGGAGCCGAGTGATTCGGCGACCGTCTTGCCGTCGCGCTTGTGCACGGCCTTGAGCAGGTAGCTGCCGTACTTCTGGATCTTGAAGTCCGCGGTGTAACGGCCTGCCGCGGTCTGATTCATCGCGATGGTCTCGGTGACCTTGCTCGTCGCCGGATCGATCACTTGCAAGTCGGTGTCGAGCTCGTTGACGAACTTGTCGCCGGAGTCGATCGCGTCGACCGTGACTTGCGCGCGGCCGTCGGCGACCTTCGCAAATAGATCGTAGCTGTCGTAGACCTTGCGGCGCATCGACGAGCGAACGACCTGCGCCCAGAACTTCGGGTAGCCGCCCCAGCGGATCCAGTCGACGCTCCACCGGTTCTTGACGTCACTGGTCCACGCGACGGTGGTGCCCGCGCCGTAGCGCCAGCGCGCGAGGATCGGCTCGCCGAGGTCCGAGATCAGGATCGTCTCGGACGTCGGCTTCGGTTTGGTCGTCACGTAGCCGTGGAGCGCGGGCGCGCTCTCGACGTTGGTGCCTTCGATCGCCTCGACCTTCTTGGCGATGCGGACGTGGATCAAGTCTTCGACGAGCTGGCTCTTCTGCGCTTCTTGCGTCTCCTTCATGAAGATCTTCGGCAGCGCGCCGATGTCCTCGACCATGTAGAGGCGGCCCTCGCCGGCGTCCGCGATGTTCGCGAGCATCGTGCGATCGGCGCCCTGCACGCCGACGCAGGAGACGGTGATCCGCGAAGCGCGCATGTCCTGCACGAGCTCCGCGATGCCATCGGTCGGCGCCTCGCCGTCGGTCATCAGGATGACGTGCTTGACCTTCGCGTTGATGCCTTGAAGGATCTCGTATGCCTCTTTGAGGCCGGGGAAGATGTTGGTGCCGCCGCCTGACTGCAGGCGGGAGATCTCGGCCGAGATCCGCGTCCGGTTCGAGGCGCGTGTCGGGTGCACGAAGACGGTCGCTTCGCTATCGAACGCGACGACCGCGATGTAGTCGTTCGGCGACAGCACCTCCGCCGTGACGCGCGCCGATTCTTTGGCCGCCTCGAGCTTCGGGCCCTGCATCGAGCCGGAGCGATCGATCACGAGGACGAGCGCGACATCCGGCTGCTCCTTGATCTTCTCGGAGTCGAACCGCACCGGCATCATTTGCTCGATCCGCGTGCGCTCGTAGCCGCCGGAGCCGAACGAGTCTTCGCCGCCCGCCATGATGAGGCCGCCGCCCATGCTCGAGACGTACGAGTCGAGCGCTGCCATTTGACCTGCACCCATCAGGTGCGCGGGCACGTCGCTGACGAGCACGAGGTCGTACTTCTCGAGCTCCTTGGGATTACTCGGGATGCCCGATGGTCCACGCACGGTGACGTCGATGTTCTCGTGCTGCAGCGCCTTCTCGAGATACTTGGCGCTGCCCGGTTCGCGCAGCACGCCGCCTTCGACGTAGAGGATGCTCGGCTTGCCCTTCACGGGCGCGGTCATCACCGCCTCGTTGTTGTGCTTCTCGGTGTCCTTCTCGAACTTCGCGAGCCGCAGCCGATAGGTCGTCGCGCCCGCATGCTTCGCGTCGGACTTGAACTTCACCAGGTTCTTGCCCTCGCGCAGCTCGACGTCCTTCGTCGGCTCGAGCGGATTTGGAAACTCGTCCTGCTGCAGCGCCAGCGTGACGGTCTGCTTCTCGGTCGACCACACCTCGGCCGTGACCTCGTACGGCTGGCCGACCTTGATCTCGTCGGGTACCGTGACGCCGACGACGCGTACCTCCGACGTCTTGTCCTGATCGAACGTTCGCCACGAGATGTGAACGCCGAGCTCGCGCGCGCGATAGGCCTCGACCGCGGCATCGCCCTGCGTCTGGTTGCCGTCCGAGACGATCACCATGCGCGGCAGGTAGCCGTCCGGATAGAGCCCGTACGCGAGCTGCATCGCGGCCTGCGTGTCCGTGCCGGCGCCGGCGTCGGCGTGACGCTTGACGCTTGCCGACAGCGCCGAGCCGTCCTGCTTGCGCGCGACCGAAGGCTTCTCGGCGAACGTGATGAGCTGGAGGTTGCCCGAGCCTTCGGCCTTCTCGAGGTCGTCGACGTACTGCTTGGCGGCCGCGAGCTGCTTCTCGGAGATCGAGTCGGAGACATCGACGAGCACGACCGTCGACACGCGGCTGGTCTCCGTGATCCACGAAGGCCGCGCGACCGCGAACGCGAGCGAGGCGATCACGAGCGTACGCAGCGACGCCTGGACGACCTGCTGCAGCACCGACAGATCGGTCAACGACAGCACGCGCACCAGGAAGAACACCGGGACGATCGCGATCAGATACAGCTTGTCCGGATCGAGGAGCGTGATCGGCCGGCTGCCGATCGCGATCGGTAGGCTCGAGCGGCCGTCGATCCACATCGAGAGCCCCATGACGATCGCGGTCGCACAGACGAGCGCGATCGCGATGCGGATCAGCGCACTCGGGCGCAGTAGCATGCGGACGAGCGATCGCGCGGTGGTCGCCATCAGACGGTGATCCTTCGATGGTACGTGATCCACTCCGTCACGATCAGGACGGCTGCGATCAGCATGAAGTAGAGCCACAGCTTCTGGCTGTGCGTGATCGAGAACGCTTCGGGCGCGGTCAGTTGCTTGCCACCGAGCGTCAGGGTCGTCGACGGAGCGATCTCGGATTCGGCCGGCGACGCGAGGTTCGCTGCGAGCAGGATCTGCGCGATCACCTTGCCGTCCGGGCCCTTCGCCGACAGATCGTAGTAACCGACGCGCGAGCCGTAGAACGTCGCCAGCCCGTCGATCACCGGCGTGCGGGTGATCGTACCGTCCGGTCCGCGGACCTCGGCATCGGTCGCGCCGACCACACCGTCGAGCGGTACGCGTTCGCGCGATCCGGTCGCATAGGTCGTGAGCAGATCCGTCTGATCGCCCGCGAACCAGTTGAGCGCGTTGACGAGCAGCATCGGGAACGCGACGCGCATCGGCAGGTCGGTCGCCGCGTCGCGCCCGCTCGAAGGCAGCGCGAACCCGAACGCGAGGATCTTGCGCTTGCCGTCGCGCTTCGCAGCGATGATCGGATCGGTGACGTAGTACGCGATCGTCGATTCGCCCTTCTTGGGATCCGGCGCGAACACCTCGCTCTTGTCCATGTAAACATCGGACATCGTCACCCAGCGCATCACGGGGTGGCCTTCGTCGATCTCGTTGATGTGCGGATCGCGGATCTCCTTCGCGATCGCGATCGGCGAGTGCGGGCCGCTCGGATGGAAGTAGAGCAGGCTCGCCGGCGGCGGAGGGATGACCTCGGGCGTGAAGTCGTCGAACACGACGACATCCATGCCGTCGGCGAGCGATGGCTTCGCCGTGTATTCCTCGGGCGTCACCTTCATCGGCTCGATGTTGTCGTAGACGAGCGTCGCGGCCTCGAGGAACAGGTTGTCGCTGGTGACCATCAGGAGCTTCTGCTTCTTGCGCGCCGGCAGCAGCGCGTACGCGGTGTCGTCGAGCGCGAACGAGTCACTGCCGCCGGGACCCTCGACCGGCCGCAGCGACGCGCGGAGCTGGCCATCGCCGCCGGGCAGCTTCTCGTAGACCTTGCGCACGCGCTGGCCGGGCTCGAGATCGATCTTGCCTTGCGCGCCCGTGCTCGTGAACACCGGGGTGTCGCCGTTGAACAGCGTCAACGTGCGATGCGCAGGCTCCTGGCCGAAGTTCTGGATCTCGACGTAGACCTCGTAGGCGTCCTTGTTGGCGATGTAGCGCCGCACGTTGAATGCGACGATGCCGACGTTGTCGCTGCGCTTGCCGACCGGCAGATAGCGGACGTCGATGCCCTTGAGATCGACCGC
>JAQBQF010000062.1 GCA_028287115.1 Myxococcales bacterium
CAGATCTTGTAAGGGCGCGTTCTCGCGGCGCGTAAGGATGTCCCTTCGTTGCGCACGACAGGCTACGCGGGGCGGGGGTAACATCCGACGGATGCGCATCATCGTCGACGGTGGCCGCTAGTGCGGATCTTCTCGATCCTCGCGCTGTTCACCGCGTGCTCGTATCACCACGGGCTTGGCGGTGATGCCGGAAGCAACGGCAGCGATGCCGCTCCGATCGACGCTTCCAACGGCGATGTCCTGGTCACGCCCGATACCAAGCCGGCATGCGACTGGGCGGTTCACTTCGACGGCTGCGCGCACGCGAGCTTCCCGACGACGGGCATGACGATCAGCGGCGCGGCGACGCTGACGACCAATGGTGGCGGAATGTTCGGCGGGTCCGGCGTGTCAGGCGGCACGACCTATGTGAAGAGTGACATCACCCAGCGCGATGGGACGCATGCGCTGTTGGTCCTCGTGCACTCGCTCGACATGAGCGGAACGCTCGTGATCGTCGGCGACAAGCCGGTGATCTTTGCGTCCGAAACCACGATCGCGACGAACACCCTGATCGACGCGAGCAGTGCGCAAGGCGGAAATACCGGACCGGGCGCGGACCTCGTGGCATGCACGGCCAATGCTGCCGCGCCGGGGGTCGGGACCTCCAGTGATGGCGGTGGTGGAGGCGGAGGTGGCTTCGCGACCGTCGGTGGCTCTGGCGGCACGGCCAATCAAGATGTAGGAGGCGCCGGCGGCACCGCGCTCGCCGCGATCCCGGCGGCGATTCGCGGCGGCTGTCCAGGTGCGAAGGGCTCGAAGGGATCCGGCAGCGGTGCCGCCGGCGGTAACGGTGGAAAAGCCGGCGGCGGCATCGAGCTCGCCGCGAAACAATCGATCATGTTCGCCGCCTCGATCACGACCGGTGGCGCAGGCGGAGACAAAGGTAACCAGGCCGCCGGGGGCGGCGGCGGGGGCGGAACCGGCGGCGTGATCAGCTTCGATTCGCCGA
Source organism: Myxococcales bacterium (assembly GCA_028287115.1). Taxonomy (GTDB): domain Bacteria; phylum Myxococcota_A; class Polyangia; order Haliangiales; family Haliangiaceae; genus JABFXX01. Next base: position 992 of record JAQBQF010000062.1, read on the forward strand.
GCATCACGTTCGCGGGCGGATCGGTGATCGCGGCGAATGGCGGCGGCGGTGGTGGTGGCGGCAATGCGGGGTTTACGCAAGCGGGCCAAAATGGCGTCGCGAGCGGGTCGCGCGCCAACGGTGGCATTGGCGCGCAAACCGGCGGCCGCGGCGGCGCGCTCGCCACGGGTGCTGCGAGCGACCGTGATGGTGAAGCGCTCGGCGCCAGTTCCGCGGGTGGTGGCGGCGGCGGCGGTGGCGTCGGTTACATCCTCGTCCACGGTACCGTCGTGAACCTCGGCGCGCTGATCTCGCCGCCGAGCACGCCGATCTAGTCAGCGGACGCGAACGAGCCAGCGATCTTTCTTCGTGCCGACCATCAACATCGTTTCGGTCGCGAGATCGGCGGCGGTGATCTTGCGATCGACGTCGGTGAGCTTGGCGTTGTTGAGCTGAACGCCGCCCTGTGTCAGCAATCGGCGTGCGGCGCCTTTGGAGTCCGCGACGGTGCGTGCGAGGAGATCGATGATCGGCATGCCGGCGTCGAGCTCGGCGCGCGCGATCTCGAGCGTCGGTGCGGTGCCGACGAGGACCGCGAGGTCGGCGTCCGTCAGGCCCTTCAGATCGCCGCCGAACATCACGCGGCCCGCCGCTTCGACGCGTGCGATCGCGGGCTCTCCGTGCAGCCATCCCGTGAGGGCACGCGCAACCTCGCGCTGAGCCAACCGCTGCGCGCGATCGGCATCGTGGGTGCGCAGGATGTCGTCGATCTCGGTCAGTGGTTTCAGCGAGAACCACCTGAGCAGCCGCGCCGCGTCTTCGTCGGTGACCTTGATCCAGTACTGGTAGAACGCGTACGGGCTCGTGCGCTCGGGATCGAGCCAGACGCGCTCGCCGGTCGACGTCTTGCCCATCTTCTCGCCGCTCGAGTCGAGGAGCAGCGGCGCGGTGAGCCCGAACAGATGCGGTCCGCCCATCTTGCGCGACAGCTCGCACCCCGCCGTGATGTTGCCGTACTGATCGTTGCCGCCGACCTGCAGGCGGCATCGGTGGGACTTCGCGAGCTGCACGAAGTCGAACGCCTGGAGCAACATGTACGAGAACTCGGTGTAGCTGATGCCGGCGTCGCCCTCGAGCCGCTTCTTCACCGAGTCCTTCGCCGTCATATAGTTGATCGTCAGGTGCTTGCCGATGTCGCGCAGGAACTCGAGATACGACACGCCCCGCGTCCAGTCGGCGTTGTTCGTCATCTGCGCGCCCGTCTTCGGGTCGTCGAAGTCGAGCAGGCGCGACAGCTGCGATCGAATCCCGGCGACGTTCGCCTCGAGGGTTGCGGCATCGAGCAAGTTGCGCTCTTCGCTCTTGCCCGATGGATCGCCGATCATGCCGGTGGCCCCACCGACGACGATGATCGGCCGGTGCCCGGCGAGCTGAAACCGTTTGAGCAGGATCGTCGGGACGAGATTGCCGACGTGAAGGCTCGCCGAGGTCGGATCGTAACCGGCGTATACGGAAACGGGTGCTTCGTTCGCGAGCAGTTGTGTGAGGCCTGCTGGGTCGGTGCACTCGGCGTAGAGGCCGCGCGCTTTCAGCTCGTCGAGGATCGCCATCGAGCGGAGCCTACCCCGAGAGCCGGCCACCGTCGAAGCAGCCTCTCCACAATGAGCCTCGATTCGTAGGACTCAGGTGCCGAGATCGGTGGCGAGCTTCGCGAGCAGCATCTTGCAGTCCGCGAACACGCCGGGGAGCTCGCGGGCTTCGTCGAGCATGTCGACCACCCACGTCGCATCGAGCAGCCGCGACATGTTCAGCCAATTGTCCGGCAGCGTGCCGTCGGCCTCGCGGTAACCGCGCTCGAAGTCCTCGCGGAACTTCGCATCGTAGCGATCCGCGTAGCGAAAGATGCTGCCGAGGTCGAGCAGTGGCGAGCCGGTGCTCGTCGCTTCCCAATCGATCACGCCGCCGATTCTCCACCGATCGCGTTGCGCGTGCTGGACGATCAAGTTGCGGCCCCCGAGATCGCCATGGACGAGACATACGTTTCCGAACGCGAGCAGCGGTGCGAACTTGTCGAACGCGCGACGGAACGTGTCGGCGAGTGGGCCGCCGATCCTTGTTCGCGCGCGCCCGCGGGCAAGTTGCTCGTCGGTCGTGACGAGGATCGATGCGAGCTCGAACGGCTCGGTCGCATCCGTTCGTGCGAGCCATGCGAGGAGCCGACCGAGCGGATCGGCGAGCGATGCAAATGCCGTGGGTGGCTCGTTTCGCCGGCACTCGTTGAACGTGATGCCATCGATCCAGCGATACGCGATCGCCGGAGCCTCCGGTGCCGCGGTCACCACTTCCGGCACGGGCAACGTGCCATGCAGGAGGGTGAGGGTCACGAGCTCCGCGTCGAAGGCATCTCTGCCTTCCGCATAGTGCTTGATCGCGAGGACCTCGCCCGATGCGCGAACCACGCGGTGGATCGTGTTCGTCAGGCCGCCGTCGATTCGCTCCACGCGGACGAGCGGCCCGCCGGCGATGGCGGTGAGCTCCTCGCGACTGACGTCGACGAGCGGATTGATGCGGACTTCCGTGACGACGGTGGTCTCTCGCCCATCGGTCCGCTCCCGCACAGTCTACCTCCCAAACACACGGTTATTGCCGGCCGTCTAGTCTACCGCAGTAGGCGACCCGCGACCGGTCTTATGGATTGCAGTTGGGCGCGCGCGGAGCTCGGCCGGTCAATTAGGTTGCAAAAGGCGAGGGCGGAGCATTCCGGCGTGACGCGGTGACGTCGGTGGAAGTGGAGGGCCGCCTCGTCTTCGCGATCACGCGCGCGACGATGGCGCCGGCGAGTGCACCGACAGCGCCCACGAGGTCGCCGACCACGACATCGGAGATCCAATGTTCGCGATTCTTTACGCGCGACACGTTGACCATCGCGACGCCAGCGCCCACGAGCGGGAGCGCCCACCACGCCGAACACGAGTCGACCAGCGAAAGCAGATACGCGGTGACACTCGCCGAGTGACCGCTCGGAAATGACTGGCGCGGCTTGCGGTCGCAGAAGCTCGGCCTGTATTCCGGGTGCAATCGCTTGATGACCTTGGTGGCGAGCGCGGTGAGCGGGACACCGACGAGAAACCGTGCCGCTTCGCCCGGTTTACGACCCTGCACGATCGCGGTCACCACGGCTGCGCCGACGACGACCGGCGGCTTCGCGAGCTTTCCGATCAGGTCCTTCATGGCGATCATGAGACAGAGCACGTTTCGTGCTCGGAATTCTCCGAGAACGGCTGAGGAGCGGGATGTTCACCTCGAGCGATCCACCGAGCGTCATCGCGTGACGAGCGCGCGGATGTCTGCGGACGCTCGACCTTGCGGTGGCTGAGGCTCGACAGAGAGGCCGTGACGACGTGCTGGAGCTCGAGGCCACGGCCGAGCTAACGTGCGTAGTCCGACGCGCGGGTCTCGCGGACGACGACGACGCGCACCTGGCCGGGATACGTCGCTTCGGTCTCGATCGCGCGTGCGATCTCTTTGCTCATCATGATCGCTTGGGCGTCGTCGACCTGGTCGTTCATCACCATGACGCGGATCTCGCGTCCGGCTTGCAGCGCGTAGGCGCGTTCGACGCCGCCGAACCGCTTGCAGATCGCTTCGAGATCGTCGAGGCGCTTGATGTACGACGCGAGCTGCTCGCGCCGCGCACCGGGCCGTGCCGCCGATAGCGAGTTCGCCGCGGCGACGATGTGATCGAGCAGCGCCGCGGGCCGGACGCCCATCTCGTCACCGTGATGTGCCGCGATCGCCTGACAAACTTTCGGTGACTCGCCGTGCTTGCGGGCGAGCTGCGCGCCCACTTCGCCGTGCGCGCCTTCTTGCTCGTGATCGGCGCCCTTGCCGATGTCGTGCAAGAGCCCGGCGCGACGTGCGAGCTTGACGTTGGTTCCGAGCTCCGCCGCGATCAAGCCCGCGAGATAGCCGACCTCCACGGAGTGCATGAGCACGTTCTGCGCGTACGACTGGCGGAACTTGAGGCGGCCGAGGAGCCCGACGAGCTCGGGATGCAGGCGATTGAGTCCGAGGTCGAACACGGCCTGCTCGCCGGCTTCCTTGCAGATCTTGTCGACTTCCTTTTCGGCTTTGCGAACGACTTCTTCGATCCGCGTTGGATGAATCCGTCCGTCGGCAACGAGCGCGGAGATCGCGATCCGCGCGACCTCGCGGCGCACCGGATTGAAGCACGAGATCGTGATCGACTCGGCGGTGTCATCGATGATCAGATCGATGCCGGTCGCGGCCTCGAGTGCGCGGACGTTGCGGCCTTCGCGGCCGATCAACCGGCCCTTGAGATCGTCGGATGGCAGCGGAATCACCGCGACCGTGCGCTCGTGGACGAACTCGCTCGCGAACCGCTGGATCGCCGTCGCGACGACCGTCTTGGCGCGCGCGGTGGCTTCGCGCTGGGCTTCTTCTTCGATCCGCTTGATCTCGACCGCAGCCGATGCGAGCGCCTGACCGCGGACCTCTTCCTCGAGCTTCTTGCGCGCCTGCTCCTCCGAGAGCCCTGCGATCGCTTCGAGTTTCTTGCGCGCCTCGGCCTGTGCGGCCTCCGCCTTCTCGACGGCCGAGTCGGCCTGCTTGATCTTGCCGTCGACCGACTTCTCTTTCTTCTCGACCTCGCCGGCGCGCCGCTCTGCATCCTTGCGCGCGCGCTCGAGCTCGCGCTCTTTATTCTTCAGCTCTTCTTCGCGCTTCTGCAGCTCGGTGCGGCGAGCCTTGAGCTCGTCGTCGAGCTCGGTCTTCCGTTTGCGCGCGGCTTCTTTGCCTTCGACTTCAGCCGCGCGCTTGATCGCCTCGACCTCGGCTTGCGCGGCTTCACGGATCTTGCCGGCCTCGGCCTCGGCGACCTTTGCACCCGATGCATCGCCGCGGCCGCGCCCGAGTCGCGTGCCAAGGAACACACCGGCGACGAGGCCGAGTGCGACGCCCACGAGAATGACGAGGTCACCCATTATTCGACAGTCCGATACGCCGCCAGCTCGGTGACGACGACATGAAGGAGCGCGTCATGCGGATCGCGCGGAACGTGATCGAGAACCTGACACTCGAACGCGACGCCGATGCGCAACGCGTTCGGCGCCGCTGCAAGTGTTGCGTCGTAATGTCCGCGGCCCCAACCGATCCGACCACCCGCGCGATCGAACGCGAGGCCGGGCATCACGAACGCCGTGATCTCCGAAATCACGACGCGTGCGGCATCATCGGGGGGTTCGCGTAAGCCAAAGCCTGCGGTCACCAACTCGCTGGGGTGTGCTTCGTGAAACGCGAGCTCGAGCTGACCCTGTACGATCCGGGGGTAAACAACACGAGCGCCGAGCATGCGAGCCTCGGCATCGATCGTAGCGGTATCGACCTCGCTGCCCTTGGGTGCGTAGAGCGCCACGACCTGTTGACCAACCAGCAGGCCGCCTGCATTTTCGGCGATCCGCCGGCTGAGCTCGGCCCTTACTTCGTCGGTCAGGGCGTCGCGACGCGACAGCACCGTGCGCCGGGTAACGGGCTTGCCACGGGGACCTTCGTGAGTGGGAGGCACGTGTGGGAACACAGGTGATCGCGGGCGCATCATAACGAGCGCGCTCCCGCGATCAAGCCATAAGCCATCGAATCGGAAGGGAAAACTCAGCGCGACGTCGCGTGCTGGCGCATGATGAAGTTCGCCAACGATCGCCGGCTCTGGTCCGGCTCACCGACCAGGCGTAGGCCCATTCCCGAGCGCGGCTCGGTCTGAACGCGAACGACTTTGGCGGACAACAGCAGGGTCTCTTCCCCGGGAAGATCGAGAGAGATCTCCACCATGTCCGACTCTCCAAGCGACTTCGCGACCCGCAAGAACAGGCCACTTTTCGACAAGTCCTCGACCAAACCGTCGATGACAAGCCCGTCGACCCGGCACTTTGCCCGGACGCGGACGGGGACTCGTACAGCTGCCCTCTTGTCCATGTCTAGAAATGTACGCTACCGACCCACGTTCAGAAAATCAACTCTCTCGCATACCTCACGCGTTAACGCGGTCGGACGAAAACGCAATCATGGTCGGACCTTCGGCTGCCGATATTGCATTCGTGATCGCCTTGGTGCAGATTGCACCGCCCAAAGTGAGGGCTCATAGCTCAGTGGTAGAGCACCGGCCTTTTAAGCCGAGGGTCGAAGGTTCGATCCCTTCTGGGCTCACTCATTAGATCAGCAGCAATTTAGACCCCGTCGTCCAGAGGCCTAGGACACCCGCCTTTCACGCAGGTAACACGGGTTCGAATCCCGTCGGGGTCGCCACGCTCGCTCCTTCGTTCGTTCATTCACTCGCTTCGCTCGTTCATTCACTCACTCACTCGGTCGCTCGCTCGCGACCCTGCGTCCTCGCTTCGCGAGTCCGCGCGTTCACGCGCTGCGCGCGTGCCCGCCGACGGTCTTTCGACCCTCGCGGGAACGCTCCGCTCGCGCACCTTCGGTGCTGCGCTCCGCTTCCGCGAGGGTTCGAATCCCCGCTTCGCGAAGTTGCGTCGACTTGAACGACTCGGCCATGACGACCCGAGCTGCAAGCTCAGCTCGCCTGCGAAGAGAGCATTGTTGTCTGTCCGCAAACCGGACACTGATCGGGTGTCCGGCGTCGGACACGGAACAGGCCGTGAATCGCGTTGAAGTGCGGTGGGTTGGTCGCGCGATTTGTTGGTGACGCTACGTTCCCAAAGGTCTTCATGGCCGCTTGATCGCCGCCGACGGCTTGCCACACAGCACCGCTTCGATCACCCACCGCGATGCCGGTCGCCCGCGAACCGGCGGGGTGTGCCGGCTGTGAAGATCCGATGGAATCAATGCGCGCACCCCCGCGTTGTAGATCTCGATGAGACAGCTGCTGTGGCTCGCCACGTTCGTCGCGCTTCCCGCCCCTCCCGCGTTTGCCCGCGACTCGCTGTGGCTGCTGTGCACCGGAACCGGCGTCGAACAGAGCAAAGCGGCCAACGCGGGAGATCCGCCGGTCCCGAGCAAGCACGGCATGGTCATCAGCCTGTTCGACCAGCGCTACAAAGCGGTCCAGCGCCTCGACTCGCTCCTGGTACTGTTCGGGGCCCGTAGATTCGATGCTCAGCTCGTCGACTTCGAGCTCGTGTTCAACCAGAAGACGAAACCGATGGCCCTCGAGCTCAAGGAAGGCACCAAGACGATGTTCAAGGGCCAGATCCGAGCGTCGCTCACCGATTCGGGCAGCACGCTGTCGTTGAACGGCAAGATGCGGGACGGCTACGACGTGAGCGCGGAATTCGTCTCCTTCGAGGGGACCTTCACCTGTAAGGACATGGCTCAATACGGCGAGGACTGAGCACTACTTCGGTAGCTGCGCTGCTCAGCGACGCGCCGCCCAGTAACCCGGTCAGCGACTCGTGTGCGTGGTAAAACCCGGACCGGGGTTGGTATGGCGAGGTCAACAAGGCCGTGATCGTCCGGTGTCCGCTGTGGATGTCCGCAGATCGGTCGGACAGGACAGATGCATGATGTGATTTCGCTGACTAACGAGTGGCGCAGGGCTTGCCTAGGCCGTCGCCATGACGCGACCGCGCGAAATCCTGCCGAGCTCCTTCTACATGCTCAACCGACGCTGCACGCAGCGGCAGTTCTTGCTTCGACCGGATGATGAGACGAACAACGCGATCATCTACTGCCTCGCCGTCGCGGCCGAGCGGTTCGGCATCGACGTGATCTTGCCGGTGGTCGAATCGAACCATCACCATACGACGATCTTCGATCGATACGGCCGCGAACCCGAATTCACGGAGCACTTCCACAAGCTCGTGGCTCGTTGCATGAATGCGCTGCGTGGGCGGTGGGAGAACCTGTGGTCCTCGGAGCCGGCCTGCACGGTGAAGTTGATCGGTCGCGAGACCGTGATCAAGAAGCTCGTCTACGCCGCGAGCAATCCGGTCAAGGATCGGCTTGTCGATCGCGTTCATCATTGGCCGGGGGTCAACGGCTATAGAAACCTGATGTCCGGTCGTGCGCTCACCGCGACGCGACCGCGACACTTCTTCAGCGATGACGGCGTCATGCCCGAGACGGTCACGTTGCATCTCACGATCCCGCCCGAGCTCGGATCGCCACAGGAGATCATCGAGGCGGTTCGCGAAGGAGTCGAGGCCGTCGAGCGAGACGTCGCTACGGAGCGCCGCAACACGGGTGCACGCGTTCTCGGTCGTCGGGCTGTGCTCGCGCAATGTTGGCGTGATTCACCGACGAGCCGCGAGCCACGGCGCAATTTGCGACCTCGGTTCGCGGCCGCAGATTCGGACGCTCGCGTTCGCGCGCTGCTGCGCTATCGCGCCTTTCTGCACGCCTACGATGAGGCGCGACACCGTCATCGCTCCGGTCAGTCGGCGCTCTTTCCGTACGGCACCTACTGGCTCCATCGCTTTGTGAACGTTCCGATCGCGCCACCAACGAACTGACAAACCCTGACGCCGAGTAAGTGCGCTCGAGACGAGGCCCAGCTTCACCTCCGAGCGTCGCTGCTGCATTCCGGATCTGATCGAAGCGCGAGCACATCCAAGTCGTGAGGAAAGGACGTTCGCTGCGTAGCGCGCGGCAAGAGCTGTCGATCAGCCGACTCCGTTGTGTGTTTGCGAACCAAACCCCGGTCGGGCCTGTCCGCCACCCCATGCGTGGTCCTCACGCCGATCGCGACGTCACGGCGTAGTTTTGCGCAGCCGCGCCTCGAGCTTCGCCACATCCTCGGGCCCGTTCCGGAGCTTCAGCGCGTCCGCAGTGCGCCGCGCTAAGGCGACCAGCGGTCGAGCGCGCTCGCAGTCGTTCAGCCGCTCGCAGTAGAAGGTCGCGAGCGTGACGCGAGCGTTGAAGAGCCGGATCGCGTCGCCGGACTTCACGCGCAGCGCGAGTGACTCCTCGTAGAGCTCGCGCGCGGCGTCGAGGTCTCCGGCTTCCTCGGCGAGGGCGCCGAGGTGGCGAAGCGGGTACGACGTGAGGAGCGGATCATCGACGTTGCGCGCGAGCGCGAGGGACGCCTCGAAGGCTCGTTTGGCGTTCGGCAGATCGTTCGTGAACTGCGAGATGAGACCGAGATAGAACGTGGTCTCGGCGATCCCGCGCGAGTCCTTGATCGAATCGCGAAGGCCGGCCGCGAGCGCGAACTGACGACGCACTTCGTCCCAGTCCTTGCTCGCGCCGAGTAGCCGCCGCCAGTACAGCACCTCGCCGCGCGCCTGGAGGAGCTCGGCCGCGACCCGGTCATCCTTCGAGCGCACACCGTCGAACGCGGCGAGCGCGTCGTCGAAGGTGGCGGCGTCCCAGTAGACGCACAGATCGAGCAGGACGCGCGCGAGGACGATCGCGCGTCGCGCCGCATCCTCGGAGGGTAGCGGCGGATCCCGGCGCAGGCGATCGCGCAGCTCGTGATGCCGGCCGGTTCGGATCATCACGGCAGGCTCGTAGGAGGTCCTCGGCGAGGCACAGGCAACGACCAGGACGAGCAACAGCGCGAGACGCATCGTCAGAACACTCACGCGTCTGGTGCCGCAGTGCAACCTGTCGCACG
>JAQBQF010000057.1 GCA_028287115.1 Myxococcales bacterium
TTGAGCTGGACGTCGGCCGGTACGAGAGTCGCGTTCGCGAAGTCGGTGAAGTTGACGCCGCCGTGCGCGATGCGCCAGTTGCCACCGACGTTGACGTTGAGCTTGCCGTCGAGGAACACGTAGCCAAGCGTGAAGGCGAGGTCACTGCGGCTCTGGCCGATCTTCTCCGTGTCCGCGTTGGCCTTGTAGCTCTCCGCGATCGTGAACTCGTAGCTGCCGGTGATGAACAAGTTGGGGACGTACGGAGCAAACGTGCGGCCGAGGCTGGCGCCGAAGTGTGCCTGCTTGAGATGCCGGCCACCGGTGGCGAAGCCGATCACCTCGTAGTTCATCACCGGGACCGAGAACGCGATGTGCGGTGAGATCGCGAGGTAAGGCTCGTCGAGAACCTGGTACCGCGCGCCGACCCGGAAGTCGGTCAGCGCCGTGTGATAATTGCCATCATCCCACTTGCCCGGAGGCGAGTGCGGGAACTTGCCGGCGTACCTGACGGACGCCATCGGCAGGCTGAATTCGAGCGCGAGCTTCGGGATCGGGACGTAGTCCGCCGAGAGCGTGACGATGTGATTTCGCGTATCCCGATCGGGAACGCTGAGGTCGGGTGAGATCACGACCGCGCTCGACGGGACGTACTGATAGGCGAGGTCGACGGTGAGACTATGTGGTGTTGCCACCCATGCGCTCTGTGCGTAGGCGGTCTGCGTCACAGCGAAGAGCAGCATCAGCGCGAACGCACCGCCGGCGAACCGACATCTAGATACGGACATGCGAAACCCCCTCGGCATCGTACTGAGGTCGTCGGAGCCGGGCAAGATACCCCGCGTAGGAATAGGACAAATCGTGTTAACTTGGTGCACGATCATTCTTCGCAGAATCCATAAACTGGAGAGCTCATGTCTACGATGTCTCGCAAAGGGTTCCTCAAGTTGCTCGGTGGTTTGGTCGCTGGCTCCGCGGTGGTCGCCTGTCACAGCAGCACACCGATGGTGACGGTCGACGCCGGTCCAGATGCCCCCGCCGGATGCGGGACCACCAACGCGACGGTGACGATCGCCACGAACCACGTCCACGCCCCACACGCGATGGTCGTGACCAAAGAAGAGGTCGCGGCCGGCGTCGACAAGACCTACGACATCATGGGTGCGGCGAGTCACACGCATACGGTGTTGGTGACCGCGGCGAATTTCGCGACGCTCAAGGGTGGCGGGAGCGTCATGATCACGTCGAGCACCGAGCCGACGCTCATGCACAATCACGTCGTCACGGTTTCCTGCGCGTAGCTGCTTGATCGAGATCGCCGGGACTCTCAGCGGAGAATTCACGATCTCTCGCGCATAGCCGTGATCGTCGCGCCGACGCTGCTACATTCGCAGGTATGAACGGGATAGCTCGGCGAGCCGGTGCGATGCGTCGATCGAAGTTGGCGGCGATCGGAATCGCCGGCGCGCTCGGATGTGGCTCGCACGATGCGAAGCCGGCGGCCAAGCCCGACGACATGCACGACATGCACGCGGGGCACGACATGCACGCAGGTCACGTGATGACCGAGCCGCCGGCCGCCAACAAAGAGCGTGGCGCGTATCTCGAGATCTCGTGCGGGCCCGACGCGCAGAAGCAATTCGATCGCGGGTTCTGGTTCCTTCACAACATGGACTACGTGTCGGCGCGCCACACGTTCGAACAGCCGCTCGCGTCGCAAAAGGCGTGCGCGATGCTGAGCTGGGGCGTGGCGATGACCTACTTCCAACCGCTGTGGCCGGGGCAGGCGACGACCGAGTCGCTACGCAGCGGCGCGGAGGCCGTCGAGCGCGCGCGAGCATCGGTGGAGGCGACCGAGAAAGAGCGCGACTACATCGCCGCGGTCGCCGCGTATTACGAGAACTGGGAGAAGACGGATACCGGGGCGCGCTACAAGAGCTGGGCCGCCGGCCAGAAGAAGCTCGCGGAGAAATATCCGGACGATGTCGAAGCGCAAGCGTTCTGGGCGCTGTCTCGACTCGCGACGCTCGACAAGAAAGACAAGACGTACGCAGAAGCGCTCGCGGTCGCCGATCTTCTACAGAAGCTTCGCGACAAGCGACCGGAGCATCCGGGGCTGTTGCACTACTTGCTGCACGCCTACGACAACCCGGCGTACGCGAGCAAGGCCATCGGCATCGCACAGAAATACGAGGACGTGTCGCCCGACGCCGCGCACGCGCTCCACATGCCGAGCCACATCTACGTCCGGCTCGGTAACTGGCAACAGGTCGTCGACTGGAACATCAAGTCGGCGACCGCCGGGCTAAAACATCCGGTCGCCGGCCGCGTGTCGCGCGACTTCCTGCACGCGAGCGACTACATGATCTACGGCTATCTGCAGATGGGCGACGACGAGCACGCGAAGGCGGCGCTCGCGAAGATCGATCCGGCGACGCAGTACGAGCTCAACAGTGGCCCCGGCGCGTATGCGCTCGCGGCTGCACCCGCGCGCTTTGCGCTCGAGCGACGGATGTGGACCGACGCGGCGGCGCTTGTCCCGCGCAAGGTCGACTACAGCTGGGATCAATATCCGTGGGCAGAAGCGGTGACGTACGCGGCGCGAGGCCTCGGCGCCGCGCGCAGCGGCGACCTGAAGTCCGCGGAGCAGGCGCTCGTCGAGCTCGATCGGCTGAAGCCGAAGATCGATTCGCCGTGGTGGAAAGATCGCCTCCAGATCGATCGCGACGTCGTCGCCGCGTGGATCGCCTACGGCCAGCACGATAGCAAGCAGGCGGAGGACGTCATGCGCAGCGCATCGAAGCGCGAGGTCGCGTCCGGAAAAGACAGCGTCGAGCCGGGGCACGTGATCTACGCGACCGAGGAGCTCGGCGATCTGTTGATCGAGCTCAAGCGGCCGAAGGAAGCGCTCGACGCGTTCAAGACCGCGCTCGAGGACTCGCCGTTGCGGTTCAACGCGCTCTACGGCGCGGGCTACGCGGCGGAGCTCGCCGGCATGAAGGCCGAAGCCACGAGCTACTACAAGCAGCTGCTCGCGAACACGATCGGCGCGGGTGCGAGACCGGCGCGCGCGCACGCGGACGCGTATACTCGGTCCAAATGACGACCGGATCTAGCTAGCCGAGATGCCGGTGCTCGCGCGGCGAATCGTCGTCGTCTCGCCCGACGAAGCTCTCGGGCTGAAGCTCGAGACGGCGCTCGAGGCCGTCGCCGACACGGTCGAGCTTCATCGAACGGTCGACTCGATCGTCACGCCGGCCGCAGCCTTGTGCGTGATCCACATCGATGGCGAGCTTGCACCGAGTGAGCTGTTGCCGCGGCTGACCGGGCTCGGCCCGGTGATCGCCGTGTTGCCGCGGTCGAACCTCGCGGCGGTCGTCGAGCTGATGATGCCGTCCGATCGGATCGTCGGCATGATGGTCGCGGAGCAGCTCGATCTGCGCCGGCTCGCCGCGATGGCGACACGGATCGTGGCCGACGACTTGTTCGGTCTCGACAAGGTGATGGCACCCAAGACCGAGATCCACACGCGGGTCGTCGGAACGCACGACGACAAGTCGCGATGCATGGCGGAGGTGTCCGGCTTCGTCGAGCAGATCGGCGCGCCGAAGAAATATCGCGAGCCGCTCGAGCAGTGCATCGACGAGATGGTGATGAACGCGCTCTACGACGCGCCGGTCGACGCGCAAGGCAAACACATCTTCTCGGGCGTGCCGACCAAGAAGCGGATCACGCAGCGAACGAAGCAGAGCGTCGTCGTGCAGTACGCGTGCGACGGCAAGCAGGTCGCGGTTTCCGTGCGCGATGCGTTCGGCAGCCTCGGTCGCGACACCGTGCTCGCGCATCTCCACAAGGGCCTGCACTCGGTCGAGCAGGTCGATCGCAAGGCCGGTGGTGCCGGTCTCGGCCTCTACCTGATGGTCAACCTCTCGACCGCCGTCTACTTCAACGTGTTGCCGGGCATCGCGACCGAAGCGGTGTGCGTGTTCGATCTCGAGACGCCGCAGGTCGCGCTCGAACAGTTCGGCTTCTTCGTCCAGAGCGATGCGCGCGGTCGCCGCCCGACGGGTCCGGCGCGCCGCCTACCGGCGATCCCGCATCACACGCGCGTGATCCCGGTGTTGGCCGTGATCCTCGCGGTGATCGGAGGCGCGTGGCCGCCGAGTGCTGCGAGCAAGCAAGCGCAGATCACGGTCAGAACGATCCCGAAGGGCGCGACGATCGAGCTCGAAGGCCGCACGATCGGAACTGCGACCGACGGCACCCTCGCGATCGGCGAGCTCGAGGTCGGCAGCACGTATCGCGTGGCCGCGCATCTCGACCACCACGAACCGAAACAGATCGTGCTGCGGACGCACGCCGGACCGAACCCGGTGCGGTTCGAGCTTGCCGCACTCGCGACGGTCGAGCTCGACTCGACACCGACCGGTGCGACGGTCGAGATCGACGGCAAGCGCGTGGGCTCGACACCGGTGACGCTGACCTCCCTCGCGCCCGGCGCGACGAAAGCGATCGTGTTCACGCGTGCGGGCTACCAGTCCGCGACCGCGAGCCTCGAGATCCCGCGCGCCGGCGAGGTGAAGCGCCTCGTGCAGCCGCTCGAGCTATCGCCGGACCTCGTCCGCGTGCACTTCGTCTCGAACCCGCCCGGCGCGGCAGTGATCGAGACCGGCAAGCCCGCGACCGTCGATCGTACGTACACGCCGGCGGACGTGTTTGTCGAAGCGAACCAAGTGCATCGCTTCACGCTGACGATGGCGAAGCACGCGCCGCTCGTGATCGAGCCGTTCACGCCCTCTCGCGGCGAGACGCTCGAAAAAGGCGGCGACCTCGTCGAGAAGTGACGGCTACGGCAGGTTAACGACGCGGATCCGGTTGTTGTACGAATCGCTGACGTAGAGCTTGTTGCCGGCGAGGTTGATGCCGTACGGCCGGTTGAGCTTCGCCTGGAGCGGTGGGCCGCCGTCGCCACTGAAGCCGCGCGCGTTGGGGTCCGGGTTGCACTGGCCGACGACGGTCGAGATGATGCCCGCGGGGGAGATCTTGCGGATGCAGTCGTTGTCGACGTCGCTGAAGTAGATCGTGTTGTCCGGCGCGATATCGATATCGATCGGGTGATTGATCTGCGCCTCGTGTGCAGGTCCGCCGTCCCCGGAGTAGCCGCCGACGCCGGTGCCCGCGATCGTCGTGATCACGCCGTTGCTGACCTTGCGGATCCGGCTGTTCTCGGTGTCGGCGATCAGCAAGTTGCCGGCGTGGTCGTACGCGATGCGTCCCGCGGGATCCGCCGATTGTCCGTACGGCTGGGCCATCCGGGCGTTGAGGGCTGGGCCGTCGTCGCCGCCGTAGCTCGGCGTGCACGGCTTCGCGCACTCCTGTGCGAGGCGTTCCCGGAACGTGAGCGGCTTTTTAACGTTGGGTCCCGGACCGGAGCCGATACACGCGAGCTTGTTCGAGCCGGGACACGCGAGCGGCTGCACGCCGGGAGCGCAAGGCGAGTCCAGATCGACGACGCACTTGCCGGCGATCGTCTGGAGGTTGCCGCTGTCGTCGACCATGCGGACGACTTGATTCGCCTGGTCCATGATCACGATGTGACCGGCCGGATCGAGCGTGATGCTCGACGGTAGATCGAGCGCGGCTTTGAGCGCGGGCCCGCCGTCGCCGTCGTAGAGCGTGCGCACGCCGCGGCCCGCGAAGTTCTCCATCGTCATGTCCGAGAGTTGAACGCGCTTGATCCGGCTCTCGTGCCACGCCGCGAGATACAGATAGCCGTTCGAGAAGAACAGGTTCGGCGTGTGATTGTTGAACGCCGCGAGCGCGGGCACGGAGGGGAGATGATCCGAGGCCGGGCTATCGCCGAGCTGGCCGTTGCCGATCACGGTGCGGATGTCGCCGTTGGCGTCGATCGCGCGGACGACGTAGTTGTTGAAGTCGAGAAACCACAGCTCGCCATCGGGCGAGACCACGCTGTCCATCGGGATGTACAGCACGGCCTCGGTGGCCGGTCCGTGGTCGCCGCGGTAGCCGAGGTT
>JAQBQF010000058.1 GCA_028287115.1 Myxococcales bacterium
AAGGCCGGGTCGTAGAACAACGTCACGCGCCGATGTTTGGCGTCGGAGGTCACGATGATGAGAAGAAATAACGAGACGAAGGTGATCTCCAACGTTCGCGTCGGTCGACCCGACGCGAAGATGACAACACCGAGTCACGTCCCCGGGATCTTTCAGGGCAATCACCCGCATATCTTGCAACGCGGCAAAGGCCTCGCGCATGAAGAGCCATTGCGAGCCGAAGGTGACGCTCGTCGCTCGACGGGAGTTCGCCCTTCGGCGCATGATGTGATCGACCCCCGCATGCCCAGACTGTCACCCGCATAAATGGAGGCACCGTGAAGCTCAGCGCATTCCTGGCGATCATCTGCATGCTCGTACCGGCCATCGCCTTTGCCCATCCAGGGCACGGAGCGACCGAACCGGACAGCTGGCTGCATTACCTGACGGAGCCCGTGCACGTGATCCCGCTGGCGATCGCGGTCTCGCTCGCGGTGATCACCGGGCTCGCGTGGCGGCGGCTGCGCGCGCGCCAGCGCTGAGCGAGCCATCTCCTCGCTCCTCGCACCTCGGGCTCGCACGCGGGATCCGCCACATCGAGCGCCGATGGTCGACGAGAGTGGACGATCTCGCGCATCGGCTCGGGCGTCGTGTTTGCAACACGTCTAGGCGATGCGGTTCGCAAGAGCGCTGATCTTGATTGCCGCCTGCAGCTCGAATCGAGGTCCCGCGATCAGCGACGCTGCGAGCGGGGACTCGAGTCTCGAACCGCGCTGTGCCGCGGATAACGGCGGCATCACGCTGCGGGATGGATTCTGCGCGTCGGTGTTCGCCCACGATCTCGGGATCATACGGCACCTCACCGTCGCTCCGTCGGGGATCGTGTTCGTCGCCGTGGTCGGCTCGACCGAAGGCGCGAGCGATGGTCACGTGCTCGCACTCGCCGACACCGACCACGATGGCATCGCCGACCAGCGCGCGATGTTCGGAACCGTCGGCGGCAACGGCATCGCGTGGGACAACGGCCGGCTGTTCGTCGCCGCAAACGATCGCATCGTGCGCTTCGAGATCGCCGACGGAGACATGCTGCCGCGCCACCAACCCGAGGTCGTGGTGACGAACCTTCCCGCCGACGGCGACCATCCCGCGAAGGCCGTCGCGATCGCAGGCGATCGGATGTTCGTCAGCATCGGGTCCGCGACCAATGCCTGTCAGGTCGTCGATCGTGCGGTGCATTCGCGTGGGATCGATCCGTGTCCCGAGCTCGCGATCCGCGCCGGGATCTGGCAATTCTCCGCATCTGGGACCGGGCAACAGCCGCGCGACGGCGTGCGGCTCGCGACCGGGTTGCGCGACACGAACGCGCTCGCGCTCGATCCTCGCACCGGCACGCTGTGGGGCGCGGTGAGCGGGCGCGACCAACTGCGTGACAGCTGGCCCGAGCTGTTCACCGACGAGCAGGATCTCAACCTGCCGGCAGAAGAAGTCGTTTCGATCGCGAGCGGCGAAGACTTCGGATGGCCCTACTGTTACTTCGACCCGTTTCGCGATCAGAACGTGCTCGCACCCGAGTACGGCGGCACCGGCCAGATCACGGGTCGCTGTGCGAACGTCGCGCGACCCGCCACCGTGTTACCGGCCCACGCGGCACCGCTCGGCATGGTGTTCGCGACCGGCACGCAACTGCCGCCTGGATTTCAGGACGGTGCGTTCGTCGCCAATCACGGATCGCGGTTCGACGCGCAAGGCGTCGAGCTTCATGGCTACGACGTCATGTTCGTGCCGTTCGCGAACGGCATGCCGGCGAGCACGCCGGCCGAATTCGCGACGGGCTTCGACGCCGGTCGACGCCCGCTTCCCGAAGCCGCCCCTCATCGTCCCGTCGGCCTCGCGATGATGCCGGACGGCTCGCTGCTGATCAGCGACGACAAAGGCGGCCGAATCTGGCGCGTGTTCGCGAAGTGATCAGGCGAAGTCAGGCGCGTCGGGGAGCTCGTTGACATCGTCGGCTGTCGGCGGGAAATACGAGGCGAGCTGGCTCCCGATCACCTCGACGCCGCGCACCAGGCCACCGGTGAAGTCTCGTGCGCGAAACCGCTCGCGAATCGCAGCCGCGGTGGTGTCCCAGAACGCTTGCCCGACCTTGTCGTGGATGCCGGCATCGCCGAGCACGACGAATCGCCGGCGCGCCGGCACCACGAACAGCAGCACTCCGTTGTGCTGCTTCGTGTTCGCGACGCCGATGCGCTCGAACGCTCGGCGCGCTGCTCTCTCGACATTGCCCCAGAAGAATCGGGAGACCGAGACGACGATCTCGCCCGAGGTCGTCCGCTCGGCCGCTTCGATCGCCGCACGCACGCGATCTGAATCGATCGCACGCCAGCGCATCACCATCCTCCACTCGCGCCACCACCGCCGGAGCGGCCGCCGCCACCGCCGAAGCCGCCACCTCCATCGCCTCCACCGAAGCCGCCGCCGCCGCGACCGCCGCCGAGCGCGATGATCTGCAGCAAATACAGCGCGAGGCCCGGATTCGTCACGAGGAGCAAGAGGGCAAGGATGCCGATCACGATCCAGAAGATGATCTTCGCCGGCGACAGCGGCGGAGCGTGGCGCTGCACCGGCAAGGCAGGTGTCACGACGCCGTTGGGCTCGCCGCCGAGCCGCGATAACACCTGATCGACGCCGTCGCTGATCGCAGCATCGGCCTTACCCGCGCGGAGCTCCGGCTCCATCACCTCGTGAACGATCCGCGACGCGTATGCATCGGGGAGCTTGTCTTCGAGCCCGTAGCCGACCTCGATCCGGAGCTTCTTGTCGTCGGCGAACACGAAGATCGCCACGCCATCGTCTTTGCCGCGATGCCCGATCCCCCACTTCGAGAATGCCTTTGCGGTCCACTCTTCGATGGGGGCGCCGCCGAGCGTCTTACCGATCCACACGATCACCTGGTGGCCGGTCGCTTGCTCGTAGCGCTGCAAGCGCCGGTCGAGTGCGACGCGCGTCGGCTCCGAGATCAGGCCCGCCTCGTCCGTCACCCAGTGTACGGGCGCCGGCGGGATCGGCGTCTCTGCCGCCGACGCTGTCGCGACCATCAGCGCGAGCAAGATCGCGGCGCGCATCGGCGCTCCCTAGAACTTCACCGCCGGTGGCGTCTCGGAGCCCGTGCGCGATTGGAAGTAGGTCTTCTCGGCGAACTTCGAGCCGAACACACCGGCGAACAGGCTCATCGGAAAGCTGTTGCGCGTGGTGTTGAACTGCTGCGCTGCCTCGTTGAATCGCTGGCGCTCGACGGTGATTCGGTTCTCCGTGCCTTCGAGTTGCGCCTGCAGGTCGCGGAAGTTCTGGGTCGCCTTGAGATCCGGATAACGCTCGACGACCACCATCAGCCTCGACAACTGCGACGTCAGGTTATTCTGCGCGGCCTCGAACTCCTTGAGCTTGGCAGGATCGGTCGTCGGGTCTCCTCCGACGTTCGCGGTCGCTTGCTGCGCCCTCGCGCGCGCCTGCGCGACACCCGTGTACGTCTCCTTCTCGAAGCTCGCAGCGCCCTTGACGGTCTCGACGAGGTTCGGAATCAGATCCGCGCGTCGTTCATACGCATTCTGAACCTGTGCCCACTGTC
This sequence comes from Myxococcales bacterium, assembly GCA_028287115.1. Classification (GTDB taxonomy): domain Bacteria; phylum Myxococcota_A; class Polyangia; order Haliangiales; family Haliangiaceae; genus JABFXX01. Next base: position 3,605 of record JAQBQF010000058.1, read on the forward strand.
CCTTCACCTTCTGATCGAGCCCGACCAAGCTGTTGTACTTGGCCACGCACGAACCGCCCAGTGCGAGCGCCAGCAGCACGATCACCGCGACGACGATCCATTTCTTCTGCATGCAGCACCGAGTTGTGCAGCATCCGTGCCCCGTTGGGCGTTGCTCACGCGCGGACGTCAGAACCCGGCAACGCCATGCTTCTGCAAGTAGCTCACGATCCGGGTAACAGAGCCGAAGTTGTTATCCACGCAATCGGCGGCGAAGTCTCCGGCTGACAAGTCGAGCGAAAATGAATCTTGCAAGAACATGGCGAGCTCCATGATGTTGAACGAATCGAGGTGCCCGTTCTTGATGAGCGGGGTGTCGACATCGATCGTGCTCGGTAAACCCAACACGCCGATGAGGTACTCGTGAATCTTGCTCTGAAGCGTCATGACGTCACGATGATCATGTATCGACACCAACGGATGCGTCCAGCAGAGCTCGCAGTCGCTTGCGGTCGACCTTGCCGTTTGCGTTAAGCGGGAAGTCCGCGCGGAACTCGATATAGCGAGGCACCATGTACTCTGGCACGCGCGCTCCGAGATCCGCTTTGATCCGGTCGACGTCCTGATCCGCGTCGCCGCAAACCACCGCCACGAGCGCTTCGCACCTCCCCGCTTTCAGGATGGGCAAGACGACCGCCCTCTGCACGTAGGGAAGTGTGTTGAGGTTTGCCTCGATGTCCTCGAGCTCGATCCGTTGACCCCGAAGCTTGATCTGGAGATCGATCCGACCGAAGTAATAGAGCGTCTCCTCGACCACACTTCCTGCGTCGCCCGTTCGATACGCACGCCCCCGTGGCGTCACGAAGAACGCTTTATCCGTACGGTCCGGATCACGGTAGTAGCCGGGACTGACGCTCGGGCCGACGATGATCACCTCGCCGCGCTCGCCTTCCGCGACACGGTGTCCGGTCTCATCGACGATCTCGAGTTGGCAGTCTGGCTTGACTCGCCCGAGCGGGAGCGGGCCGGGCCGCGACAGCACGGTGTCGTCGATCTCCACCGACGTGACTGCGACGGTCGCCTCCGTGGGACCGTACGTGTTGATGACGCGCGCTTGAGGAAAGCGCTCGCGTAACGCGCGCGGACATTCGGGGACCAGCACTTCGCCGCAGAACAGGAACACCGCGATCGGACCGAGCTGCGTCGTGTTGAAACGGGTCATCTTTAGGCAAAGCTCGGCGAACGATGGCGTCGAAGACCAGACATCGATCTTCCAGCGCTGGAGCGACTCTAGAAGCAAGATCGGGTTCGAGAGCATAGCCTTGTCGACGCTGAACACCGTGCCTCCGTTGGTGAGCGCGACGTAGATGTCCATGACCGACACATCGAACGAAAACGGTGCTTGGTTGAGGAACCGGGTCGCGTCGGGTATCGGAAATAACGTTGTGGCCCAGTCAAGAAAGCTCGACAGACACGCGCCGGTGATCTGAACGCCCTTGGGCTCACCCGTGCTCCCGGAGGTGAACATGATGTACACGTTCTCCTCCGCGGTGACATGTGCGGCGGCGGGCGGCCTCCGCCCGTCGGCATCGGTGATGATCGTGCGGAGCTCCTCGGGCAACACGATGTGTTCGACCTCGACACCGCTGGGGAGGGCAGCGACGCTCACGACACAGCGCGCGGCGGAGCTCTCGATGATTCGGCGGATCCGTTCGATCGGGAGACTGGCCTCCACGGGTACGTAGGCATGACCCGACTTCAAGGCCGCAAAGAACGCGACGAGCATCTCGCTCTGCTTATGACCGTAGACTGCGATGGGCCCACGATCATTTGGAAGGATCTGGGTCAAGAACACCGCAAGCGCGTCCGAACGCCGCGCCAGCTCTCCGTAGGTGATCTGCCCGCCGCGATGGACGTGCGCCAACCGATCCGGATCACGAGCGGCGTAACTCTCGAATTTCTCCAGGAACTTCATCGATCCTTTCCGGCCGCGAAGCCGTACCGCTCGAGCACCTTCGCGAACACGCGCGTGAATGGCCGGCGCGTTTCGACATCGAGGTGAATCCCGTCTTGGGGCTTGTAGACGGCCATCAGCTCCGGATCGTCGTCCAGGCGTAGCGCGGGAACGCCGCTGTCTGCGGCAAGGCGATTCCAGGCGCTCTGTCTTGGAAACCGATCCTCGACTGCCTGCTTCCCACCGATCGATGGAAAATACACCAACAGGCCCCCACCGCCGCGTGCTCGAAGCTCGGAAAACGCTCTGCCCACCGTTGCGCCACGGACGTTGTTAGCCTCGCTGTCGAGCGTAAAATTAACGTGGTCCCAACCAGCTTGATGATAGCGCAATTCCTCGGGTGATTTGAGGGCGGCCACGCGCTCCCCGGTGGGCGTGACCGCCAAGTTCTCGATCTTGACGTGCATCTCGCCCAAGAACTCGGCGTGAAGATCGAGTTGTTGGTTCCTGAACACGAACCGATCCGCGAGCCAGTCGGTGATCGCTTCGCTGATCGTCTGTGAAGGCGTGACCTTGGAGGCCGACTCGAGGACGGTGCGCAGCTTCGCTTCATGGACCTTCGCCCGATTGGTGAAGTTCGTGACCGTGAGGGTCAGGATGACCTGTCCTCTAAAATCGGGTCGCCGCTGGAGGAGATATTCGAACAGAGGGTTCGCGATCGCTCCGTATACGACCAACAAACGGACTCGTCGGTGCAGCGCGGCTGACAGCATCTCGCGATCGACGGCCGACATGATCTCGGACGCCCCGATCAGCACGAGATCGTTTGGCTGGATCTCGTCGACGGCGCGGCGAATCGACACGGCCGAGGGTTCTTCTCGAGAAACCTTGAAGCCGTGACGCCGTACGACCACCTCGAACACGCCGAGGCCGGCGAGCCACACCACAAGTGCGACCGCCCAGATGTGACGATGATGCCGCGGAATTCCCGGAGGCGGATGCCTCGACAGGGCCGGCTTAGAATCCAGCATAGATGAAGCCATTGCCCCCTCCATGATAGAGCGAAAGCACAAACAACATGAACCCGAGCAACAGACCCGTCACGACCGGGGGGCAGCTCGACCATAGCGACTCGAAGTTGCTGTTGCGACCGAGAACGTGAACAGCGACCGTCACACAAGGCACGATCGCTGCCACGATAAGACTCGGGAACAGGTCGTCAGGCGAGACGAGCATTGCAGCGGCGCCCACCGCGTGATGCCAGATGGTCAGTGCGTCCTGTATCCGCGCCGATCGAAACAGGACCAACAACAGCGACACGATCACGTAGGTCGCAACGATCGCGTGGATCTTCGTGCGAGGTCGAGGATCGGGCAGCTTGGTCCTTCGCGAACGCTCCCGCAGTGCCTCGACGGTGAGAACCAAGCCATGTCCGATCCCGTACAGCACCATCGTCCACAGCGCGCCGTGCCACAGCCCCATCAGCCCCATCGTGATCACGACCGCCGCGAAGCTACCAGCGGGCCGCAGCATGTCGCGTGCTCTACCGGCCGGGACACGGCGTGTCCGCTTCGCGAACCACATCGTGAGCGGCATGTACACGTAGTCTCGAATCCACATCGAAAGTGAGATGTGCCAGCGCCGCCAGAACTCGGTGACGCTCTGCGCCGCGAACGGGAGGTTGAAGTTCTGGGGCAAGTCGAATCCCAGACAACGAGCGGCCCCGATCGCCGCCATGCTGTAGCCCGCGAAGTCGAAGAAGAGCTGGCATGGATACGCGAGGATCCCAGTCCACACGTTGAAGAGGCCGACGCCGTCGCTCAGCGCTGCCGCGAACACGCGATCCACCACCGGTCTCAAGACGCGGTCCGCGAGCTCGAGCTTTGCAAAAACCCCGACGATGATCAGTGACAGACCAGAGCAGAACCTTTCGAGATCGATCGTGGGCGGTGCTTCGCACTGGGGCAGGAACTGGTTCGCACGGACGATCGGGCCCGCAACGAAGCGCGGGAAGAACGCGAGGAACAGCGCGTAGTCCACGAACGACTCACAAGGCGGCCGCCCACGATAAACATCGATCGTGTAGGAGAGACTTTGAAACGTGTAGAACGAGATGCCGAGCGGAATCGCGACGCTTGCCGTGTTGACCTCGAGATCGAGCCCGATGACGTGGGCCAAACCGGACAGGTTATCGAGCAGGAAGTCGTGGAACTTGTAATAACCAAGCAGTCCGAGATTGACACTTAGACTGCAGATCAAAAAGAACTTGCGCTGGCCCTTCGTCCGGGCCGTTGCGATCTTTCGACCCACGGTCCAGTCGATGCAGGTCAGTGCTACGACAAGACCAACGAAGAGCGGCTCCCACGCCGTATAGAACACGACGAAGTAGCTCAGGAAGACGAGGATCCACTTTCGGGCCTGCCACGAGATCCGCATGCGCGTTGCGGCCACCGCGAACGGAAACAACAGGAAGAAGGCCAGATTGTGGAAGAGCACTCGTATTCACCTCGCCAGATCGGGCTCTCATCCGTGAGCTTGCCGACGACGAGCCGACAAAATACCACGCCGGCGAGCTGGCCCGTCGGTCGGCGGTCGCGAGATAGGGGCGTGCTTGGAAGGTTGTTCAAGTAACTGCCCGAGCTCTGCCGCGACTATCACGGCCGCATCCGCGCTCGATACGAATACGATCGGACACCCGGGGGGACGAATGAGGTGGGCCGAGTTAGGTGAACGGGGCACTCCGAGGACCTGTCGAACCCGGTGAGTCGCCGTCTCGACGGCGCTGCACGCACCGACCGCTCAGTGCACTTCGACGGAGCCCGCGTGGATGAACCGTTGCACGTACGGGTTCGCTGACGCGCGGACTTCCGCCGGCGTGCCGTAGGCTGCGATCTCGCCGCGATCGAGGAGCGCGATCATGTGCGCGATCCGGAACGTCGAGGCCATGTCGTGGCTGATCACGATGCTCGTGATGTCGAAGCGTTCCTGCGTCTCCTGGATCATGTTGTCGATGTCGCGAGTTCGCAGCGGATCCTGGCCGGTCGTCGGCTCGTCGTAGATCATGATCTCCGGTTTCATCACCATCGCGCGCGCGAGACCGACGCGCTTCTTCTGCCCTTCGGAGATCTCCGCCGGCATGCGATGCATGATGTCGGCGATGTTGAGCCTCTCGATGATCTCGGTGACGCGCTGGCGCACTTCATCGGGTGCGGTCGCGCGGCGCTCCTTGAGCGGGAACGCCACGTTCTCGTAGACGTTCAGCCAGTCGAGCAACGCCGCGTGCTGGAACACGAGGCCGAAGTGCTTGCGCATGACGTTGAGCTCGAGATCTTTCATCGGCACGATGTTCTCGCCGAACACACGGATCTCGCCGGCGTCGGGTTTGAACAGCCCCATGATGTGCTTGATGATCACGGATTTGCCGGAGCCACTGGCACCGATCAGCACCGTGGTTCGCTTCGGATAGATCGGGAGATCGACGCCGCGGAGCACTTCCTTGCCGCCGAACTTCTTGCGCACGGCGACAAGCTCGACCACCGGCGTATCGGTGATCGGTGCGCTCTCGACCTTCGAGCCGATCTCGGCGCCGCGCGAGAGCCGCGACGTCTGCGCGCCCTCGACGAACAACTGGATCGGCGGCAACGTGCTCGCGACGAACTCGTCGTAGGTGCCCTCGAAGATGATCTTGCCGTCGTGGAGGAATGCGACCTTGTCGGCGAGTCGCTTCGTGCTCGCCATGTCGTGGCTGATGATCGCCGAGGTGATCTGATACTGGTCCTTCGCGAGCGCGATCATCTCGTCGACCTGCGCGATCATGATCGGATCGAGTCCGGTCGTCGGCTCGTCGAACAACACGACCTCGGGATTCGAAACCAGCGCGCGCGCGAGGCTGACGCGCTTCTTCATGCCGCCGGAGAGCTCCGACGGTAACAAGCGCTCGCTGCCGCTGAGGCCGAGGATCCGGATCAGCTCGTGCGACAGCTTCGTGACGTCTCGCCTGGGCATGTCCGAGTTCTGGAACAGCGTGAACCCGACGTTCTCCTCGACCGGCAATGCGTCGAACAGCGCGTAGTTCTGAAACAGCATGCCCATGCGTTTGCGGAGCTCGAGGACCTCGACGCTCGAGACCTCCGACAGATCGCGGCCGAACAACAGGACGCGGCCGCTGTCGGGCGCGAGTAGGCCCATCATCAATTTGAGGAGGACCGACTTTCCAGATCCGCTGCGTCCGACGACGACCGTCGTCATGCCGGGCAGGATCTTCAGGCTCAAGCCCTTGAGCACCTGCTTGTCACCGAACGCGATCGAAACATCATCGAGCTCGATCACCGGGCGATTTGGATCGAGAGGCCAGCGCTCCTGGTCGGGGACCAGCAGATTCTTGCGTTGAGGCGCCAGCTCCGTCGCCATGGTCGCCCCTAGTCTGTCATGACCGATCGCCTGTCGGCGAGCCGCCGGTTGAATAGTTCTGACGCGCGGCGACGTCACATCGAGCGACCGGTTGCGGACATCCGCACGCGGACATCTTGGATCGCGTTCGATCCGGCTCGTCGTCGACGGTGACGACCGGGCACGACGGTTGCTGCGCGCTCGATCATGCCGGCCGACGCGTCTCTGTCTCATGCGATCATCCATACCGCCACGCCGCTCGTCGGCGCGCCGTTCGACTTCGACCCCTTGCTCGAGCGCATCGGTGACAAGCGCTTCGTGCTCCTCGGCGAAGCGACGCACGGAACGCACGAGTTCTATCAACTGCGCGCCGAGCTGACCCAGCGCTTGATCCGCGAGAAAGGCTTCAGCGCGATCGCGACCGAAGGCGACTGGCCGGACACGTATCGGATCAATCGCTACATCCGCGACGAGACGAACGACGCCGACGCGATCGATGCGCTTGCGGATTTTCGCCGGTTCCCGCAGTGGATGTGGCGAAACGCCGACGTCCTCGATCTGATCGGATGGCTTCGCACCTACAACGATCACGTCGCCGAGGACTCGCGAAAGATCGGCTTCTACGGGCTCGATCTATACTCGTTGCACGCATCGATCGCCGCCGTGGCGAGCTATCTCGAGGACAAGGATCCAGAGCTGGCGGACGATGCGCGTGCCCGGTACGCGTGCTTCGATAGGTTCGGCGAGGAACCGCAGCAGTACGGCTACGCGACATCGCGGGGTCATCCTAACTGTCGACCCGAAGTCGTCGCGGAGTTACTCGAGATCGAGCGGCACCGCGAGCACTTGCTCCAGCGCGACGGTGTCATGGCGGCCGAGGATCAATTTTCCGCCGAACAGAATGCGCGCGTCGTCGTGCGTGCCGAGGAGTACTACCGCTTGATGTACCAGGGAGGTGTCTCGACCTGGAACCTGCGCGACACGCACATGGCGGACACGCTCGACGCGCTCTCGGAGCATCTCGCGCAGCGCGGGTTACCGCCGAAGATCATCGTGTGGGCTCACAACTCGCACGTCGGTGATTCGGCGGCGACGCAACGTGGGGCGCTCGACGAGCTCACGCTCGGCCATCTGTGTCGCGAGCGTCATCCGGACGAGACCTTTCTCCTCGGGTTCAGTACATACGAAGGCACGGTGACCGCCGCATCCGACTGGGGCGGGGTCGCCGAGCGCAAGCACGTGCGGCCGGGGCTCTCCGGTAGCTACGAGGAGCTGTTCCACGCCACGGGAATGGAGCGGTTCATGTTGCTCCTCGATAACCTCGGCGAGGCGGCGGGCGCCTTGCGAGAGCCGCGCTTGCAGCGCGCGATCGGTGTGGTGTACCGGCCGGATACCGAACGCTTCAGTCACTACCTCGAAGTCGATCTCCCCGACCAACTCGATGCGATCATCCATCTCGACGAGACGCGGGCGCTCGAGCCGATCGAACGTACGGCGATCTGGGAGCATGGCGAGCTGCCGGAGACATATCCGTCGGGTCTCTGACGATCAGGAACCGCTGTCTCTATGGGGCACGGTCGATGCAGCCATCCGGATGAACCACTTGTGCGAGGCGACCGGCTCTCTCCGGCCGAGGAGGAACTCATGAAAAGACTGACTGCTACGCTCGTAAGCGCGATCATCGGGATGGCCCCCGCGAGCGCGATCGCGCAGCGCAATTCGAATGACAGCCAACGGGATAGCTCTCGAGATCAGAACGATCCACAGGCCGAGACCGATACGTTCGTGTGGTCGACGGCCCAGCAAGGACGCCTTGGCGTCATGGTGATGGGCCTGACGCCCGAGCTGCGCGCGCATTTTGGTGCGCCGAAGGATGCGGGCCTCTTGGTTGCGCGCGTGCAACCGAATAGCCCTGCGGCGCGTGCCGGCATTCAAGTCGGTGACGTGCTGACAACCGTCGGTGGCACGAAGGTCCAGGGTGCGGCCGATGTGATTGCGGCGCTCGCGAACAGCAATGGCGGGCGTGTCCCGGTCGAGGTGATTCGTCAGGGCAAACGCGTCTTGCTGCAGGCGCCGCTGCCTCAGCAAAATTCGCCGCAGGACGAGAATCCGACGATCTAGGTAACAGGACGATGCCCGCGCGGTCGCGTCCCCCGCGGGCTTTGTGATGTGCGGGCGGGTTCGCAGGTCGCGGGCACGATCGATGCAACGTCCGATGTTCATCATGAAGCACGTCACGCTTGCGAGAGACGGCGAGCATCGGCGGACGTTCGCGTTCGTGTTCGAGCGCGAGGAGGATCCGGTCGCTGGCCTCGCGAAGCTAGCGCACGACTTCCAGCTCGCGAGCTGCCAGATCACGGCGGTCGGCGGCTTCACGCGCGCGACCCTCGGGTACTTCGATCGCGAGCTGAAGACGTACCGGCGAATTCCCGTCGAGTCGCAGTGCGAGGTGCTGTCGCTGCTCGGCGATATCGCACACGAGGATGGCAAGCGGATCATTCATCTCCACTGCGTACTCGGGCTGCCGGACGCGACGACACGCGGCGGTCATTTGCTCGACGCGATCGTGTGGCCGACGCTCGAGGTGATCGTCACCGAATGGCCGCGGTTTCTACGCAAGCGCTTCGATCCCGAGCTCGGGCTCGCACTGATCGAGCCGACGCGCCCCTAACGGTCACCTCGCTGGCGCTTTGATGGCGTGCCGGTACCATCACTCCCGATGTTCGAGTCAGCCGAGCTGGGCCACAAGATCGACAAGGATCGTTACGACAAAGAAGAGCCGGAGCTCCGTCGCGCGCTCTTGAAGGCGCAGTACGAGCTCGTCAAGAAGGGCGAGTTCCCCGTCGTGATCTTGATCGGCGGCGTCGATGGCGCTGGCAAAGGCGAGACGCTCAATCTGCTCAACGAGTGGATGGATCCGCGGCACATCCAGACCAATGCGATGCGCCCGATCCCTCCCGACGATCTCGACGGCAGACCGGCGATGTGGCGGTTCTGGCGCGCGCTGCCGCCGAAACGGCGAATCGCGATCTTCGTCGGATCTTGGTACTCGCAACCGCTGATCAGCCGCGTCTACGGCGAGACCAAGAGCGCGAAGCTCGATCAAGAGATCAGCGACATCCTGCGGTTCGAGAAGATGCTCGCGGACGAGGGCACGCTGCTGCTCAAGTTCTGGCTGCACCTCTCGAAGGACGGTCAGCGCAAGCGGTTCAAGAAGCTCGCGAAGAGCAAAAAGACCGCGTGGCGCGTCAGCGAGACCGACTGGAAGCACCTCGGGATGTACAAGAAGTTCAAGTCGGTGTCGCAGCACCTGCTGCGCGAGACGAGCACCGCCGAGGCGCCATGGCTGGTCGTCGAAGGCGAGGACGAGCGCTACCGATCACTCACGATCGGGACGACGATCCTCGCCGCCATCCAGCGCCGGCTCGACACGAAGTCGAAACCGAAGTCCGACGCTCTGCCGGTGGTCGATCGTGCGAGCTCGATCGACAGCGTGTCCGTGCTCGATCGCCTCGACCTCGATCAAAAGCTCGAGAAGGACGCCTATGACGACGAGCTCGCGTTACTGCAAGGCCGGCTGAACCTCGCGAGTCGCAATCGCCGGTTCGAGAAACTGTCCGTGGTCGCGGCGTTCGAAGGCTGTGATGCCGCCGGCAAAGGGGGTGCAATCCGCCGGGTCACCCAGGCACTCGACGCGCGCAAGTACGATGTGATCCCGATCGCAGCGCCGACGGACGAAGAGAAGGCGCGGCCGTATCTGTGGCGGTTCTGGCGACACATCCCACAGCGCGGGAGGCTCGCGATCTTCGATCGGTCGTGGTACGGGCGCGTGCTGGTCGAGCGCGTCGAGAAGTATTGCGGCGTCCCGGATTGGTCACGCGCCTACGGTGAGATCAACGACTTCGAGGAGCAGCTCGTCTCCAATCGCTCGATCGTCCTCAAGTTCTGGATGCAGATCAGCAAGGACGAGCAGCTGAAGCGGTTCGAAGAGCGGGAGAAAACGCCCCACAAACAGCACAAGATCACCGACGAGGACTGGCGCAACCGCGAGAAGTGGGACGCGTACAACGTCGCCGTGTGCGAGATGCTCGATCGCACGAGCACCGAACAAGCCCCGTGGAAGCTGATCGCGGCGAACGACAAGTACTTCGCTCGTCTCGAGGTGTTGCGCACGATGGTCGAGGCGGTCGAAGCCGCGCTCTGACCTGCGCACCTACATCGGCGCCGGGTTCGACCTGACGCACCCGTTTCCGACGACAATGCGGGTTCGCGTGGCCCACGCGAAAGATGCTACGTTTCGTGGCGGAGGGCGCAACATGACTTGCCGCTGGTTCGTGCTCGGTCTCGCGATCGTCACTGCGTGTGCGTCGCACAAAAAAGGCGCTGGCGACGACGCCGGTACGGGCTCGGACGGCGACGGCGGCGGGCCGTTGCCACACGATCTGATCGGCATCACCGTGACCCCGACCAACCCGCTCGTCGAGCTCGATCTCAACGTGCCGGGCTCGCAGCCGTTCACCGCGACGGGCCAGTTCGCCGACGGTGTCGATCAAGACATCACCTCGCAGGTGACGTGGACGGTCGCCAATCCGGCGGTCGGCACGATCACCGCTGCGACGCTTGCGATTCCAGGATTCGCGGCGGCGACGGCCGTGACCTCGACGGTGACCGCGGACTTCGTCGGCATCACCGGCAAAGCGCAGATCACCGTCGTCGCGTATCGGCAGAGCGGCCCGCAGCAGGACTTCTTCTTCATCCTCCCGTATCAAGATCCGGCGGGCGCGATCAACAAACCGCTCAACTTCTCGACGAACATTCCCGCGCTCGACGTGTTCTTCCTGATGGACACGACGGGATCGATGGCGGGCGAGATCGCCAATCTCAAGAGCGCGCTCACCAACACGATCGTGCCCGGCATTCAAAACGCCGTCGCGAACAGTCAGTTCGGCGTCGGCTCTATGCAGGACTTCCCGATCGCACCGTACGGCACCGCGAACTGCAGCGCGGCGAATCAGCCCGATCAGCCGCTGCGCTTGTTGCAGCCGATCACGAGCAGTACGAGCGCAGTTCAGGCGGGGGTGTCCGCGTTGTCGACAGCGAACGGCCAGCCGATCGGTTGCGGTAACGACTGGCCCGAAGGCGGCATCGAATCGATCTATCAGGCCGCGACCGGCAACGGGCTCAGCTCGCCCGCGCCGACGAACATTCCGGCGAACCACACCGGGATCGGCGGCGTCGGATTTCGGGCCGGCACGATGCCGGTGGTCGTCACGATCACCGACGCCATGTCGCATGGCCCAGGCGAGTCAGCCTCGTGCGTGATCTTCGGCCAGACCCAGACGCTTCCTTATGGCGGCGCGGTTGCCGCCGTCGCTCACAGCCGCGCGCAGACCAAGACCGCGCTCGCGAATGTCTGCGCTCGCGTCGTCGGCGTGGCGGCGATCCAGACCGCGTACCCCGCCGCCTGTTCCGGGCAGGAGTACCTCGAAGACTTCGCGACCTCGACCGGCGCGCGCGTCCCACCGGCCGCGTGGGATGTCGGCGTGAGGCCGGCAGGCTGCGCCGCGAACCAGTGCTGCACCGATTACAACGGCGCCGGGCGCGCG
>JAQBQF010000096.1 GCA_028287115.1 Myxococcales bacterium
GCGTACTCGGCGGCCGTCTCGGCGCGGTTCGCGTTCTACATCGCCGCAGCGATGCACTTCGGCCCGAGCGTTGCCGTCATCATCACGCGCGGCAATGTCGGGTGGCCGGTCAAGGTGCTGCTCTTCACAACGGATATCGTGTTCGCGGGTGCGTTCGCCGCGATGCGCATCGTCACCGCGCTCTCTCTTCAAGCGGTGTCCGTTTCGCTGATCGAGTTCGCGCTCTTATTGGTGCACACGCTCACGCTCATTTCGTTCGCGCGCAGGTACGCCAAGGATGCGACTCCCGGGCCCGGCTACCGCATCGCGGTCGCCAAGGCACACGCGGAGCGCGACCGGTTCAAGGAGAAGTCGAAGCGCGGAGACCGCGCTTTCGAAAAACTTCGCGCGCAGCATGCCGAGGTCCACAAGCGTGAGCTGTCGGCACGCCGCACCGAGCTCGACGCTGTGCTCGGCGCCACGACCGCCCGCACCGCGCACTACGGCGCCACCGGCAAGCTCGTGGCCTCGCAGGCGTCGAATCCCACGGCGGACTCGCTGGCCGCCTGCGTCGAGGATCACCTCAAGGCGCGCATCGCTCGACTTCACAAGGGGGGCACCTCGTGAACGCCGCCGATTCATTCCTGAGCACCGAAGAGCGGCGTCACCTGATGGACGAACAGCGCTCTGCCCGGATGCACGCACTCGCGCGCACGGCGCTCGTACTGGCCCAGCTCGAAATCGAGGCCCGCATCGTCATGGCCGAAGCAGATCTGCGCGCTGCCGAAGTTGGCAGCGGCGGTCCTCCACGCGCGCCACAGAAGCGCGGGTTCCTCTCGTGGTTCTCGCGCCGAGATATTCCATCCGCGTCGCAAGAGTCGGACACCCTCGTGAAGGCACGGCGCGCACAACTCGAACGGCTGCGTACCGTCGAGGGGCCGGAGGCGCTCAAGCGTGCCCATCAGCTCGCCGAGGCTTTGATCGCGCCTCTGGCCGAAGCTGAGACCGATGGGGCCCGGCCACGCCCGATCGTCATTGAACGTCCCGCGACGCCGACGTCTGCAGAGTTGCCGGAGACTCCAAAACCGCCTCATGCGAACGGGCGACCCGCGCGCTCGCCGATCGGATGACCCATGCTGATCTGTCTCCTCATTATAGTAGCGGGCTACGCGCTCATGTTCGGCGCGCACGGTCTGGCCGAACGCCTGCTTCGTGCGGCGCTCGGGCTCGCGCTCATCGCGACCGTACTCCCTGCGCTCGTGGTCCGCATCGGGGCGCTCTCCCTTGGACGCGGCAACATCGAGCTGCCGCGCTGGGCGGGTGTGGCCGGGTTGGTGCTTCTCCTCGCCGGCATCGGTTACTTCGCTTGGCGTGCGCGTGAATTCTTCCGCGCGCGCACCACTGAACGCGAGCGCCGCTCGAGCGCGCCGCGCGAGCGAGTGGCGCCCCCGCCGCCAATGGCTGATGAACCGCGTGCGTTCGAGGAGCGTGCCCAATGATCGCCCGAGGGCTCCGCCGACTTCTCCACGGGTCCGATCGCGCACGGGCGGTCGCCGATGAGGAGCAATCCATCGTGCGGCATCTCGCCGAAGGCGAACGCGCGAACCGCGCGCTCATGACGAGCTTCAGCTCATCCGGCGTCCAGCGGGCCGTACTTTTCGGAGACGCCCTGGAACACGGATGGAAGGTGCGATTCCCTGTTGAGCGCCTGTTCGGCCACATGCTGCTCAACGGTCCGAGCGGCTCCGGGAAGTCGAGATTCTCGGCTCTCATCTCGAAGGCCTTTCTCGACGCGGGCCACTACCGTGGCGTCGAGCTCGACCCCAAGAACGAACTCCTCGGTCTCAAGAAGGCTGCGATCATTGCCGTCGCGCGCGGACTATCACCAACGCTTCGCCACAAACTGTATCAGCGCGTTGTGCAGATCGACCTCTTTGGATCGTCGCTGCCGCGTCTGAACGTCCTCTCGCTTCAGCCGGGCATGGATCCCGAGGCCCATGCCTACGACATCGGATGCCAGTTCACGACGGACATGGATCAAGGCGCCGGGTTCAGGCAAGAAGGGCTGATTCATCGAGGCGTCGAGTGCCTCATCCGCGCCGGCCTTCCGCTCACGGTCATGCCTCAGCTCCTTGAGACGCCGGAGCTACTCGAGAAGCTCGCGGAGCACCACGGTCCGGCCGAACTCTTCCGGTCACTCGCACAGCGGCTCCGACGCGAGAGCAAAGAGCGCGTGCTCGGAATCCAAAGTCGCTTCGAGCGCGTGCTTCGGTTGCGCGCAAAGCGGCTCTCTCTTGGCGCGACCGGATGTCTTGATGCAAGCACGCTCCTCGAACAGCTCGCAAACGTGAACCTCGCGCCTCCACCGAGCGCGACCGACGTTTCGAAGATGCTTGCAGGACTCCTCTGGCTCCTGCTTTCCGACGCGATCCGGAGGCGACCGAACGGCTCGCCGCCGACGCGGCTCGTAGTCGATGAGTTCCCGACGTTCCTCGCCGCTGGCGGAGCAAGCATCGCCGATCGGTTCTCGGACCTCGTGAGGCTGGCGCGAGCCAAGGGCGTGTTCCTGGCAGCGCTGACGCAGGACTTGGTTTCGATTTCGAAGATCTCACCATCGCTCACGGAGGTGCTGCGGCAGAACATCCACATCTTCGGCGTCTTCAGGTCCGTCGCTGATTCGGCCTGGGACTTCGTCCTGCCGGTCACCGGCAAGCGGCGCAAGCCCCGCGCGCCGTGGGACGAGAAGGACAGCGGGTACCTCGAGCGCAGCGCCGAACTCGCGCTGCTACGGCAGACGCTCTCGCGTCTACCGGACAGGCACCTGTTCCTTGCGGACCGGCGCACGGGATTGCCCGGCGTTCACATGAAGACGGCGGACTTCAACCTTTCCGTCACCGAAGACGAGATCGCGGAACTCGATGCCGTGTCGTGCGCGCATCCGATGCTCGCGTCGATTGCTCAGCTTGAGCGCGAGCACGACGAGGTGATGCGGCGCGTCCACGAGCTGCTCCACGGTGCCGAGGCCGCTGCAACTGACGTCGACGACATCCGTCGCGTGCGGCGCGCGCGGGGAAAGCTGGACATCGGATGAAGGTCCCGTCGTTTCTCCGGTTCGCCGTCGCGATCGCGAAGGTCCCGCTCTTCGCCGTCTACGGCGCGTGGTTCCTCGTGGCCGGCTGGTTCGGCCTCGCGCGCCGCAGCGGCGATGCGGTGCGGCTCCTCGCGCTGACACTCCCCTGTCCGAGCTGCGGTCGCGAGAATCCGATCCACGGCCGCTTCCGATGTGCCGTCTGTAAGGCCACGTACCACGGCGTCGTGCACGTCTGCGGCTACTGTGGAGCAGGTGCCTCCTGGTTCTCGTGCCGTTGCGGCATCTCGATTCCCCTTCGGAGGCCATCGTGAAGTTGCCGTGGCCGACCACCGGGGCCCGGCTCCATGCGCCTCGTGATCCTCATCTCGCGTATGCCGTCGGACGGATGGCCATCGCGACGTCGGCCGACACGTGGCCGCTCTTCTTCGGATCGCACAGCGCGGGCAAGACGGCCTACGCCCGGCTCCAGCGCCTCGGGCTCCTCCGCTCGTTCCCCCGGTCTCCGTCCGAACACGCTTGGTACGCCCTGACCTCCGAGGCCGCTCCGTGGGTCGCGGAGGTCCTGAACTGCGACGCCTCCGAACTCCGTACCGTCCAGGGCATTTCGAGGCTGAACCTGAACGCGGTCCGAGCGCGGAATCGACTCTGGGTCTCGACCGTGGTTGCCTGCCGTACCCGGGGCGACGCGCGCCTCGTGCTCGTGCGTCCCGAATGGGAACTCCGGCGTGCCCGTGCCGGACAGCCGCTCGTCCCCGACCTGCAGATTGTCGTCGAGTCGACGGATGACGAGCGCGTCCTCGAGACCGCGTGGTTCGTCGAGCTCGACGCGGGTACGGAGCGGTTGGCCGTCTGGCACGCCAAGGCCGAGCAGTACCGCGCCGCGAAGACCGGCGCGCTGTACGACGAGCCGCACTGGCAGGTACTCGCGAGCGTCCCAAGCCTGAGGCGGGCGCGGTCGGTTGCGACCGCCGTAGCCGCGGCCGGTGCCGGCCGCGTGTTCTGGCTCGGCGTTCAAGGCGCGCTCGAGGACGGCCACGCGCTCGACGCGTGTCTCTGGCGCGCCGACGATCTCGCCGCGCAACCGGCGAGCGCGGCGACCTGGTCGCTCATCGGTCGCGTGATGCCGGGCCAGGACCCTGGTCCGCAACCCCGGTCCGCCGCAGCCCAGGGTTCACGAGGGTCATCATCAGGAGATTCGCAGTGATGGCCGTGCAGCTGCACACCTCATTCGGGTCTGTCGAGGTCGACGGGCTCATCAACTCGTTCATGGCGCGACGCACCGCGCGCCGAAAGGAAGTCGATCACGGTCCTACGTTCTCAGGAATGGGCAGCGGGTTCGCCTGCCGAGTCGCGCTCGCGATTCGTGCACCGGGCTTCGCATCACTCACCTCAATCCACCCTATGGCCAACTTCAACCTGATCTACAGCATCTTGAAGCGGACACCGGCATCGTCGAAAGTTCTCAAAGACATCCTTGACGCTCAAGCGGCGGTCAACGCCGCCTGCGTTTGGACGCACGAACGTCTGGCACTCGTCGCGCCCCGAGAAGGACGCACGGTCTTCACGCTTCCGTTCACGCGATTCGGATTCGCCTCCGGTCCCATGACGCTGCAACCCGACGGACTCGTCGCTGGTCAGTCCGGATCGTCCGAGAACTACTTCATTCAAGGCTCGTCACGTGTGCGCAACGACGCTTGGAACGCGCATGTGGTCGTGGCCTTCGTGAAGTACGTCTCTCGGATGCATCCCGGGCTCCACTTCGAACTCCGCGACGAGGGCGGTTTCGTGATTCCTGGCTCGGTCCTGATTCGTGGCGGCAACGTCGAAGTCAACCGTGAGTTCCTGAATCGGGAACGCGTGCGCGCGCTCGAAGTCACGGGCGACCCGCAGGCGGCCACGCCCTACGTCTACGCGGAGGTCCAGGGTCTCGCAGGGAACTTCTTTCTCGACACGTCGCTGGCCGAATACGGAGAGGTGCCGGAGATCCGGAAGCTCGGAGTTCGCTGGCAGGACGTTGAGGCCATGAGTCTGTCGGACCTCGCCCTTCTCGTCGTGGAAAACGCGACGAAGTCGGCGGTCCCGGCAATGGCCTAACCGAGGAACTATGGAAACCGTGATCGATTTACGCGGAGGGGGTCGGGGCGGAACGCGAGCCCGGTGCGCGACGCGATGCGCGACGGTCGGCGAGGCGATGCCTCTGTCCGCACCCGGCGCGAACGCTTCGCAGTTGGTTCGCGTCTCCGTCCCGCCCCCGAGGCACTACTCGACCATCCTCAGCATTACCGGCGCGTTCTCGCCAGAAGCGAGGTCTGCACACCGATTCGTTTGGGACTTGAGGAACCGACGCATGCACCCGGGTTCGATCACGTCGCGCGGACTCTGCGTCGCCGGGCTCGACTTACTCGCGAACGCAAACCTCTATGGCGAAGACGAAGAAACAGGAGCGCAAAGGCAAGAAGACCGACGTTGTTCCGACGTGGGAATCGGTCGTCGCGGCGGCCTTTCCGAACCCGAACGAGGAGACGTCGCTGACGCTTCTCTACGCGAGGGTGGACGGGCATCCGCGGACGAAGGTGAACCCTCACTGGAAGGCGAAGATCCGACAGGTCTTGCAGAAGTCTCCGTTGTTCGAGTCGAAGAGCAAAGGCGTTTGGATGTACGTCCCCGACGCGGAAGCCAAGCAGTAGGGCGTGAAGCGGTAGCTGTACGGTTCCAAGGGTTCCATCGGAAGACCGGCCGGGTTCGCGAGCCCGGCGACGCGAGTTCTGCGCGGCCATGGCGAGCTGAGGAACATGACGACCGTTTCATCGAAGCGAGTCGCACGGATTCCTCGTTCGCCGGGCCGAACACGGAACGCGATGCACGCCGTCTGACGGTGCTCGGCCGGTCTTCCACCTCTCGCGGAGTCAGTGTGTTCACACCGAGGGAGGCCGCATGACACGAGAAGCGAAGCGCGAGTCCTCGCTCTTTCTCGTCGAGGAAACGCGCGCGACGGTCACGATCGCGCGAGTGGTTGATAGAGCAAAACTCCTTGACGAACGATCGCGCCGGATTCACGGTGACGTGATCGACGCGCTCGTGGACCTGGTGGTCGCGCTCGAGGAGGAATCCGCCGATGACGAAGGTGAGAATCGTTGAAGACGTGCGTTCGTCGGAGCTGCCGGTCACCGCGATCTACGTGCGCGTGACGGCCGAAGAGTCGGTCAAGACCGACTTGTCTCTTCCAAATCAGCGGAGCCGTGCCATCGAGCTGTGCGATGCGCGCGGCTGGCCGGTCGCGAAGCTCTATCAAGAGCCGAAGCATGTCGGCGGCGACCTCGGACCCGAGAAGCGTCCCGCCTTGGCCGAGCTCCTTCACGACGTCGAAGAGGGTCGGGTGGTGCGCGTCATCGTCCGTCACACCGACCGCCTCTGGCGCTCGACGGACATCCAGAGCGCGATTCTTCGCGTCTTTCATGCGCACTCGATCGAGCTGTGGGACCACGGCGGGCAGCGCGAATTCAAGACGGCCGGCGGGCGGTTCGCGCTGAACGTCTTGGGGGCGGCTTCCCAATTGGAGAAGGAGATGGTTGGGGAGAGGGTGCGAGAAATGAAGCGCGGAAAAGCGAAAGCCGGCAAGGTCGGAGGTGGCCCGGCTGCGTTCGGTTTTACGTCCCAGCTTCGCGAGAAGCGCGAACTCGTTGCGCGCGGACTATCCGAGGACGACGCCTATCGCGCCGCGTGCGAGAAGTACCCGCTCGCGAAGACCTGGTACGTCGACGACGCCGAATCCAAGACGGTCGTTATCATCTTCGACCTCTACCTCGAGAAGCGCATGGGGGCGCGGCGCATCTCGGAAGAACTGAACCGGCAGGGTCTCCGGCGTCGAAGTGGTCGCAAGTGGTGTCCCGTGAAGGTTGGGAAGGTCATCAACTCCCCTGCGGTCGCCGGTTTCACCTCCTACGACGAGCAGGCGTACCAGGCCTCGCTTCCGTCGAAGAGCGCGCCCTTCCGGCAGACGCTGTTCGCTGGAACCCATCCCGCCATCATCCCGGCCGAACGCTGGCACGAGGCGCAGAGGCTCAAGACCGAGGTCAACGCGAAGCGCGTTCGCACGAAGGGCTCCCCTACCTCAAGAACCTACCCGCTCTCCGGCGTGCTGCGCTGCGCTCAGTGCGGAAGCCCGATGACCGGGAAGTCGAGCGGCCACCGCGAGAACGCCTACTACGTCTGCAATCGACGCCGGTACTACGGCCCTCGCGATGGATGCGACGGACCGACGATTCTCCAGAACTGGGCGGAGTCGACGACCTTCAAGTATCTCGACGAGTTTCTCCGCTCGCCCTCCGTGATGGCCGAGATTCTCGAGCGCGCGCGCCGTCGCGTCCGCAAGGACTCCCCTGACCTGCGCGCGAGCGTCGAGCGTGTTCGGGCGGAGCTGGTCGACGTCGAAGGGCGGCAGCGGAAGTGGCTCGAGAAATTCGAGCAGGCGAAGGACGATGCGTCGGCCGAGATCGTCTGGGGACGTCTGCGTGAGCTCAAGGCAAAACAGACTTCGCTCGCCGAGGACCTCGCGGCGCTTGAGCGGTCTCTCGCCACCATCTCGAACGAACCGATCTCCGAGAAGACCATCGCGCGGCATTTGGCGTCGCTCGCGAGCGGCGGGACGTCCGCCATCAAGCGCCGAACGCTCGTCGAGAGCCTCGAGCGCCGCCACGCCTTGCGCGTGACGCTGATCGATCCTCGGCGTCTCGCACTATCGCTCCGTCTTGATGGCTTCGCCGAGCGGGGTGACAAGCCGATCGGCGACCGCCTGGTTGTTATCGGAACGGGCTCAGGCGGTCACAAGCGCTTGAAGTCCTCGTCGGCGCGCCCTGTGTCCCCCGACTTGGGCAAGACGATGCTCGCGCGGCGGATTCCGACGGTGTTACCGCCGATGACGCGCGACGAGGCTCTCGAGACCACGAAGATCTACTCGGCGCTCGGACTCGCCGATCGCTTGATCGAGGAACGACCGTTTCGCGCGCCGCATCACACGATCAGCAGTGCCGCGCTGCTCGGCGGTGGTAGCAATCCCCGCCCCGGCGAGATCTCGCTCGCGCACAATGGCGTGTTGTTCCTCGACGAAGTGCCCGAGCTGTCACGCCTAGCGATCGAAGCGATGCGCCAGCCGCTCGAAGAGCGCAACGTCACGATCAATCGCGTCAACGGCACGCTGCGGCTCCCGGCTTCGTTCCTGCTGGTCGCCGCCGCCAATCCATGTCCCTGCGGCTGGCTTGGGTCGGGCGTGCGCGAGTGCACGTGCAGCCAAGGTGCGATCGAGCGTTATCAGTCGCGCCTGTCGGGGCCGCTCCTCGATCGGATCGATCTCCAAGTCTACGTTCAACCGGTGCCGCTCGCGGATCTCCGGCGGTACGAGCCTGCCGAGGCGTCTTCCGTCATGCGTGCCCGCGTGGTCGCCGCCCGCGAGCGACAACGCAAGCGCCTCGCGATGTGGGGCCTCGGCTGCAACGCCGAGATGACGACGTCGATCTTGCGCGCGACCTGCAAGCTCGACGACATCGGCGAACGCACGCTGGCCGAGCTCGTCGCGCGCCGTCCGAGCATCAGTGCACGCGGCGTCGATCGCATGCTCAAGGTCGCGCGCACGATCGCAGATCTGCTGGGCCAGGCCGACATCGATGCCGAGTGCCTGACCGAAGCCTCCGCCTACAACGCCGGCCATTCCGCCGACGAGCTCCACGTTCCACTCGACCGCATTGCAAACTGAAAGGCCTGCCGCGATGAGTCCTCTTGCCAACGAGATCTACAAGCACCTGATCAAGCGCGTTCGATCGAACCAGCCATCGATCACCTACGCCGAGCTCGCTCGTTCGCTCGGCAAGAAACACGCGACGCATCCGCGCAGCCCCACGCTCCACGCGGCTCTCGGCGAGCTGACGCAGGCGTGCCGGCACAGCGATCTTCCTGCACTGCCGGCGATCGTGTGGCGAGCGAGCCCGCGACGTCCGGGTGACGGCTACTACAAGGTTGCTCATCCACGCGCGCACACCGAAGAAGCGCAGCTCGCCGCGTGGGAGCGCGAGCACGCCCGCGTGATCAGCGAGGTCGAGCGATTCCCTCCGGCGCTGTCGTGAGGACGCAGTATGCTTGCAGACATGGAGAAGATCATCTCGGTGGCCGAGCTCGCGTTGCTGTGATCTGTGTAGTTACGATTAAATGCGATAGTCCCATGGCGCGAAATCCGACCAACAAACGACTCGAATTGTGTCGAAGAAACTA
>JAQBQF010000118.1 GCA_028287115.1 Myxococcales bacterium
CGGCGCTCGAGGACCGTCAAACCGCCGACCACGTGCGTGTGTCGGTCTGCGGTGGTCTCGAGAAACGCGACGGTCTCCACGACCGTCGTCTACCATGCGGGCGCCGGTTACGGGCGACCGCTGCCTACGGACCGGGCTTCACCGCGGACACGGTGAGCGATCCGAGCATGTTCGCGTCCTGCTTGTGCGCAAGCACCGTGTGCGCCGGGAAGTTCATGGCGTTGTAGACGGCCGAAATGCTCGTCGGGCCGTCGGGGACGTTGGTCACGAGATAGACGCCCGCGGCAGCCGCTGAGAGCGCACCCAGGTCATAGATGTGACCGACGCTGGCGTTGCTCTGCTTGACGTTGAGCGTGGCACCGGTCATCGGCGTCAGCGCGCAGTCGGTGACGGTGACGAGCATCGCGCCGTTATTCGCGTCGTCTTGCGTGTCCATCGAGTTCGAAACCAGCTGGACCGCAAGCGCGAAGCTCGTCGTCGTGAGGACAGGCACCGGCACCATCGCCAGGCCCTTCGTGAGTGGACTCGGCGGGTAGAGATAGGTCGTGCGATATCCCGCCTTCGACGCCTTGGCGTACGCGTCAAGCGGCATGCCTCCGGTCACGAGCATACCCGTCGTGAACGTGCCGTCGGTCGCGCTGCTCGTGACGGTGTCGAGCGGAGCCACTACGCCGCTCTTGTAGGTGCTAATGGCCACCGATGGGACCGCCTGCAACATGAGCGATTGGTTGAATGTCTCGGTCGTGCCGGAGACGGTCACCGTCGCGTCGGCTGTCGTCGGAGGCGTCACACCGAAGCAGGTCAGGTCGTACATGGGCGGCGGCGCGTCCATGAAGATCTTCGCGTCGATCGGTCTTGGCGCGTCGATCGCCTTCGCATCAACGGGTGTGGTGTTGTTGCTGCTGCCGCAGGCAACGAGTGCGACGAGCGCGATGACAACGCAGGCACGGAGCTTCCCCATGCGAGACTTGTAAACCAACTGGATCGCCGTTCCAAGAACTTGTCGCTGACTCGGTCTTTACGTGTGACGCAGCATTCATTGTCGACGTATTCAAAGAGATTACAAATGGTTGAAGTTTGTGCTTCCAAGCCCGCCAAATTAGACGCAACCGATCGACCCTGCGGTCGATAATAAACACCATGCATCGGAAATTGGCGCGACGTGTTTGCCTCGAGCTGATCGTGTGCGCGGCGGTTGGGGCGTCGGTAATAGCGTGCACCACACACAACCCGTCGTCGTCTTGCTCTAACGGCACGTGCCCGGATCCGGCGTATCCGTTCTGCGATGTCGACGGGACGCTAGGTGGCGAGCCGAATTCCTGTATCGCGGTGACCTGCACGCCGGGTGCTTTCGCTGCCTGTCGTGGAGCGAGCGCCATGACGTGTAGTGCTGCCGGCAACTCGTATGAGGCTGTCTCGTGCCCGGCAGGTTGCGACGCATCCGAAGGCGGCTGCCATCGCGTCCATATCTTGCCGCGATACATGCCCGATATCTGCAACTCGCCCGCCACCACCAGCGCGCTAACGATCTCGAGCTCGGGGACGTTCGATCCAAACCTCGACACGAACTGCACGGGCGGAGTCATCGATCAAACAGGCGGCCCGGGTATCTGCGTCGTTCACGATGGGACGATCTCGATAACCGCCAATGCCAAGCTCACCGTGAGCAACAAGCCAGGAGAGGGTGGCCGCGCGATTGCGTTCGTTGCGGATGATGACTTGACGATTGCAGGAGTGCTCGACGTGAGCGCTCACGGAAGCACGAGCGGCCCCGGTGGCGGTTTTACGATGTCTGGCGGGGCTCCCACGATGACCAACGGCGGTGGCGGAGCGGCCGCGAAAACGTCCGGCGGTGCCGGTGGCACGGCAAGCGCCGACGGAGGGGCGGTCAATGGTGGCGCGGCCGGCATGGATCCAGCTCTCCTCATGGGATTACTTGGTGGCGCATCGTCCCTTCATCTCGACGATGGATCCGGAACCTTCTTCGGTGGAGGCGGCGGCGGAGGCGCTGCGATCCTCGTGTCGTGTCGAGGCAACGTCGCCATCTCGGGAACACTTAACGCGGGCGGTGGCGGCGGCGCAGAAGGGGCGTCTACGCTCGTCCGCAATGGGTGGGGCGGTGGTGCCGGCGGCAACATCGTGCTGCAGGGCATGAACGTCATCGTTCATGGAGACGTCTTCAGCAACGGCGGCGGCGGCGGCGGCGGCGAGCAACCGAACGGTCAGCCTGGACTCGCGGGCGCTGACGGCTCCCTTTCCGACACCATAGGTGCTTCGGGAGGAGCTCCGCAAAATGGCGAAGGCCGAGGCGGCACAGGAGGGTTCCTGATTTCCGATCCGGGATCAGGTGGAAAACCCACGAACGCAAGCGCGCACCCCGGTGGCGGCGGCGGCAGTATGGGCTTTCTTCAAAGCTACACGCCGACGGGCGTCATACCCACGTTATCGCCCGCACATGCCTCGCCGGGGTTTCAGGTAAACGGCACCGTTCCGACGCGCTGATCGCACCAATCGAACCTGCGCTTAGGGGCCGGGCTTCACGGCAGAAACCGTGAGCGTTCCGACCGTGTTCATGCCGTTAGGCTGCTTGTGAGCAAGCACGGTGTGCGCCGGGAAATTCATGCCGTTGTACACAGCCGAAATGCTCGTAGCACCGTCGGGGACGTTGGTTACGAGGTAGATGCCCGCGGCGGCCGGTAGCAACGCGCCAAGGTCATTAATCTGACCGACGTTGGCGTTGTTCTGCTTGACGCTAAGCGTTGCACCGGAAGTGATCGGCGTGAGCGCGCAATCCGCAACCGTCACGAACAGCACGCCGTTGTTTGTATCGTCCTGGGCGGGAGGTGGGAGGGCGCTGGCCGCGAACGTCCAGAGAGCCGTCGAGATGATCGGGACCGGCACCATCGTCAGACTCTTCGTGATTGGAGAAGGCGGGTAGAGGAACGTCGTGCGATATCCGGTCTTCGTCGTCTTCGCATATGCGTCGAGCGGCGTACCTCCGGTCACGAGCGTGCCCGTCGTGAATGTGCCATCCGTTGCGCTGCTCGTGACGCTGTTGAGCGGAGCGACAACGCCGGTCTTGTACGTGTCGAGGACGACCGACGTAACCGCCTGCAACATGCCTGACTGGTTGAACGTCTCGGTCGTGCCGGAAACGGTCACCGTGGCATCGGCGGTCGTCGGAGGCGTAACGCCGAAGCAGGTCAGGTCGTACATCGGCGGCGGAGCGTCCATGAAGATCTTCGCGTCGATCTGCCGTGGCGCATCGATGTCCTTCGCATCAACGGTTACGGGGTTGTTGTTGCTGCCGCAGGCGGCAAGGGCACCGATCGCACCAAACAAACATCCACGGAGGTTCATGCTTGGTTTCGTACACCAGTTGAACGCGCGTTCACAGTGATCTTCGACGCAGAGTGCGACGCAGCACGTTGCGCAATTTACGTGCGGCGCAGGACGATGATGTGCTCGGCCTTGGGGCGGGCACCGAAGGCGTGGCGCTCGGCCGTTCCCATCATCGGGCGCTCTTGCGAGGCCCATGCCTCGATCACGAGGTCGCTCGTCAGCGCGTCGCGTAGATCGTCCATCGCGTACAGCGCGCGACCGTGAACCATCGAATCGCCGACGACGAGCGCGGCTGCGCGTTTCGGTGCGAGCGCGCGAGAGATCGTGTCGATCGATTCCGACAGCGACTTCTTCCACTCGCGATACGCCTCGGGCGGATCGGCTTCGAACGCGCGACGCGAGCCGAGCTCGCCGGCGTCGAGGTCGCGGTGACGGAGGCCGAAGAAATCGAACCGCAGCCGTTGGTGCTCGGCGTAGTCGTAGGTGCCGGCGTAGGGCGGCGAGGTCACGATACCCGCGGCGGTGCCCTCGGGGACGACCTCGCCCATCCGGCGCGTATCGAGCTCGAACACCTCGGGCAGGGGTCCGTGCTGGCGCGACAGATCCTCGAGGCCGGCGACCAGGAGCTCGACGCGTTGCAGGAACAGCCGAGCCGCGTTGCCGCGCGCCACGTTGCGCTCGACCCAGGTGCCGTCGGTGTCCGAGGACCGCGACGAGACTTTGTAGAGGATCGCCGAGAGCGAGGCGAGCAGGACATCGGCCATCTGCGGATCGTCGGCGCGGCGGTTCTCGATCTCGGTCGCGATCGTCTCGAGCTCGCGGCGCACGTGCGGCGCGAACCAGCGGGCGAGCCGGCGATTGCGCGCGTTCGGATCGAAGCCGGTCGGCTTGCGCATCGGTGCAGGTGCCGCGCCCGCGCGCCTTGCGGCCTTACCGGCGGCGAGCACGGTGCCGAAGATCTCATGCGCGGTGTTCTTGAGCGCGGTGCGCCGACGCGGCGGCACGGTCCACGTCTTCGCGCGTGCGACGAGCACGGCGAGCGGGTTGAGATCGATGCCGATCGCACGATGACCGGCGGCGCGCGCTTCGACGAGCACGGTGCCGGATCCGCAGAACGGATCGACGATCGGCTGGTTCGCTTTCGCGCCCTCGCCGACGAGCTCGACGAGAACTTTTGCGGTCGCCGGGTGAAGCCGCGCCGGATACGTGTGGAACGGATGGGTGAGTGTCTCGGCGGTGTCGTCGTTGGTCTGCGGGATGGTCAGAGCTTCGACGAGCGTCGTCGCGGTCGAGGTGAGGCCGTCGCGGAAGATCTTGCCCGGCGAGCGGGGCATCGAGAGCGAACGGCGCTGGGGCTGCGGACGGCGAGGCACGGGGTGGCTATAGCAGATAGCGGTGGGACAAACGGGACGCCGTCCCCGGTCAAGCGCGCGAAAATGTTGAGCGCGTCGCGAAGGGGGTCGGGACAAATGGGACACCGTCCCCGATCGCGGTATACGGCGCGCATGTCCATGCCCCTCGAGATCATCGGCCTTGGCAAGCGCGAGGTTCGCTTCGTCTGGGAAGAGGGCGACGAAGATGTCTGGGGCGCTCGGGAGCTACGGATCAAGTGCAGCTGCGCGAACTGCCAATCCGAGGCGACCGGAGAGCGGATCCTGGATCCCAAGACGGTCGCCGAGGACCTCAGCGTCAAAGACATGCACCTCGTCGGGAATTACGGCGTCGGTATTCATTTTTCGGACGGGCACACGACGGGGATCTTTCGGTTTCGCGAGCTCAAGAGGGCCAAGTGATCGACGAGCTCGAGCGCTTGTGGGGCGAGCGCCGCAGCCGCCGCGCGTTTTATCCCGACCCGATCGACCGTGCGACCCTGACGAAGCTCTTCGCAGCCGCACAACACGCGCCGAGCTGGTGCAACGTGCAGCCGTGGCGGGTCGCGATCACCGAGCCGCCGAAGACCGTCGCGCTCGCCGATTCCATAATCGCGGCGGCGAAGTCGGGCCTGCCGCACTCCGAAGTCCCGTTTCCACTCGACTATCCGACGCCGTACAAGGAGCTGCGGGTCGCCTGCGGCGTCGCGCTGTACAAGGCGATGGGCATCGCGCGCGACGACAAAGCCGGCCGCTACGACGCGTGGCTGCGCAACTACGCGTTCTTCGGCGCGCCGCACGTCGCGATCGTGTCGTGTGACCGCAGGCTGGGTCCGTACGTCTATGTCGACGTCGGTGTGTGGCTCGGGTACCTCGTCACGGCCGCGGCGTCGCTCGGGATCGATACGTGCCCGATGGCGTCGGTCGCCGCGTACCCCGATCGGCTGCGCGCGGAGCTGCCGATCGCCGAGACCGACGTGATCCTGTTCGGCATTGCGCTCGGTCGCGCCGATCTTGCGGGACCGGCGAATGCCTGCCGTACAACGCGCGAGCCCGTCGAGGCCAACGTCACTTTCTGCAGCTAGGCCCTGTGATAAGCTGGCGGCCCTTAGGGTGGGGCCAATGAAATTACGCGTACTAATCGCGATTTGCATCGCGGTTGCGGGGTTCGTAACGACGAGCGCTCGCGCTCAGCAAGCCGACGCGCTCAAGAAGGCGCAGTCCGCGTTCGATCAAGCGCAGCTCGACTATTTGCAGGGCAAATACGACGAGGCCGCCAAAGGCTTTCAAGAAGCCTACGCGTCGCGCCCGTTCCCGCAGTTTCTCTACAACGTCGGCGCTAGCTTTCACATGAAGGGAAAGCAGGCGTCGGACGTGGCGTCCTACGGTCAGGCCGTCGAGTTCTACAAGCGGTATCTGAAGGAAGAGCCGGAGGCGACCGACAAGGCCAAGGTCGAAAAAGCGATCGGCGTCCTCGAAGCGGAGATCAAGCGGATCAAGGACGCGCCGCCGCCCGGCACGGGCTCGGGCTCGGGCACGGGCTCGGGCTCGTCGGTGGGTTCGGGCAGCGCGGTTCCACCGGCCGCACCGTCGCAAGAGGTTCAGCAGCTCGGTGACGTCAAGGTCCGCGGCCTCGTCGTGATCGAGAGCGAGCCGCAGAACGCGACGATCTACCTCGACGACAAGAAGAAGGGCCCGTTCGCGCAGACGCCATGGTCGGGATCGCTCGACGGCGAGCACAAGGTAATCATCGAGAAGCGGGGCTACAAGATCTCCGAGTCGACGCTGTCGGCGGATCCGAGCAAGCTGTTCGTGCTGCGCGTCGTGATCTCGCAGGAGGACTACCTCGGCTGGGTGGAAGTCACCTCGAACGTGCCGGGCGCCGAAGTCTTCATCGACGACAAGAGCGTCGGCGCGATGGGCAAGACGCCGCTGTCGCAGAACATCAAGCCCGGCAAGCACACGTTCTGGATCAGCGCCGAGGGTTACCGCGAGTACAGCGAGACCGTCGACATCGCCGCGGGCGAGACGCATGCGGTCAAGGCGAACCTCAACGGCACGCCGGTCGGAAAGCTCAACATCATCGGACTCGGGATCGAAGATTCGTCGATCTCGCTCGACGGTTCGACGTTGTGCGAGCGCGGGCCTTGCCTGAAGGCGATCCCGCAAGGCGATCACACGGTCGTCGTCAGCCGGCCCGGCTACAAGTCGTTCGTGCGCCGGATCAACATCCAGGCGAAGACCGAGACGACGATCAAGGTCTCGCTCGCGGAGGTGCCGAGTCGCAGCGATGCGGTCGTCGCCTACGTGCTCGCGGCGGGCTTTGCAGGCGGTGGCGTCTATCTCGGTACGCAAGCCAACAAGCTGCGCGACGATCTCAAGAAAGAGATCGCGGCCGGCATGCCGCCGGTCGATTCGAATGATCCGCGCTTCACGAACGGCAAGCTCTACGCGGTGTTTGCGGACGCCGCGTACGCGATCGCCGGCATCACGGCACTGACCGCGCTCTACTACACGTTCCGCGACAAAGGCGCGCCCACGACGGGCCTCGTCGACGTTCGCGCGATGACCCTGAACCCGCAGGTCGGTCCCCACTACGCGGGAGTCGGCATGGAGGTGACGTGGTGATGCGGAATCTGATCTCGATCATCGTCGCGGCAGCGGCGCTTCAAGGTTGCAAGTGGACCGAGTTCGACGATCTCGCCGCGACGACGTGGGTCGGCTCGCAGACCAAGCCCAATGGCGAGTCGGCATCCGACTACGCGGTGGTGATCGTCAACGCCGCATCGGATCCGACGGGCGGCAAGCTGGCGGTGCTCGGCAACGACAAGCCGAGCTATTCGACGCTCGCCTACGACGCTACCGGCAAGAGCAGCGCCGGACCGAATCAGACGTCGCTCGGCATTCACTTCATCGTGTCGCTCGGCGAGGCGCCGATCCTGATCGCGGATGCGTCGACGAACAAGATCGCGATCGTGTCCGCTGCGATCGACTCGGGCAACGTTGCGGTCGTGAGCGGCGCGCCCGACTCGGTTGCCGATCAGACGTTCCAGGCGCAAGCGCCGCAGGCGGCGACGTTTGCAAATGGCAACGTCGTGATCGTCGCCGGTGATCCGGTGCCGACCGTCGGTACCAACATCTACACGATGAGCGTGTCGCCTCCGGCAAAGTGCACGGTGCTCGATGATCTCGGCATGCCGCTCAGCGCGACTGCGATCGCGAGCGACGGCACGTTGCTCTGGGTGTGGACGAAGACCGGCGCGCTGTTCGGTTACACGGCGGCGACGGTGATGGCCGGCTGCGCGACGCCGAAGCCACCCGACACGACGGTGATCGCGACCGGGTTCATCGCGGGTACGGGCGCACGGATTCACATCGTGCAAGCGGCCGGCTCGAGCTTCGCGGTCCTCGTCGCGCACGGCGACAAGGTGACCACCGGTCAGGTGATCGTCGCGAATCTGCAGACGAAAACCATCGTCGGAACGCCGCTGACCGCCGACGGGATCCGCAGCTCGGCGGTCGGCCCGCTCGGCGATCCGGCGACCGGCAAGTGGTACGTGGTGCTCGGGCTGCCCGAGCGCGTCGTCGGGACCGTCACGGCTGGGCAGGTCGAGCTCCACGAGATCGATCCGATGACCGGCATGCTGACGGCACAAGGCACGGCGCTCTACAACGACGCGCAGCCTACGAATCTCGAGCTGTTCGGTCGCAGCGTCGCGATCATGAAGTTCAACGGCAAGAACATCCTCGCAGTTGCAGCCAGTAACGAGATCTTCGCGTACTTCGAGTCGGCGCAGTATCTCGATACTCGGCTGAAATGAGACATCTCTGCTCGGCGTGCCAGCGCACGTTCGAAGAGGCGGGATTCTGCCCATTCGACGGCAAGCAGCTCGTTGCCGTGCAGAGTCCCGACAAGCAGACGATCCTGTCGTCGTTCGTACCCGCGCAGACCGGCGCCGACGAGACAAGCTCGCGCCAGTTCGATGCGGTGACCGAGAAACCGTCGGGGGTGCGTTCGGTCTCGGCGTCGGAGAACACCCAGGCGGCACTCGCATCGTTCAAAGAGCGCGTCAGTGAATACGATCGACTGATCGGAGAGACGCTCGACGGCCGCTACTTCGTGATCGACAAGATCGGCGAAGGCGGGATGGGCGTCGTGTTCTCCGCGAAGCATGCCGTGATCGAACGGCCGCTCGCGATCAAGGTGCTGAAGCGCGAAGTGATGCGCGATGCCGCGACGATTCGGCGGTTCGTGCAAGAGGCGAAGGCCGCGTCTCGGATCGGGCATCCCAACATCGTCGATGTGACGGACTTCGGGACGACGCCGGACGGCATGACGTACTCGGTGATGGAGTTCGTCGACGGGATGACGCTCTCGAAGGCGCTCAAGCACGGCGCGCCGTTCACTCCCGAGCGGACCGTGCGAATCGCTTCGCAGATCGCACGAGCCCTCGGTGCGGCACACGACAAGGGCATCGTGCATCGCGATCTCAAGCCCGAGAACGTGTTCCTGATCGATCGCGACGGCCGCCCAGACTTCGTGAAGATCGTCGACTTCGGAATCGCGAAGGTCACGCCGATCGATGGCGCGGAAGCCGGGCCGCGACTCACGCGCGCAGGATCGGTGTTCGGGACGCCGGAGTACATGGCACCAGAGCAGGCTGCCGGCCGTGACGACACCGATCATCGCGTCGACATCTACGCGCTCGGCACGATCCTGTACGAGATGACCGTCGGCCGGGTCCCGCACAAGACCGACAGCATGGTCCGCACGCTCGCGATGGTGATGCTCGATCCGGTCACGCCGCCGAGCCAGGTCAGTCCCGATCTCGCGATTCCCAAGTCGCTCGAGCTGACGATCATGAAGGCGCTGTCGAAGAACCGCGAGCAGCGCTATCAGAAGATGAGCGACATGCTCGCCGCGCTCGAACGCGTGCGCCAGGACATCCACGCGCCGGATCCGAACAACTCGCTTCCGCCGCTGCCGCCGGGCGCGGATCCATCGCTGCTCGACATGGCTCCGCCTTCGATGGTCGGGGCACCGCCGGTGGTCGCCGCCGCGCCGTCGATCGTCGGGCCGCCGCGCCGGTCGAAGCCGCTGACCAAGCCGTTGCACGAGCCGGAGTTCGTGACCTCGGAGAAGGTGCCGACCTTCAACCTGACCATCGACGAGCCCAAGCCGCGCGAACGGCAGCGGTGGCCGTGGGTCGTGCTCGGCTTGCTGCTGGTGGCCGGTAGCGCGACCGCGG
>JAQBQF010000120.1 GCA_028287115.1 Myxococcales bacterium
ACCCCACCCAAGGACCCGATCCAAGCCGACCTCGAGGAGATCCGCAAAGCAGCGTTGCGCGCGGCAGAGCTTACTCGACAGCTGCTGTTGTTCAGTCGTCAGTCGGTGATCGAGCCGAAGGTTCTCGGTGTCGCGACGCTGCTCGGCAGTATGGTAAAGATGCTGCCGCGCTTGCTCGGCGAAGACATCGACCTGGTCTTCGTCCCCGATGCCGCGACCGGACGGATCTTGGCCGACGCGGGGCAGATCGAGCAAGTCGTGATGAATCTCGCCGTCAATGCTCGCGACGCCATGCCGACCGGTGGCAGGCTCACGATCGAATGCGTGAACGTCGAGCTACCTGACGACTACGCGCGGGAGCACCTCGGAACGAAACCGGGGCCGCACGTGATGATCGCCGTCACCGACTCGGGGACAGGTATGGATCTAGCGACCCAGCGCCGGATCTTCGAGCCATTCTTCACCACCAAGGGCGTCGGCAAGGGAACCGGGCTCGGGCTGTCCACCGTGTTCGGGATCGTGCAGCAGTCCGGCGGAAGTCTCTGGGTCTATAGCGAGCTTGGAATCGGGACCACGTTCAAGGTCTACTTCCCTCGTGTCGACGCCGAGGTCGATGCCGTGAAGCAGCGGCCCGCGGCGACCGATCTGCGTGGGACCGAGACCATCTTACTCGTCGAAGACGAGGGCCAGGTCCGCGCGGCAGCACGCGGCATCCTGCGCCGAAGTGGCTACCAGGTGCTCGAAGCGAGCAACGCCGGCGAGGCACTCGTACATGCCGAGAGCCCCGGGCATATCGATCTCCTGCTTAGCGACGTGGTCATGCCGCAGATGAGCGGACCCGAGCTCGCGCGGCGGCTGACGAAGCTGCGCCCGACCATGAAGGTTCTCTGCATGTCGGGTTACACCGACGACAGCATTGTTCGTCACGGTGTGCTCGACAGCAACCTCCCCTATCTCCAAAAGCCGTTCACGCGGGAAACGCTGACGCGCAAGGTCCGGCTCGTGCTCGACGGGCCAACCGCATCACCGGTGAGAACACCGTGATGATGAGGGATTCCCCCGCGGTGCGCGCATCGTCACTCGTTCGGCGGACCACACCGCGACGACAGTTAAGGACGGGCACGGCGCTTCTAGATAGGGCACAACTGAGTCGCGCTGGCGTGTCGCCCGAGCGGCCGGGACGCATTTGATGCTCGTGACCCGAGTCGGGTCGCTCGTGTGTGCGTTTCCAATCCTTCACGTGATCGAGACGATGCGCCCGTTGCCGATCGAGCCGGTGGCCGGAGTGCCCGACTTCGTCGCCGGGCTTGCGATCGTTCGAGGATCGCCGGTCCCGGTCGTGAACGCGGCGGTGCTGCTTGGCGGGGTCGCCACGCCGGGCACCCGGTTCGTGATCGTGCGAACCGGCGATCGCCGCGTCGCGCTGGTCGTGGACGCGGTGCTCGATGTCCGTACGCTCGAGCCGAGCGTGCTCGCCGCGCTACCACCGCTGGTCGGTGGAACGAATCGCGACATCGTGCGCGCGATTGGCGCGCTCGACGCGGAGCTTGTCGTGGTTCTCGATGCCGCGCGCATCTTGTCCGCCGACGCGTGGCGCGTGCTCGAACAAACCGAGACTGCATCGTGATCGCGAGCGACGACTTCACTCGCTTCGCGCGGGCGATCGAGCACCGACTCGGGCTGCGCGTCGAGTCCGATCGTGCTTTCGCGACGGCGGAGCTGATCGCGCGTCGCGCCGCCGCACATCGCGAACCGATCGCGAATTACCTCGACCGGCTCGATGCCGATCAGGCCGAGCTGCGTGCGCTGGCGAGCGAGCTGACCGTCGGCGAGACCTACTTCTTCCGGCACGTCGAACAATTCAACGCGTTCGCCGACGTCGCGCTACCAGAACGCATGGCGGCGCGCGAGCGCGTAAATGTCCTCTCGGCTGGCTGCGCGTCGGGCGAGGAGCCCTACACGTTGGCGATGCTGGTCCGCGAGCGCGTCGCGGATCCTGGTCGGATCGGCATCCACGCCATCGACGTCAACCCAGCCGCGTTAGAGCGCGCTGCGCGCGGTCGCTATTCGCGGTGGGCGTTGCGCGCCACACCGAGCGAGCTCGAATCGCGGTGGTTCGAGGTCGATGGTCGCGGCATCATCGTGTCGCCCGCGATCCGGGCCGCGGTCGCATTCGAGGAGCGCAATCTCGTCGACGACGGCGTGTTGTGGACGAGCGATCGCTGGGACGTGGTGTTCTGCCGCAACGTGGTCATGTACTTCACGGAACTGCGTGCGAAGGAGGTGATCGCGCGGATCATCTACTCGCTCGCACCCGGTGGCTTTCTGTTTCTGGGGCATGCCGAGACGCTGCGCGGACGCTCCGACGAGCTCGAGCTGTGCCACACCCACGGGACGTTCTACTACCAGCGCAAGCCGGTGACCCACGTACGCGGTCCTGTGGTGCCAGCCGCGACGGCGCAGCACGAACCGATCGCGACGGACTCCAACTGGTTCGCCGAGATCCAAGCTGCGACCGAGCGGATCCACGCGATGGTCGATACCGCGCTCTACCCCGGCACGAGTGCCACTGCATCCGCGCTCCGCCCGCTCGACCACGTCCGCGAGCTCCTCGGTGACGAGCGCTTCGTCGAGGCTCTCGCCTGCCTCGACGAGCTCCCCGCCGCTCTTGCGATCGATCGCGACGCGGTTCTACTCCGCGCGCTCGTGTTCGCGCATACGGGTCGACTGCTCGAAGCGGAGGCCGCGTGTCGCGGGATGCTGGAGAGCGGCGAGCTCGCAGGAGCGCATTACGTCCTCGCGTTGTGCCGCGAGAGCGCAGGCGATCCCGACGGTGCGGCGTACCACGCGCAACGCGCCAGCGCGCTCGATCCGAGCTTCGCGATGGCGCGCCTCCACCTCGGCCTGCTGGCACGTCGCGCCGGTGATCGGATGCTCGCCGCCCTCGAGCTCGCGCGCGCGATCGTGCTCCTCGAGCGCGAGTCGCACGAACGAGTCCAGCTGTACGGCGGCGGGTTCAAACGTCAAGCGCTCGTCGAGCTCTGCCGCGCCGAGCTCGCGAAGGCGGCTTCGTGAAGGACCGAGTCGACGACCTCGGTGCGGTTTTCGATCGCGCGTTCGCGGACGCTCCCGCGCCGCCCGCCGTGCCACACGTCGATGTCCTGCGCGTACGACTCGCAGGCGAGCTGTACGCGATCGTCCTCGCGGAGATCGCCGGATTGTATGCCGACCTCCACGTGGTCCCGATGCCATCTCCCGCGCCCGAGTTGCTCGGCATCGTGTCGGTGCGAAACGCGATCGTGCCGGTCTACGACCTGCGGGCCGTTCTCGGTGTGGGCATCGGGCTACCGTCGCGCTGGCTGGTGATCGGGCGCAGCACGCCGGCCGTCGCGTTCGCGTTCGATGACTTCGAAGGTCACGCACGGTGCCCCAGTAGCGCGATCGCCCAGTCTGCGGGAGCACCGATCCGCGGCGTCGTACCGCTGGATGGCCGGCTCTATCAGGTCGTCGATCTCGGCTCGGTTCACACGAGCCTTCACACGCGCTGGGAACAGAAGGGTTGAGTCATGGTTGGGAATTGGACGTTCGGCCGCAAGCTCGGTTCAGCATTCGCGGTAACGGTGGTCGCGCTGATCGCGATCGCCGTGACCGGGTATCGCAGCACGAAGTCGCTGATCGCGAACGACGAGCGCGTCGCACACACGCACCAGGTGCGCCGTCAGATCGCCGAGTTGCTATCGTCGGTCGTCAACGCCGAGACCGGCCAGCGCGGGTTCGTGATCACCGCGAAGGACGAGTTCCTCGAGCCGTACAACGCGGCCCTGCTCGCGATCGACAGGACGTTCGCCGGCGTCCGCGGGCTCACGCTCGACAACGAGCAGCAGACGCGCCGGCTCGACTCGATGCGGCCGGTGATCGACGCCAAGTTGGCCGAGCTCAAGCGAACGATCGATCAGCGCCGGGCGGCCGGCTTCGAAGCGACCGCGACCGTCGTAGCCTCCGGCGAGGGCAAGCTGACGATGGACCGGATCCGCTCGATCATTAACGAGATGGATCAGGACGAGGCCGCGCTGCTCGAGACCCGGGGCCGCGAGGCCGCGGCGAGCACGGAGATCACGACACAGGTGATCGTGTGGGGCGGTCTCGCGGCCATTATCGTCACGATCCTGGTCGGCTGGCTGATTACGAGCTCGCTGGCCAAGCAGATCAGCTCTGCCGTGCGGCACGTCCAGAGCTCGTCGACCGAGCTGCAGTCGGCGGCGAACCAGCAGGCGAGCGGCGCTCGCGAGCAATCGACGGCCATGGTCGAGATCTCGACGACGATCAGCGAGCTGCTCGCGACATCGCGCCAGATCGCCGAGAGTGCGCAACGCGTGTCGCAGATCGCGGCGCAGACCGCCGGCTCGGCGCGCACCGGCGACCTCACCGTCGCGAAGGGAAGCGAAGCGATCGCAAGCGTGCGCCGTCAGGTCGATCTGATCGTCGAGAGAATGCTCGAGCTCGGGACCAAGTCGCAGCAGGTCGGTGCGGTGCTCGACATCGTGGCGGAGCTCGCCGAACAGACCAACATCCTCGCGATCAACGCGACGATCGAGGCGGCGGGTGCAGGCGATGCGGGACGACGGTTCGGCGTGGTCGCCGACGAGATCCGTAAGCTCGCCGATCGGGTTGCGGTCTCGACGAAGGCGATCCGCGGCATGGTCGACGACGTGCGAGGTGCGGTGAACACGACCGTGATGGCGACGGAGGCCGGGAGCAAAGCGGTCGATGTGGGAGGAACGCAGGTCGCCGAGATGGCAACGGCGTTCCGCCAGATCACGAGCCTCGTCGGAACCACCACCGACGCGGCACGCGAGATCGAGCTGTCGACCAAGCAACAGTCAACGGCGGTCGAGCAGGTCAACATCGCGATCGCGAACGTCGCGCAGGCGACGCGCGAGACCGAAACGAGCGCGACCCAGACACTGCAGACAGCCGCCCAGCTCATCTCGCTCTCGACGAATCTGCTCAAGCTCGTACAGACGACGGGCGCGGGCTGATGGCAAAGGATCCGTACAAGTACTTCCGGATCGAAGCGCACGACATTCTCGATCAGCTCGGAAAGGGCCTGCTCGATCTCGAGAAGCTCGGCGCGAGCGCTGAGCTTGTCGCGCGCCTTCTGCGGCTCGCGCATACGCTCAAGGGTGCGGCCCGCATCGTTAAACACGCAAAGCTCGCCGAAGGTGCGCACGCGATGGAGGACGCCCTCGAGCCATTGCGACAGGGTGCAACCGCGCCGATACGGCTCGACGGTGCTCTCGCTTTACTCGACGCGATGGCCGTAGAGGTCGCAGCGCTGCCCAAGCCCGGCGCGGGCAACAAGCCGACGGTGTCCGATGTTCAGCTCTTGCCGCGCGCCGACACCGCCGTGGTCGACGAGGTGCTTGGCGGGCTCGCGGAGCTCCACGCGTTGGTCGGGCGACTCCGCGCTGCCGGCGACCCGCAGGTCATCGCACAGCGCGTCGACCAGCTCGAACGCGAGCTCCGCTCGGTGCGTCAAGACGCCGAACTGCTTCGGTTCGTCCCGATCAGCACGCTGTTCACGCCACTCGAACGTACTGCGCGCGATGCCGCAGCGACCGCAGCGAAGCAAGTGACGTTCTCGGCGACGGGCGGCGATGTTCGGCTCGACGCGCAGATGCTCGGCGCACTCCACGCTGGCGTCGTGCAACTCGTTCGCAACGCGGTCGCACACGGGATCGAGACGCCGGCGGTCCGGGCGGCCACTCGCAAGTCGACCGCTGGGCACGTCGAGGTCGGGGTTCGGCTGCACGGTAGCAAGGTGGTCGTCACGTGCACCGATGACGGAGCCGGTGTCGATCTCGACGCTGTGCGGCGCGTCGCCGAACATCGCGGCCTGGAGCGCAAGCTCGATGACGATCAATTGATGCGACTGCTGTTGCGCGGCGGCTTGACCACCTCGTCGTCGGTGACCGAGCTCGCCGGTCGCGGGATCGGGCTCGACGTGGTCCGGGAGACCGCACGCCAGCTCGGTGGAGAGGTGACGGCGCACACACGCGCGGGTCGCGGCGCGACGTTCGCGATCACGGTCCCGATCTCGGTCGCCTCGATCTCGGCGCTCGTGGTCGAGGCCGGCGGGCGAACCGCGGTGATCCCTCTCGATGCAATCAAGCGCATCGCGCGACTCGGCGCACACGACATCGTCCGCACGGGAGACCGACTTGCGCTTCCTTTCGATGACCTGACGATCGCGTTCGCGCCGCTGGCGCGGCTGCTCGGCGCCGACGAAGCGCCCTCACACGCGGGATCGGTGGTCGTGATCGACGACCATGGGACGCTCGCCGCAGTTGGCGTCACGCGCACACGCGGGGTGGAGACGGTCGTCGTGCAGGTCTTGCCGGCGGGCGCACCGATCGATCCGATCGTATGGGGCGTCGCGCTCGACGCCGAAGGTCATCCACGCCCCGTGCTCGAGCCCGCCGCACTTGTCGTCGCAATCCAACGGACGCCGGTCGCGCGCGTCGCGCCGATCGTCCGAGCGCTCCCGATCCTGATCGTCGATGACTCGCTCACGACACGAATGCTCGAGCAGAGCATCCTCGAGTCCGCCGGCTACGACGTCGACCTTGCGTCGTCGGCCGAGGAAGCGCTCGACAAGGCAACTCGGCGCGGATATGCACTGTTCCTCGTCGATGTCGAGATGCCGGGCATGGACGGCTTTGCGTTCATCAGCGAGATCCGCGCGCGTCGCGACCTCTCGAGCATTCCTGCGATCCTGGTGACCTCGCGCGCCTCGCCCGAAGACCGCCGCCGCGGTGCGGCGGTGGGTGCGCAAGGTTATGTCATCAAGAGCGAGTTCGATCAGGTCCAGCTGCTTGGGATGATTCGTGGGTTGGTGCGCACGTGATCCGCGTGCTCGTCGTGGACGATTCGCCGACGGTTCGCAACTCGCTGACCGAGATCTTGCGAAGCGATCCGGACTTCGATGTCGTCGGTGTAGCCGGTGATGGCCGGCGCGCGATCGAGCTCACTGCACAGCTCCGACCAGATGTGGTCACGCTCGACATGGTGCTGCCCGAGTTGAGCGGGCTCGCAGCGACCGAGCACATCATGGCGCATTATCCGACGCCGATCCTGATCGTCTCGGCATCGTTCAATCGCGGCACGCTGTTCGAGACGTATCAGGCGCTGGCCGCCGGCGCGGTCGACGTGCTCGACAAGCCGAGCGATGGCGATGATGAATGGAGCGCGCGATTTCTCACGGCGGTTCGCATGGTCGCAAAGATCAAGGTGATCACCCATCCGCGCGGTCGGCTCCGCGCCCTCGGCCGACGCGTCACGACGGATCCGGTCATCGGGCCCCGCTCCGGGCCCTCGAGCGACCGGAAACCCGAGCTGATCGCACTCGGGGCATCGACCGGTGGGCCAAGTGCCCTCGTCGAAGTGATCGCAGCGCTTCCCCCGAGCTTCCAGCTGCCGATCGTCATCGTGCTTCACATCGGCGCTACGTTCGCCGAGGGGTTCGCGGAGTGGTTGGGCCGCCAGACGTCGCGAACGATCGCCTGCGCGCGCGACGGCGATACGCTCGACGGGCCGGGCCGCGTGCTGTTCGCGCCTCCGGGCTATCACGTCATCATTCGTGGTCGTCGCGTGCGGCTGACATCGGATCCACCTCGCCATCATTGCCAGCCCTCGATCGACGTGCTGTTCGAATCGCTCGCGCTCGAGTACGGCTCGCGCGCGTCGGCGTGCCTGCTCACCGGCATGGGCCGTGACGGTGCGACCGGGCTGCTCGCAATGCGCCGCGCCGGTGCCTTCACGATCGCGCAAGACGAGGCGACGAGCATCGTGTACGGCATGCCGCGCGAAGCGGCCCTGTGCGGTGCGGCCGAGCTCGTATTACCGCTCCACGAGATTGGTCCGGCGATCGCCATGCTCGCCCAGCCGGAGAAGCTTTGAGCGCGATCCTGATCGTCGACGATAGCCTCACCGTGCGGATGGATCTTGCAGACGCACTCGAGGCCGCGGGGTTTCAGCCAGTGCCGTGTGAAAGCCTTGCGGAGGCTCGCGTCGCGCTGCGTGCACGCACGATCGCGCTCGCGATCCTCGACGTGCGGCTTCCCGATGGAGACGGCGTCTCGTTTCTCGAAGAGCTCCGTGCCGACCCGAAGCTCGCGGAGCTGCCGATCCTGATGCTGTCCTCCGAGGCCGAGGTCAAGGACCGGATTCGGGGGCTCAAGACGGGCGCGACCGACTACGTCGGTAAACCCTACGACACCGGCTTCGTGATCGCCCGCGTCGGCGAGCTCGTCGATGTCGGCCGCGTCTCGTCGGGCCGGCTCGTGCTCGTGATCGACGACAGCCCGACCTTTCGCGCCGGGCTTGTCGAGGCGCTCGAAAGGTCCGGCTACCAGACCCTGGTCGCCAGTTCCGGCGCAGAAGGACTTCGCATCGCCTCGATCCGGCGCCCGGCCGCGATCATCGTCGACGGCGTGATGCCGGAGATGGACGGTCCGACCGTCATTCGACGCGTTCGGCTCGACCTCGCGCTACGCACCACGCCGTGCGTCCTTTTGACCGGCTCCGAAGATGCCGCCGCGGAGATCCACGCGCTGGACGTCGGCGCCGACGCGTTCGTGCGCAAGGAATCTGATATGGAGGTCATCCTGGCTCGCGTCGCCGCGGTGCTCCGTACCGCACGCGACGAGCGGCCGGTGGCCGCGGCAAGCTCGATGTCGCCGAAACGCATCCTCGCTGTCGACGATAGCGCAACGTATCTCGATGCGCTTGGCGATCAACTGCGCGACGAGGGATATGACGTCGTCCTCGCGACGTCCGGTGCGGAAGCGATCGAGCTGCTCGCAGTCCAGAACGTCGATTGCATCCTGCTCGATCGGATGATGCCTGGGCTCTCGGGCGCGGAGACCTGTGAACGGATCAAGTCCGCGCCCATCGTGCGCGACATCCCACTGATCATGCTCACCGCGCTCGAAGGACGCGATGTGATGATCGACGGCTTGGCCGCGGGCGCTGACGACTTCATCTCGAAGTCCAGCGGACTCGATGTGCTCAAGGCGCGCGTCAAAGCGCAGATCCGCCGCAAACAGTTCGAGGACGAGCACCGGCGAGTTCGCGAGCAACTCTTGCGCAGCGAGCACGAGGCCGCCGAGGCTCGCGTCGCGCGCGAGCTCGCGGAAACTCGCGTAGCGTTCACCGAACAACTCGAGCGCAACAATATCGGCCTCGCCGCCGCGAACAACGAGCTCGAAGCGTTCAGCTACTCGGTGTCGCACGATCTGCGTGCCCCGCTCCGCTCGATCGCGGGATTCACCAGGATGCTCGGCGAAGAGCTCGACAACAAGCTCGACGACACCGGCCGCGATCATCTGCGTCGTGTCCTCGCGGCCACCGCGCGGATGACCGATCTGATCGATGCGCTGCTCGAACTCTCGCGGATCAGTCGCGCCCCGCTCGGCGCGCGCCGGGTCGATCTCTCCGCCCTTTCTGCGCTGGTGATCGAAGAGCTGCAGCGTCGCGATCCCGATCGCCTCGTCACGGTCACGATCGCGCCCGAGCTCGCCGGCAACGCCGATACCCGGCTCGTACGGATCCTGCTCGACAACCTGCTCGGAAACGCGTGGAAGTTCACTGCGAAGCGCGACCGGGCGCACATCGAGCTCGGGAAGACCGACACGGAGTATTTCGTGCGCGACGACGGTGCGGGCTTCGATATGGCGTATGCCAAACGGCTCTTCCTGCCGTTTCAGCGGCTCCACGCGGAGGCTGAGTTCTCGGGCACCGGGATCGGCCTCGCAACAGTCCGCCGCATCGTCGAGCGCCA
>JAQBQF010000138.1 GCA_028287115.1 Myxococcales bacterium
TCGATCCACTCGGTCACGAGGCGTGGTCGGGCGATCCGAATACGTGGCAGCCTCCGCCTCCCGGCCAGCCGGCCGACCCCGACGCATGGCGGACCGGCGGCATCCTCGATCACGATGGCAACCGCGACTGTCATCGCGACGGTGCGCCGAGCGAACACGTGATCTGGAAGACGCGCATCGGGACCAATGGCCCGGTCGCGCCGATCATTCCCGCCGGCCAGTACACCGTCCGCGTCGATACGCGATCGATGTGCTCGGACGCGAGCGCGGGCTGGTACGTCGCCGCGTACACGAACGGCACGTTGCTCGAAGCGGTGCGCGGCGTGTCGACGCCGGACGACGTGCAGCAGCCGCACGGCGCCAACGCAGGAGTCACCGCACTGCGCGTCACGTTGCCATGAGGTCTCGCGGCCTGCTCGCGATCGCGGCGACGCTCGCGTTGGTCCGTCCCGTCGCCGCCGAGATCCTGCGAGGCAAGATCATCGATCGCACGACGCGGCAACCGGTCGCCGGCGCGCTCGTGATCTCCGGCGCCGAGCTCTCGGTGTCCGCGGACGACGGCGGGTTCACGCTCACGCTCGCGCCGGGCGCGCACACGATCCAGGTCACCGCGGATTGGCTCTTGCCCCACAGCTCGAGCGTGAAGCTCGCCGCCGGCACGACGACCGACGTCACGATCGATGTCGAGCCCGCCGAAACGGCCGGCGAACAGATCGAGGTGATCGATCTCGCGCCCTCCGCCGTCGGTGAAACCAAGGTCGATGCGAAGTTCGCTCGCGCGGTGCCCGGCGGTGGCGACGCCGGCAAGATCATCCAGTCGCTGCCCGCCGTCGCACGGCCCTCCGCGGGATCCACGGAGATCGTCGTGTGGGGCGCGGCGCCGCGGGACACGCGCGTGTTCGTCGATGGCGTGCCGGTCCCCGCGCTCTATCACCTCGGTGGGTATCGATCGGCGGTCGGCAACGACCTGATCGGAGATCTGCATCTGTCGCCGGCCGCGTTCGGCGTCGATCGCGGGCGTGCGATCGGCGGCG
Organism: Myxococcales bacterium; assembly: GCA_028287115.1. Lineage (GTDB taxonomy): Bacteria > Myxococcota_A > Polyangia > Haliangiales > Haliangiaceae > JABFXX01. The sequence continues at coordinate 1,035 of JAQBQF010000138.1, forward strand.
TGATCGACATCGGGCTCGCCGATCCCGCGAAGGCGCCGGGCTGGCGCGTCCAGGCCGACGTCCTCGACGCCAGCGCCGAGGGCAAAGCGAAGCTCGGAGGACTGACGGTCGCCGCGGCCGTCCGGCAGAGCTGGCTCGACCGCGCGATCGCGCTCGTCTCGGATCCGCGCAAGCTCGCTCCGAATGCGCCGCTGCCGCGGTGGACCGACGTGCAGGTGGTCGCACGCGCGCCGTTTCACGACGACCTCGTGCTGACCACGTGGGTGATCGCTTCGCTCGACCGGCTCGATCGCACGCTCGCATCGGACGATCCGGCGACGCAGACCGACGAGACGATCGATCAGCGCACGGTGCGCGCGCAGGTCACATTGCGGCGCGACCGCGCGGACGGCTTCGACAGCGGCATGGTGTGGCTCGGCCGCGATCGCATGACCGATGATCTCCAGGTCGGCCCGATCCCCGCGAACCAAGCGACGAGCGCGTGGGTCGGCGGGGCGCGCGGCGTGCAGCAGCAACGCCTCGCCGCAGGGAAGGTGCTGACGATCGGCGCCGATCTCGACGGCGAGCTCGCGACGCTCGATCGGTTCGGATCGCTGACGATCCCGGCGCGCGAAGGCGATCTGCACATCTTCGGCCAGCCGCCAGGCGACGACGTCGCCGCCGATCGCTGGCGCACGACGACGGTCGACGCCGCCGGCCACGCCGCGATCGATGTCGGTGCCGATCGCCTGAGCGCGACGTTCGGGCTTCGGCTCGACGGCTGGCTCCTGACCGCGAGCCGGCTCACGCCGCGCGTCGGCACGACGCCGAGCATTGGCAGCCAGCAGATCGACTTCACCGCCGATCCGCGCGGCTCGCTGCGCTACAAGCTCACCGACGAGCTCGCCCTGCGCGCCGACGCCGGCCGCTATCACCAAGCCCGCGCCGCGAACGACACCAGCGCCGTGTTCGGCACGCCGTCGCTCGGCGTCGAGCAGGCTTGGCACGTCACGGCCGGCGGCCAGTGGCGACGGGCACCGATCGCGTTCGAGATCGCCGGTTACGCACGCTGGCTCTCGGATCTCGTCGCGCGCGATCTCGCGGTAACGCCACCGCTCGCGAAGAACCTGACCCAAGCCGGCATCGGCGACGTGTTCGGGCTGCAAGTCACGGCGCGCGTGCTCGGCTGGCGTGGGCTCTCGGGTTGGCTCAGTTACAACCTGTCGCGCAGTCGCCGCAAGGACGCCGATGATCAGCCGTGGCGCTACTTCGATCACGATCAGACGCACGGTCTGATCGCGGTCGCCGGCTGGGAGCACGGCGCGTGGAACCTCGGCGGTCGGGTCCGCGTCGCGACCGGCGAGCCGCGCACCGACGTGCTCGGCGCGTTCTTCGACAGCCGCACCGGCCGGTTCGAACCGATCCGCGGCGTGCACAACGGCGTGCGGCTTCCGACCTACTTCGCGGCCGATGTTCGCGGCGAGCGAAAATTTCCGCATGGCGCCGTCTACATCGAGGTCCAGAACCTGACGGGCCGCGCCAACGCCGAGGAGATCATCTACAGCGCCGACTTCTCGCAGCGCGGTTATCTGACGAGTCTCCCGCTGCTCGCGATCGCGGGCGTCAGGATCGAACAGTGATCGGACATCCAATGAAGCGGATCATCGTGGTCGCGGTTCTCGGTGCGTGCGATGCAAGCCTCGATCAACGCCTCGCGATCGTCCGCGAGCCGCGCGTCCTCGCGATCACGTCCGAGCCTCCCGAGGTCAAGCCCGGCAGCGACGTCGTTTATAGCGCGCTCGTCGCCGGCCCCGACGGACCGATCGCAGCCTCACCGCAGTGGGCGTTGTGCAATGCACCCAAGCCACCGACCGAGGACAACGCTGTCTCCGACGCGTGCCTCGGCAATGCCGTGATCGATCTCGGCGCCGCGCCCACGGTGACCGCGACGATCCCGGCAGATGCGTGCATCACGTTCGGTCCCGACGTGCCACCCGGCGGCTTCCGTCCGCGTGATGCTGATCCGACGGGTGGTTACTACCAGCCGGTGCGCGCCGACGCCGAGCTCGAGCTCGCGTTCGGCTTCTCGCGGATCACGTGCAACCTCCCGAACGCGCCGGGCGATGTGGCGCACGCCTATCAGCTCGACTACGTCGCGAATCGCAATCCGTCGGTGAGCGTCGCGGTCCCGAGCACGATCACCAGAAGCGCAGCCGTAACGCTCACCGCCGAATGGCCGCCCGACGCGGCAGAGTCCTTCCTCTACTACGATCCGCAGACCCAGACGCTCGTCACGCGGCGCGAAGCGATGCGCGTGTCGTGGTTCGCGAGCGCCGGCGCGATCGCCGTCGACGCGAGCGCGGTCGGAGAGACCTCGGACGCGACGAGCGTGACGACGACCTGGCAAGCACCAGCCAGGACGGGCCCTGCTTGGCTCTGGATCGTGTTGCGCGATAGTCGCGGCGGGATTGCCACCGCGACGATCGCGCTGACGATCGAATAACGGCTCGAGCTCGTTAGCGGTGATCGCGAACGGCCGGGCGCTGCGGCGCACCGCCGACATCCCAACGACCTTCGACCCACACCCAGTGGTTGCCTTGGAGCTGCCAGTTGCCGCCGATCCAGACCTGGTTCGCGCGCTCGCGCTCCCAGTGACCGTCGACCCACTCCCAGTTACCGTTCTGCCAGTTCCAACGACCCGAGATCCACAGAAAGCCAGCGCGCGGCTGGTAGGACTCGACGCGAACGGGCGGCGGTGCCGCCGTCGGATACATCGAGATGCTGACGCTGCCGCCGGGACCCGAGACCGACACGCCGCCTTGCGCGGTGCCCGTGTTCGTCACCGTCGTGGTCGAGCTACCCCACTGACCGTTGCCGTTGTCGTAACTGCTGCCGCTGACGCTCACGCCACCTTGCGGCGCGCCGCCACCGCTGACGTAGACGCCGCCTTGTCCGCCGCCGCCGCCGCTGACGTAGACGCCACCTTGTCCGCCGCCGTTGACGACGGCCGGCTGCGTCGACACCGCCCAGTTTCCGTCGATCCAATGCCACGCATTTCCGCGGCGCTCCCAGCGACCTTCGCTCCATGCGTAACCGGCGCGCTCGCGCTCCCAGTGACCGCCGACCCACGCCCAGTTCCCGTTCTGCCAATTCCAGCGACCCTTCACCCACAAGAAACCGGCGCGAACTTCGACGGGCTCGGCTTGGGGCGGTGGTGGTTCTTGATACGCGACGGGCGTGGTCGCTTCGTAACCCATGCTGCCCTGCCCGCTCACCACGCACGCGGGTACCGAGACCGAGATCGCGAACGCGACCGCAAACGACGAGACCATGTCTGAAAGCTTCATTGGAGGCTCCTTGTGACGAGTGGGACGGCCAGGTCCCCGAATTCCTTCAAGCGCGGAGTATCGACAAGCGAATCAGGGGTGTCAACGCACGCCTTATCGAGAACTTACAAGATGCGCGTGACAGGCATCACCCGCGAAGGATCAGTTAGTTGTTGGTTGTCGGATGGCGGCGGATTCCAAGCATGATGCCGCGCATGCGCCGCGCCCTCCTCGTGATCCTGGTCGTCTCCGCTTGCGGCAAGACCAACAGCAACTCGCCGGATGCCGCACCGGACTCGCCCGATCCGTATCAAGACGCCGCGGCCGACGCGCCGGCCCTTCCGGCATTTCGCAATCCCGTGACGCTTCCCGATGATCAGCTCGCGCTGCAAGCGCTGCAGATCCTCGGCGCGAACGTTCAAGGCGCCGCGCAGGAGTGCAACAGCTGCCACGGCATGACCCGGCAGCACCTCCGCTACTGGCGCGCGCTCAGCGATACCTCGATGAGCAACTGCCTGACGGACCTGTCGGTGTCGTCGGAACAGTCGGCGCGCACGATGCTCGACTGCATGCGCTCGATTCCGACCAATCCCGCTTCCGACTATCAGGTGCAAAAGCTCGGCGTGTTCGCGACCGCAGCGAAGCTGCCGTGGTTTGGCTACACGTTCTGGCGCGCCTACGGCGACAGCGGAGCGGCCAAGCTCGCCGAGTTTCAGTCGATGGTCGCGATGCCGCGCGGCACCGTGCCGGAGCTCTCGCAGGGACAGTTCGACATCGTCGCCGAATGGTTCGCGCGAGGCCTGCCGCAGCTCGACACGACGCTGCCGGCGGATCCGGCGCCGGACACCTGCACGCCCGGCGTCTCTGCCGATGTCGCCGCACACGTGACCGCGATGCACACGACCGGTTGGCGCGCCGTCAACCGCGACAACCTGATGGCGATGTTCGACTGCGGCACCGCGACCGATCCGCGGCAGTGTCTCGCGGATAAGCCGTTCGGCTCCGTGCAGGCGTATGGAACGGGCTGGGACGTCACCGGCCGCGGCCGCCTGCGCGTCCTCAAAGATGTCACGTATCAATCGTCGTACTGGACGCGGAGCTCTCCCGATGGCCGGTTCGTCGCGCACGGTGTCGCGAACGTTCCCGGCTCGTACGTGATCGATCTCCAGCGCGACGCGACGATTCCGATCTCGACGCAATACGATCCCGCGTTCTTCCCCGACAACTCCGGCTTCGTGTTTCAAGGCGGCACACGTAACGTGTGCGCCGAGAGCGTGCTGACCTCGAACCCCGCATCGATCACGATGACCGAGGCGGGCTGCGCGAAGATCAGCAACATCGGCCTCTACCAGCACGTCGGCCGCGGGCTCAACAACGGCGACTTCTTCGCGATCGATAGCCAGTTCGTATCCGACGACGGCGGCCACACCGCGACGCTCCAAGATCCGGACGCGAGCTTCGACTCGCACGGCTACGTCGACTTCACGCCGATGATCTTCGACGGCACGAAATACGTCCAGCACACGCACGCTCAGGTCGCGCAGCCGTTCGAAGGTGACTCCTCGCTGTCGCCGTCGGCGCTCCTCGAGATGACGCGCGTCTCCGATCCGAACAATGCACAGATCGGCTACGTGCTGCACAAGGTCATCGCCACCCAGGTCGGCAGCGGCTACACGATCCAGACTCCGGAAATCGCACGCTACTGCCTCTCTGGTGGCAAGCCGGGCTTCTCGTACGACGAGCGCTGGGCGGCGTATCACCACTACGTCACCGGCGCGGATGCGCAGGAGCTCGGGTTCACGGGACCGAACGATCCGGCGTTCGCGGCGTATCTCACGCAAGGCGCCGCGAACATCTATCTGCTCGAGCTCGCGACCGGCGTCACGAAGCGCGTGACGAACATGCGCCCCGGCCAGTACGCGCTGTTCCCGCACTTCCGATCGGACGGCTGGATCTACGCCGATATCCGCGACACCGTCGCCGGCCACGAGTACATCGTCGCGACCGACGCGGGCTTGATCCTCGAGCAGTAGCGTCCGTACCAGCTGACACCGATCGCGGGCCCGAGCTGGTCCTTAGCAGCCGAGCAACTGGCAGGCATTGTTTACGCAGCACGGAGCTGTCACCGGACACTGGTTCGGCACACCGGCAACGCACTGGACACACGCCGCGCCATCACAGTGCGGCGTCGTTCCTCCGCATGGCGTGCAAGAGGCGCCGCAGTGGTTATCGACATTGCACGTGGAGCATGTCGTGCCCGTGCAATACGTCCCCGCTCCGCACGCCGGCGAGCACGATGCCGACCCCATCGCATCGGAGTGCGAGCCGTCGAACGGCGAGGTCGCATCCGACATCGTCGACGTCACGACCTCGCACGCGCCGTCTGTGCACCGCTGTCCGCTGAGACATTGTTGTTCCGTCGTGCAGCGGATCTGCGGTTCGGCTTGGCAGCCCACCACGACGAGGAGCAAGATCGCGAGCGCCCGCATCAGAAGCCTCCGAACAGGGAGACAACTGCGCCGCCGGATAGGGGCGAGAGCGAGACCTGGGTCGACGTCTCGCTGCGCGCGTGCTTGCGAACGGCGCGAACCGTATCGAGCGCCGCCATCGCGGCGAAGCCGAGCGTCACGGCATAAAGGCCGCCGGCCGCGTAACGCGCGTAGTGATAGCGCGACACCAGCGACGAGGTGTCATCCGGCGTCGGATGCCGTGCCGGGTCGGCCAGATCCGCTGATGCATTCGACATGATCACCTGCGCCGTGATCGCGCCGGCCAGGGCGATCCCGGTCGCCGCGTAGCCGCCGATCGGCAGCCCCTCGGGTTCGGGATGCCCATCATCGTAGACGACCTCCGTGTGCTTGGCGTCGGTCATCACGAACAACAGGATCGACGTTCCGATCAGCGCACCGGCGCCGATGCCGCCGAGCTTTGTAAACGCGGTCGCATCGTCGAGACTCTTCTGCTGTGATCCGCAGCCGATGCCGAGGAGCGTGTGCTGTTCACACGAATCGAGATCGTGCTTCGCGTAGAGATACAGGCCACCTGCCGCCGCACCTCCCGTGATCCCGAGCAGCATCGTCGTCCACGCAAACATCCGACCTGCACCGCCCCCGCGCTCGACCGTGTGGGGTACCGGGTGATGGATCTCCGCCGAGCCTTGAACCCGCGCGCTCGGCGCGGCTGCCGCGGCGCTCGCCGGCGGCGGTGGCGCGGTTACCGGTGCGGATGGTGGCGACGTTGCGGGTGTCGGCGACTCCGAGACCGGTGTCTCATCCGGCGCTGATTGCGCGACAGCAAGGCGCGTGGAGGTGACCACACATAACGAGAGCAATGCGAGCTTCATGAAGGACTCCGAACGATACGAGGTTGCAGCAAGCTCTCTCCGGCTAGCCGAGGCGGTTAGCGGACGAGCACGTTCACACGCGTCGATCGACGCGCGTCAGAGCGTCAGTGACTTGGAGCTGCGGCCGGTCGAGTGTCGCCGCGAGAGGCGCTACGCTCATACAACCCGAGAGGCGATGTGGCTGCGCAATTTTTCATAGAGCGATCACCGCGCCAAACCAACCGGCCGGCAGCGCGACGATCACGGTCTTGCCATCGCGCTCGAGGACCGTGGTCGAGACCGCCGCTTCGAGCGCGAGGGAGAATCGGCCGGAGATCGTGACCGAGAGTCCCGCGCAGGGCGAGATCACGAGCGCGCCCGAGTACGCGGACGCGCCCTGCGTAGCCGTTTGCACCACGAGTCCACCCCCGGCCTCGCCCCCCGCCGTCGCGCGCAGTGCGCCTCGTTCGATGTGCGCACGATACCCGACCAGCAGCGAGCTCGAGGTCTCGCGAAAGCTCGCGTGACGCAGGCTGCCACCGACGATCGCGAAGGTGAGCCCCTGTGGCACCTGCACGCCGAGGCGAACGCTCGGAACCAGTCCGAGGTTGTTCGCAACGCCTTCCGCACCACCGCCACCGACGAAGAGCCTCGTGAGCGCGGCGCTCGGCTCGAGCTCGATGCTCGGGCTGGGTGTTGCACCTTTCGATCGCGTCTCGACCGCTCCGATCGTCGCGAGCTCTTCCCACCGCACGCCGCGCTTCTCGTTCGCAGCGACACTGACGCGTCCCGCGCTGACCACGCCACCACGCCATGCGCGCACGCCATAGCGACCGGGCTGGACCGCGATCACCGTCCGCGCGTCCGAGGTCAGCTCGGCGATCACTTGATCGCGTGCGAGCTCGACGACCAGAACGCGTTGAAATCCGGTTGGCAGCTCGAGCATCGCCGTCGGCTTGGTCAGCTCGGTCAGGACGAGCTCGCCTTGACCCGACAGCCGATAATCGTACGCCGGATGCTGCGGGCCGATCACCGTCGCACCGGTGGTCGAGATCGTATGCGCGTACGCGTATTGATACGCCTCGGTCAGCGTCACGATGCCGTCGCCCGAGCTATCGGCCGCGCCGCGCAGCCCCGACACGAAGTGATGAGTGAAGAACGAGCCGCCGATCTCCTTGGATTCGAGTGCGACCTCGTCGGCCGCGCTCGAGGTCAGGAGCGCCTCGCCGTTACTCGAGAGCTCGTCGGAGAGCCTGATCTGAAAGGCCGGTCCTTGCTTGCCGCCTTTCACCGCGAGGAGCGCACCACTCTTGCAGCTGTCGACAAGAGCGAGCCGGACCTCCGCGCCGGTCGAACCGAGCCAGTGCCGCAGATCCGAGAACGACAGGCGGTCGCGGCCGAGCTCGAGTGCTTCGCCGTCGGAGTGCCCCGAAAAGTAGAACACCAAGATCACGCGATTCGCCGGATCGCGTTGCAGCTCGGCGACGCGGCGTTTCGCGACCGTAAACGTTTCGGTCAGCGCCGCGAGCCCCTTGCCCTGCAGCAGGTACAGGTTCTCCGGTTCGATCCCGCCGAGCTCTGCGAGCACGCGCGCGAGCTTGCCCGCGTCGGTCTCCGCGAAGTGGAGCGGCGTCTCGTCCGCGCCGCCGGCGTTGTTACCGACGACCACGGCGACTCGCCGGGTTTCAGCAGCCGCGGTCAGCGGCAGGCACACGAGCAACGCGACGAGCCACTTCATCGTGAAGCCTTCTCGAACACGATCGTCAGCTGCGCGCGTGCGACGACGTCGAGCCGTTGCAACTTGCGAATCGCATCGCCGTCCGCACCGAGCTGCTTCAGCTGTTGTTTCACGGGTCCGGCGGCGATTGGCTCGTTGCTGAACAGCGCGAACATCCGTTCCGGACCCGGCGCCGTATCGAGCACGATGCTGCCGGGAAGCTCGACGTGCCCTCCGTCGATCTTGCCGCTCTCGGTTCCATCGAACGGGAAGTAGATCGAAGTGTTACCTGCGCCGTCTACCGACGCGATCAGCAAGAACTTCGCGCCGTTCGGGACCACCACGAACCGCATGCGGTCGCCGGCCGCGAGCTTTCCGCCGTCGTGGACCTGGAACGTCTTACCGTCGCGATTCGCGAACACTTGCCAGGCGGCCGTGCCCTTGATGCCGAGCTCCGGGGTCTGCTGCGAGCGCGTCGCGACGAACAACAAGATCGCGGCCACCGCGAGGATCGGCAACGACAGCGCGATCCACCATCGGCTCTGCCGCTTGGCGAGCACGGCCGGAAGCGTCCGCGCGAACACGTGACTCGCGAAGTGCTCGCGCGATGCAGCCGCGGCCTCCGCGTCCGCACGGCAGGCTGCACAGTCAGCGAGGTGCTCGCGGATCCGCGCGTCTGCGTTGCCGAGGACCACGGCATCGAGCTCGATGGCAGAGACGTGGTTCATGCGCCGCTCCTGTCTGCGAACTTGCGCGCGTTTTCTGCAAATTCGGCCAGTCGGTTCACGACCGTGCGCCGCGAGCTGCCGAGCACGCGCGCGACCTCTCCCTGATCGAGTCCGTCTACGTGATGTAGCCATGCGGTTGCCCGCAACTTCTCGGGGCTACGTTTGACGATCCGGGCCACTAGGTCGCGATCTGCAAGGATCGTCTCGAGAGGGGCGCTCGCGCCTTCGGGGATCTCACCCGGCAGATCGGGCCGAAGCTTGCGATCGCGAATCTCGTTGAGGCAGTAGTTCGTCGCGATTCGATAGATCCACGCGAGCGCCTGGGCTGATTCGGGGGCCTTGTCGAGATGGCGTTGCACGCGGATGAAGGTCTCCTGCGTCGCATCTTCAGCCGTCGACCGATCGCCGAGCATCCTCATACATCGTGCGTAGATGACCGGTCCGTACATGCGATAGAGAGTGGTCAACCGGTCCTCGGTCATTGCAACGGCCGCGATGGTCTAACCCGGTATCCGCGCGAAGTGCGCAAGAAAACCAGGGGGCTCGCGATTTCGGCTGGTTGCGCGCTCGGACTGCAGGCGAAGCGGGTCAGCGCTGCGACCAGAGACTTGCGACGGTCTGCGAGCGCGACGTCCTCGGAAGGCGGCAGCGACTCGAGGCGCGCGGTGACGCGATCCCGATCGACGTGCTCGCCACCAGCACTGGCCACAAACGTCTGCGAGCGCGTTTGGCGATCGCGCGACGCGCGCCGTCGACGGGGCCGCGAAGCAATTCACCGACGACGGCCGTTACCTCGAGCGTCGACGGATCGCGATCGAGAATCGCTGGCACATCCTCTGAGCTCACGCGGCCGCCGCCGCGGCGAACTGCGCGTGATAGAGCGCGTGGTACGCGCCGTGTGCGGCGAGCAACTCGTCGTGCGTGCCCTGCTCGACGATGGTGCCCGCTTCCATGACGAGGATCAGATCCGCGTTACGGATCGTCGACAGGCGATGTGCGATCACGAAGCTCGTGCGGCGGGCCCGCAGCGCCGCCATCGCGTGCTGGACGAGGACCTCGGTGCGCGTGTCGACCGACGAGGTCGCTTCGTCGAGGATCAAGATCGCCGGATCGGCGAGGAACGCGCGCGCGATCGTGATCAGCTGCTTCTCGCCCGCGCTGACGTTGCTCGCCTCCTCATCGATCACCGTGTCGTAGCCGGCCGGAAGTGCGCGCACGAAGCGATCGACGTACGTCGCCTTCGCGGCCTCGACGATCTCGGCCTCGGTCGCACCGGGCCGCCCGTACGCGATGTTGTCGCGGATCGTCCCGCCGAACAGCCACGTGTCTTGCAACACCATCCCGATCTGGCTGCGCAGATCGTCGCGCGCGAGCTGTGCGATGTCCTTGCCGTCGAGCACGATCCGGCCGCCGGCGAGCTCGTAGAACCGCATCAAGAGATTTACCAGCGTCGTCTTGCCCGCGCCCGTCGGGCCGACGATCGCGACGGTCTGGCCGGGCTGCGCGACGAGCGACAGGTTGTCGATCAGCGACTGATCGGGTTTGTAACGAAAGCTCACCTGCTCGAAGCGAACCTCGCCACGAACCTGCTCGAGCCGCGCGGTCGCGGTATCGGGTGACTGTTCGGCCGCATCGAGGAGCTCGAACACCCGCTCCGCCGAGGCGACGCCCGACTGCAGGACGTTCGCGATCGACGCGAGCTGGCTGAGCTGCTGCGTGAACTGCCGCGAGTACTGAATGAAGGCCTGGACGTCACCGAGACTCATCGCACCCGCCGAAACCCGCAGGCCACCGATCACCGCGATCGCGACGTAGTTGATGTTTCCGACGAACGTGATCGCCGGCATGATGATGCTCGAGATGAATTGCGCACGAAAGCTAGCGTCGAAGAGCTCGTCGTTCTTGGCCTGGAACCGGGTCTCGACCTCGACCCGCCGGCCGAGCACCTTGACCAGCGCGTGACCCGTGAACGCCTCCTCGATTTGACCATTGAGCGCCCCGACGTGCTTCCATTGCGCGACGAACCGCTTCTGCGAGTGGCGCGCGATCCGAGCCGTCAGCACGACCGAGATCGGCACGGTGACGAGTGCGATCAGTGCGAGCAGCTGAGAGATCACCACGAGCATGACCAGGACACCGACCACCGTCAGCAGGCCGCCCAAGATCTGACTCAGCGTCTGCTGCAGTCCCATCGCGACGTTATCGATATCGTTCGTCACGCGGCTCAGCAGCTCGCCGTGCGGTTGCGTGTCGAAGTACGACAGCGGAAGGCGGCTCATCTTGGCCTGGACCTCCGATCGCAATTGGCGCACCGCGCGCTGCACGGCGAAGTTGACGAGGTAACCCTGCAGCCACGTGAAGAGCGAGGCACCGGCGTACAGCACCAAGATGAGGAGCAGCGTCGCCGCGAGTGCCTCGAAGTCGATGCCCTGGCCCGCGATCGCGTGCGTGCCTTTCACCAGGTCTGCGTTCCCTAGACCGGCCGAGCGCAGGTGCTCCATCGAACCGCCTTCGCTGAGGCCGGCGGGCAGTTGCGAGCCGATGACCCCATCGAAGATCAGGTTGGTCGCGTGCCCCATCAGTTTCGGCCCGCTCAAGCTGAGGGAGACGCTCGCGATCGCCGCCATGAACACGGCGAAGATCGCCAGGCGTTGCGGTGCGAGGCGCGCGATCAACCGACGCGCCGAGCTCTTGAAGTGCTTCGCTTTCTGCGGTGGCGCGGCGCCGAAACCACCCATCGGACCGCGCATCATCGGGCGCGGCTGGCTTTCGGGTTTGGGCCGGTTCGCGTCGCTCACGCCGCCACCTCGGCCGTGCCTTGCTGCGAAGCCACGATCTCGACGTAGGTCGGACACGTGCGCAAGAGCTCGACGTGCGTCCCGCGGCCGACGACACGACCGCCATCGAGCACGATGATCTGATCGACATCGATCACGCTCGCGACGCGCTGCGCGACCATGATCACGGTCGCGTCGACGACGTGCGGCTTCAGGGCCGCACGCAGCCGTGCCTCGGTCGCGAGGTCGAGCGCCGAAAACGAATCATCGAACAGATAGATCTTCGGCTTGCGCAACAGCGCACGCGCGATCGACAGCCGCTGCCGCTGCCCGCCCGACACATTCGTGCCGCCCTGCGCGATCGGAGCATCGAGCTTCAGCGGCATCGCCTCGACAAAGTCCCGCGCTTGCGCGACCTCGAGCACGGCCCATAGCTCGTCATCGGTCGCCTGCGGATTGCCGTAGCGCAGGTTGGTCGCCACCGTGCCGGAGAACAGATAGGGCCGCTGCGGCACCATGCCGATCCGCGCCCATAGCGTTTCCATTTCGATCTCGCGGACGTCCGCCGCGTCGACTACCACGACGCCTGCGGTCGCGTCGATCAAGCGCGGGATCAGATCGAGCAGCGTCGTCTTACCCGCGCCCGTGCCGCCGATGATCGCCGTCGTCGTTCCCGGTTGCGCATCGAACGAGATCGCGCTCAGGACCGGAAGCTCGGCACCGGGGTAACGATACTCGACGTCTCGCAGCTCGACCGTCCCGCGAGCTGCCGGGCGCACCGGTGATCGGGGCGGCACGACCGACGAAGACGTGCTCAGCACGTCGGTGATCCGCTCCGCGGATACTGCGGCGCGTGGGATCATGATGCCCATGAACGTCGCGATCATCACCGCGACGAGGATCTGCATCAGGTAGCTGAGGAATGCAGTCATCGCGCCGATCTGGAGCGAGCCGCTCGCGATCCGATGACTGCCAAACCACAGCACCGCGATACTCGACGCGTTGAATACGAGCATCACGGTCGGAAACATCAGCGCCTGCAGCTTGCCGACCTTGAGCGCGGTCGCGGTCAAGTCACCGTTGGCGCTATCGAAGCGCGCGGCCTCCGATCGCTCGCGCACGAACGCGCGAACGACGCGCATGCCGTTGATCTGCTCGCGCAGGATCCGGTTCACGGTGTCGAGCCGCGGCTGCATCGCGCGAAACTGCGGGATCATCCGCCCGATGATGAAGCCGATGCTGCCGGCGAGGAGCGGCACGCTGACGAGCAAGAGCTTCGACAGCGGCAGGTCCTCGCGCAACGCCATCACGATGCCGCCGACACACATGATCGGCGCCGTCACGAGCATCGTGCATCCCATGAGGACCAGCATCTGGACCTGTTGCACGTCGTTCGTCGTGCGCGTGATCAGCGATGGCGCCCCGAACTTGCCGACCTCGCGCGACGAGAAGCTGCCGATATGATGAAAGATCGCAGCGCGTAGATCGCGGCCGTAGCCCATCGCCGCACGTGCGCCGAAGTAGACCGCAGAGATCGAGCAGGCGATCTGCGCCGCGGCGATCGCGAGCATCACGGCGCCGGTCGTCAGGATATAACCGGTGTCACCGGTCGTGACGCCGCGATCGATGATCGCCGCGTTGAGACTCGGCAGATAGAGCGACGCGATGGTCGCGACGAGCTGCAGCACGATCAGCATCGCCAGCGGGCGCGTGTAGGGCCGCAGAAACCTGAGGAGGAGCCGGATCAGCACGGCGGTGTCGCGGGACCAGCGGTCAGCGCCTCTTTATCGGACAACACGGGCGCAGAGCGTAGACCATCGGAGGGACCGAAACCATCTGTCTCGCGCTGGACTGATCGGTGCATCAAGCGGCGAAAGGAGGCCGATATGCATAGACTATATTCGTATCTCGGCGCGGCGACGGTCGTGCTGTCGCTGGCCGCTTGCAAGGATCAGGATCGATCGCAAAACCAGCAGCGCTCCGGCGGCGCGCAGGTCCAGCAAGCTCAGCAAGAATCGGAGCAGGCTTACGGCAAGGCAAAACAAGCACAGGAACAGGCGACGAAGCAGGAGGGTGAGGCCACAAAGTCGGAACAGGAAGCCTTGAAGAAGCGCCAGGAAGCTTCCGAGGCGGAGCAGAAAGCGCAACAGGATCGCCAGCAGTCGCAGCAAGCGCAGGAGCAAGCGCGCAGCGCGGGCGGGCAAGCGCAGCGACGCGCGCAGAGTGCGCAAGAGCGCGCGACGGCCGCGCAGCAGCAGGCCGCCCAGCAGCATCAGGCGGATCAGCAGCAGGCCCAGCAGTCGATGGCGCAACAACCGTCTGGCGCGCCGATCGTGGCACGCGGCAAGATTCAGAGTGCGACCGCAGACGAGATCGTGATCCAGCGTGACAACGCGCCCGAGTTGCACGTCAAGATCGATCCGCAGCAGACCACGATCGTGACCGATGGAAAACCAGGGTCGATGAGCGACATCGGCACGGGGACGAACGTGTCGGTGTCCTACCGCATGAACCGCGACCAGGCGGTGGCGGACAGAGTCGAAACGACCCAGCCTTAGACCGTGCTCACGCGAGGCGCTGGGCACCGAGCACCGAACATACGAAGATGTTATCTTTCGGCCGGGCGGCTCCGGGTGTGCTTCCTTCTCCAGTCACCGGTAGCGCATCCACTCTCCGCCCACCTTCTTCATGGATCGGATCCGGACGCTCCTGTTAGCGCGCACGCACGTGGTCGTGCTCGATCACGATCAGATCGCGAACGCGGCGACCCGACCGACGCGCGACACCGACGTCGATAAGTTCGAAGACGAGCTCGCGCAGCTCGGCTTCGTGATGTCGATGGATCTCGCGATGACGATGCGGCGCCTGCCCTATCAGGCGATCGAAGAGCTGCGCGGTTGGATCTTCGCGACGCTCGCGAAGCAGCTCGGCGCGCATCGCCCTCACGTGCCGCTGTTCCGAGGATTTCCGGCCGGCACGCCGGGCGATCCACCGAGCTTGTACCTGCGGCGGATCGTGACCTGGCTCCTCACGGTTCCGAATCAACCGTGCCCGTGGTGTGGCGAGATCAAGGCAGTCGGGGCGCTCGATCCGTGCGGACATCTCGTATGCCGGACGTGCTGGGGCGGCGGCAACTACGCAGGCTGTCCGATCTGCCACCGGCGCGTCGCGCTCGGCGATCCGTTCGTCAAGCCCGCGGCGACCGCGGAGCGCGTGCAGAAACACGGCGGGACGCTGACGCTCCTGCACCTCGCGTTCGATCTGCTCGGCACGGCCAAGGAGCGGTTTCAACGGCTGCTCGCTCGCACGACGCCGCTGTCGCCCGACGATCTTGCCGAGGTCGAGGCCGTGATCGATGCGGTCGGCCCCAAGGCCATGAGCTGGCTCCCGGCAAAGATCCCGGTGCGCGAGACGATGGCGGTCGCGGTCGGCAGGTTGTGGGTCACGGCTCCGGATCGCTCCGCGATGGTCAAGGCGACCGCCGGGCACATCCGAACCGCGACCGATGTGTTGCGGATCGCGGTCGTGCTGATGGGCGGCAACGCCCCGCTCGTCGAGCCGATCCACCTGTCTTCGATCGGCCGATCATTGCGCCGCGCGATCCTGCAAGCGCTCGACGGTCTGCCGATCGACCGAGTCATCGAAGATGTCGGCAGGCACGCTCGGCTGTGGAAGCGCGTCGGAGAGCGGCTGCACCCGTACGAGCACGCGGAGCGGCATCCAAACGCGGCACTCGCGTTTGCAGTCGCGCGAGGGACGAAGGCGTCGACGGCGACGTTTGCGGCCGTGCTGGAGAATCGCGCGAAGGCCGTGCGTGTCGTACGCGATCGGTTTCACGTCGATCCGTGGGCGGGACCCGTCGAACAGGCGATGCGGCGCAGAGATCCGAGGGCCGCGATCGCACGGCTCGTCGAGCGGCCCGGCGAGCTGCTGAGGCGCGTCGATCATGTCGTGCGCGTGGCGCAGGCCACCGATGCGCTCGAGGACGTGCTCGAAGGAGTCCAGCAGGCGATCGCTCGTGGTGAACCTGCAACGCTCCTCACCCTCGCAAGTCACATCGCGCGTCGTGACGCACCGTGGCCGAGGCGCGTGTTCTTTCCAAAGGGCGAAGTGCTGCACGCGTGGGGTGCACCGGATCAGCGGGCGCCGCTACGCAAGGACGTGATCGACACGATCGTCAGCTCCGTGCGGATCGAGCTCGTCGCGCGTGCAGAGGCACAGCGGCATTTTCCGCGCGCGGTGATCGACCGTGCGCTGGTCGATCTGCCCGTGCCGATCAACGAACGCACTGCTTCGGCAGCGAAGCTCGCGTGGCCGCGCGGCAGCGAGATCGCGCTCCCACGCGACGCGGGCGGCGTGCTGCGGTTGTTCCTCCACTGGGAAGAGCCGGCGACCACGCGCGTCGATCTCGATCTCTCGGTCGCGCTATTCGATGCGAGTTGGCGGCATGTCGGGACCTGCGACTTCACGAACCTGGTCGTCGGAGATCGCGTCGCGATCCACTCCGGCGATCTGACCTCGGCCCCGCCCCCGCTCGGCGCCTCGGAGTTTGTCGATCTCGATCTGGTAGGTCTCGCGAAGCTCGGTGCACGGCATCTCGTGATGGTCGTGTTCAGCTACAACTCGGTCCCCTTCGATCGGCTGCCGCACGGCTTCGCGGGACTAATGGTCGCGCCGGCGGAGGGCCTGCACTTCGATCCGCGTGCCGTCGCCCAGCGGTTCGATCTGCGCGGGCGATCGCTCATCACGGTGCCGCTGTCGATCGATCTAGCCGATCGCCGGCTGCGCTGGCTCGATGTTCACGTCGCGGATCGCGGGGCGCTGCAGCAGGTCGGCGGCTATCGTGCGGCCCTCGCGCACCTTGGCCGCGACTTCGCGGATCTGGCGGGATCGCGTGCACGCCCGACGATGTGGGACGTCGCGTGTATCCATGCCGCGGCTCGCGCGAACATCGTCTACGTTCGCGAGCGCGATGGTTCCGTGACGATGTATCGCCGCCGCGATGACGAAAGTACGGTGGCGCGGCTCGGACGGTTACTGTCAGGCGGAAGTGACGACGGGAAGAGCTCGACGATCCCGCCGGCCAATGCTCCGACGTGGTTTGCGCTCGTCACCGGTGACCTCGCGCTCCCGAAGGGCTCGGCCGGTTACATGCTGGACGCGCGCTCGATCGCGATCGACGACCGGCGCAGTGCCGGCGATCTGATCTCCGCGCTCGCCGCTCCGTAACCGCGCACTCGATTGGGCGTGCCCAGACTCGGATAACCGCCAAGGCGCGAAGGCGCCAAGGTCAGAGTGAGAGTCGATCTTGATGTCCGCGAACACGGGTTGCGACCGTCACGATTTGTTCGAAAGTCTCTGACCTTGGCGCCTCGGCGGCTTGGCGGTTCATCTTCAGTCGCGATGCGCGCCGCTCCGTAACGTATATAAGGAGGTGGCTTCAGCTAACGCGGCGCGTTAGACTGCGGGCGAGATGTCAGGTACGGGCCGCGAGGGCTTCGACGAGCGCGATGCATGTGGCGTCGGGTTTGTCGCCAACATCAAAGGCGAGCGCTCCCGATCGATCGTCGATCAGGGGCTCGAGGTCCTTCGGCGCCTGTCGCATCGCGCTGCCTGTGGTGCCGATCCGGAGACCGGCGATGGCGCCGGGATCTTGATCCAGCTCCCCGATCGCTTGTTTCGCGCGGAGGCGGCGCGGCTCGGCTTCGATCTGCCGGCGAATCGCCGGTTCGCGGTGGGCAACGTGTTCTTACCGCCGGATCCCACGCTGCGGATGTCGTGCGAGCAGTTGCTCGAGGCTGCGATCCGCGATGAGGGCCAGAGCGTGCTCGGCTGGCGCGACGTTCCGATCGACAAGTCGCATGTCGGCCGCGTCGCGCGCGAGGTGATGCCGGTGTTTCGTCAGGTGTTCGTGCGGATGCGGCGCGTGCCGCCCTCGGCGTGGGAACGCACGCTGTACGTGATCCGCAAGCTCGCCGAGAATCGGATCCGCGATCGCAAGGCCGATCCGGCCGGCTACTTCCACGTCGCGAGCTTGTCGACGGAGACGATCGTCTACAAGGGCCTGCTGCTGCCCGCACAACTACCGAAGTTCTTCACGGATCTGCAGTCACCCGACATGATCTCCGCGATCTCGGTCGTCCACTCGCGGTTCTCGACGAACACGTTTCCGACGTGGGACCTCGCGCAGCCGTTTCGCTACATCGCGCACAACGGCGAGATCAACACGCTGCGTGGCAACAGCAACTGGATGCAGGCGCGCCGCAGTCAGCTCAAGAGCGCGAAGTTCTCCGGCGGGCTCGAGCGGCTGTTCCCGATCATCGTGCCCGGAAAGTCCGACTCGGCGCAGTTCGACAACATGCTCGAGCTGCTGACGCTCGGCGGCCGCACGCTGCCGCACGCGATGATGATGATGATCCCCGAAGCGTGGGAAGGGAACACGGCGATCCACGACGACCGCAAGAGCTTCTATCGCTACGCGTCGTCGCTCGTCGAGCCGTGGGACGGACCGGCGGCGATCGTGTTCAGCGATGGCCAGCTCGTCGGCGCGACGCTCGATCGCAATGGCCTGCGGCCCGCGCGCTGGACGATCACGACCGACGATCGCGTGATCCTCGCCTCGGAGACCGGCGTGATCGACGTGCCGCCCGAGATGATCAAGCAGAAGGGGCGGCTGACGCCCGGGATGATGTTCGTCGTCGATACCGTCGAAGGCCGGATCGTCGACGACGCCGAGCTCAAGCGCGAGGTCGCGGGCCGGTTTCCGTATCGCAAGTGGCTCGACAAGAACGTGTTCGAGATGGCCGAGCTCGATGATGCGAAGCCGCTCGCGGCGATCTCCGGCGATCTACTGCTCCAGCAGCAGCGCGCGTTCGGCTACACCGACGAAGACGTCGAGCTGATCCTCGATCCGATGGCGAAGACCGGGAAAGAGCCGACCGGATCGATGGGCACCGATACGCCGCTCGCGGTGCTGTCGACGCAGGCGCCGAACTTGTTCGCGTACTTCCATCAGCTGTTCGCGCAAGTCACGAACCCGCCGATCGATCCGATTCGCGAAGCGCTCGTGATGTCGCTCGAGACGACGATGGGGCCCGACGGCAACACGTTCGACGAGACCCCCGAGCAGTGCCATCAACTGCGGTTGCGCGGGCCGATCATCGACAACACGGACATCGCGAAGATCCGCACGGCACAGGAAGGCGCGTTCGATCCCGCGACGCTCTCCCTCGTGTGGCCGACCGCGGATGGAGGAGGCTGGCTCGAGCGCGCGATCGCGAAGCTGTGCAAGGCCGCGGTCCAGGCGATCGACGACGGACACAACGTGCTGATCCTGAGCGATCGCGGTCTCGACGAGCGCCATGTCGCGATCCCATCGCTGCTCGCGCTATCGGCGGTCCAGCAGCACCTCGTGCGCGAAGGGATCCGGATGCAAGTCGGCATCCTCGTCGAGACCGGCGAGGCCCGTGAAGTCCACGACATCGCGCTCCTCATCGGTTACGGCGCCGCCGCGGTCAATCCGTATCTCGCGCTCGACACCGTGCGCGAGCGTGTCCCCGGTGGCGAGGACCGCTACGTCCACGCGCTCGAGGAGGGCCTGCTCAAGGTGATGTCCAAGATGGGCATCTCGACCGTGCAGAGCTATCGCGGGGCGCAGATCTTCGAGGCGGTCGGGATCGATCGCGATCTGATCGAGCAATGGTTCACCGGCACGCCGTCGCGGATCGGCGGCGTCGGACTCGACGAGCTCGGCGACGAAGCGATCGAACGTCATGCGCGCGGCTTCGTGCACGGCGGCGATCAGCTTCCCGTCGGCGGTCAGTATCGGTGGCGGCGCACCGGCGAGATCCACAAGTGGAACCCGGCGACGATCTCGACGCTGCAAGATGCCGTGCGGCGCAACGACGCTGCGCGATTCGAGGAGTTCGAGCGACTGTGCGACGACGAGAGCGCTGCGCTCGTCACGCTGCGCAGCTTGCTCGATATCGAGGGGCTCGGTGCGGAGCGCCGCACCGGTGGCGAGCCCGAGTCGATCGATCTCGACGAGGTCGAGCCCGTGTCCTCGATCGTGAAGCGGTTCGTCACCGGCGCGATGTCGTTCGGTTCGATCAGCGCCGAGGCCCACGAGACGCTCGCGATCGCGATGAACCGGCTCGGTGCGCGCTCGAACTCCGGCGAAGGCGGCGAAGAGCCGCATCGCTTCGAGCCCGACGAGAACGGCGACTTGCGGCGCAGCGCGATCAAGCAGGTTGCCTCGGGCCGGTTCGGCGTCACGACGCAGTACCTCGTCAATGCCGAGGATCTTCAGATCAAGATCGCGCAGGGCGCGAAGCCGGGGGAAGGTGGCCAGCTCCCCGGCGGCAAGGTCGACGAGCGCATCGCGAAGGTTCGGTGCTCGACGCCGGGCGTGACCCTGATCTCGCCGCCGCCGCATCACGACATCTACTCGATCGAGGATCTCGCGCAGCTCGTCTATGACCTGACCTGCGTCAACCCGAGCGCGCGGGTCAGCGTCAAGCTCGTCAGCGAGGTCGGCATCGGCGCGGTCGCCGCCGGTGTCGCGAAGGCGCGCGCGGCCTGCGTCGTGATCGCCGGGTACGAAGGCGGCACCGGCGCGTCGCCGATGTCGAGCCTCAAGCACGCGGGCCTGCCCTGGGAGCTCGGCCTTGCCGAGACGCAGCAGGTGCTCGTCGAGAATCGGCTGCGCGATCGGATCCGCGTGCAAGTCGACGGTGGCCTGCGAACCTCGCGCGACATCATCGTCGCGGCGCTCCTCGGCGCCGAAGAATACGGGATGGCGACCGCGTCGCTGGTCGCGACCGGCTGCGTGATGTTGCGCAAGTGCCACCTGAACACCTGCTCGGTCGGCATCGCGACGCAAGATCCGGTGTTGCGGCAGAAGTTCGCCGGCAAGCCGGAGGATGTCGTCGCGTACTTCACATTCGTAGCCGAGGGCGTACGCAAACAGCTCGCGCGAATGGGCGCCCGTTCTCTCGACGAGATCATCGGCCGCGTCGATCGGCTCAAGGTTCGCAAGCGGTTGCTCGCGAAGCACCCGAAGGCGAAAGGTCTCGATCTCACCGCGATCACCGCGGCGCCCGTCGCACCGCTCGAGGTTCCGCGCCGGTTCGTACGCGCGCAGCCGTGGGATCTCGCCGATCACGTCGACCACGCGCTCCTGCCCAAGCTCGACGAAGCCGGCCAGGCGCCGGTCGTCATCGCGCTGCCGATCGACAACAGCAAACGCGCGGCCGGCACGCTGCTGTCCGGTGAGATCGCGCGGCGCACCGGAGCACGCGGCTTCCCCGAGGGCGCGCTCACCGTGCAATTCACCGGCTCCGCCGGCCAGAGCTTCGGCGCGTTTCTGTCGCCCGGCATCACGCTCGAGCTCGCCGGCGACGCGAACGACTACATCGGCAAGGGCATGTCGGGCGGTCGAATCATCGTCAAGCCTCCCGCTGGCATTCGGTTCGCGCCGGAGGACAACGTGATCATCGGCAACGTCGCGCTCTACGGCGCGACGGCCGGCGACCTGTTCGCCAACGGGCTCGCCGGTGAGCGGTTCGCGGTGCGCAACTCCGGCGCACGCGCGGTCGTCGAAGGCGTCGGCGATCACGGCTGCGAGTACATGACCGGCGGCGTGGTCGTCGTGCTCGGCGCCGTCGGCCGTAACTTCGCCGCCGGCATGAGCGGCGGCAGTGCGTATGTCTTCGATCCCGGACAGGTCCTGCGCTCGCGCTGCAACCTCGAGATGATCGAGCTCGAGCCTCTCGTCGACGACAGTGATCTGTTCCTCGTCAGCGGACTCATCGAAGATCACGTTCGGCTCACCGCCAGCCCGCGCGGCCGCAAGATCCTCGACAACTGGGACAACCTCGTCGCGCGCTTCGTGAAGGTGATGCCGACGGAGTAC
The DNA here is from genome assembly GCA_028287115.1 of Myxococcales bacterium. GTDB lineage: Bacteria > Myxococcota_A > Polyangia > Haliangiales > Haliangiaceae > JABFXX01. Next base: position 22,797 of record JAQBQF010000138.1, read on the forward strand.
AAGCGCGTGCTGCAAGCCCGCCGCTCGCAGAAGCCTCGGCTTCCGATCGCAGAAGCCGCGAGCGCGCAGTCGCGTGCGAGCGCCAAGGAGCCAGAGTGATTTCGCGCGAGGGCCTCACCCGTGGGTAAGCCCACGGGCTTTCTCGAGTGGCCGCGCGCGGCGCCTCATCGCCGGCCCGTCGAGCTGCGTGTGCTCGACTGGCGCGAGGTCGAAGACGTCGGCCACGAGGCCGGGGACTCGACTCACCAAGCCGGACGGTGCATGGACTGCGGCGTGCCGTTCTGCACGCAAGGCTGCCCCCTTGGAAATCCGATTCCCGACTTCGCGGATGCGGTATTCGCGGGTCGCTGGCAGGACGCCTACCGCAAGCTCGCGGTCACGAACGAGCTTCCCGAATTCACGGGACGGCTCTGTCCCGCACCGTGTGAAGCGGCGTGCGTGCTCGCGATCGATGCTGCACCTGTCACGATCGAATCACTCGAGAAGGCGATCGCAGAACGAGCCTTCGCGGAAG
>JAQBQF010000180.1 GCA_028287115.1 Myxococcales bacterium
AGAGGTCGATGACATCGACGTCGACGGCGTGGTCGTAGAGGTCGATGACATCGACGGCGACGTCGTGGACGTAGAGGTCGATGACATGGAAGGCGAGGTCGGCGACATCGACGGCGACGCTGTGGACGTAGAGGTCGATGACGTGGCGGTCGGCGACATCGACGGCGACGCTGTGGACGTAGAGGTCAGCGACGTGGCGGTCGGCGACGTGGCGGAGGTGGTCGGAATCGGCGACGCCGTTGCGGGGGCTGCCGCGATTCGGACGCTGCCGTCGCCGGCCGATCCGGTCGTGGGACTCGGGGAACCCTTGGCCGGCCCGGGCGCTTCAGCGACGCGAACGCCACCATCGCCGGCCTCGAGTGAGCGGGGAGCGTAGGCGGTGCGAACCTCGGGATCGCCGTACGGATCCACGGGCTGCGGGCCCGTCGACCGCGGCCCATCCGCGGCCGGCTGGCTCGTCGGCCTCGGTGCATCCGCGGCCTGCGGGCTCGTGGGCCTCGGTGCGTCTGCCTCGCTGGTGCGTCGATCGTTGGTACGACGACGCCACGACGGGTCCGGAGCCGCGAGGACGACCTGGGCACCGTCCTCGGACTCCAGCGTGACCTCGTCCGCATCGATCGAGGCGACTCGATAACCTTCGATCGTTCCGCCGATGTCGGCGAGCACGTGAGTGCCTTGGTTCTTGTCGAACAGCAGCGCCTGATGGGTCTCGGAAAGCACCCTCACCACGCGTAGTGGCACTTTCGGCCGGGCGATCTCGGACCGCTTGTCGTCAGCGCTCGCGACGGACCCGACCAGCATCAAGCAAGCAAACAGGAGTCGCCGCATGCGGTGCGGTAGTGCAATCGCCGATCCGGCGCACGGCACTGCAAACAGCTGAAATCAATCAGAGCTTTCTACCAGCTCTCGGCTCATGTGGCCGAGCATTCACAGCCGTCGTCGCACTCCATCACACACCCGCCATGTCGAACGCCCACTTACGTCTTAGAGCTCTTAGAACGCGCTCATCGGGCGGGCCCGCCCGCCGTTCAGCGCAACGTCGTCGAACGAAGCCGCCTTGTCGGCGTGACGTCGTCTAACGAAGCCGCTTCGCGGTGTCAGCGTGACGTCCGCTTCGTGGTGTCAGCGTGACGTCGTCTAACGAAGCCGCTTCGCAGTGTCAGCGTGACGTCGTCTAACGAAGCCGCTTCGCAGCCGAGGAAGGCGGGCGTCGATCCGATCAGGACCGAGACTCAGGCCTTCTTCGATTCCTTGTCGACTTCCGACAGATCGAGATCCTCGAGCTCCTTGAGGTCTTCGGCCGTCAGAGATGGACCGATCGGGCCCGTTGAATCCGCTTTGGTGTGCTTGTCTCCGTCTTTCCCCGGAGCGCCCGAGCCGAGCTGCTTCGCGTTGTCGCCCTTGGGTGCTTCGAGGAGGCCCATCTTCTGCTTGAGCTCGTTGAGCGCGTCTTCCTCGGCACCGCCGGGAGCCTGCTCGAGCTGGAGGAACTTCGATTCGAGCGTATCGCCGGACAGCTCGCCGGCGAGCTCCGCGCCTGCTTCGGCCTCGGCTTCCATCAGTTGGATCCGCTCTGCCATGCGATCGAACGTATCGAAGGCGCTCGTGTCGCCGAGGCCCTGCATCGTGTTCGCGATCTGTTGCTGCGCTTCCGCACGCTTCTTGCGCGCGATCAGGATGTTCTTCTTGCGCTTCGCTTCTTCGATCTTGTTGTTGAGCATCCGCAGTGCGTCTTTGAGCTTCTCGACGGCCTGCTTCTGAGACACCCACTGCTGCTGGAACTGCGTCGCGATCGTCTCGTGCTCCTGCTTGCGCGAAAGCGCCTGACGAGCGAGGTTATCGTCGCCTGCGCGCACTGCAACCATCGCCTTACGCTCCCACTCCTTCGACTTGTCGGTCTCGGCGGTGTATTGCTTCTGGAGCTTCTTCTCGTCGGCAATCGCGATGGCAACTGCTTTTTTGGCTTCGACCAGCTGCTGCTGCATTTCGAGCAGCACCTGTGTCAGCATCTTCTCCGGATCCTCAGCCTTCGTGATGAGGTCGTTCAGGTTCGACTTGATCAGCGTCCCGAGTCTCGAAAAGATGCCCATGGCTTTTATCGAGCGTACGAGATCAATGGGGCTGCCGCAACGATGACCACCAGCAGTCTCCCCAGGCACCTGGGGATCATCATGGACGGCAACGGCCGATGGGCGCAGCACCGAGGCCAGCCCCGGATCGAAGGCCATCGCGCCGGCGCCGAGAGTGTCCGCGATATCACCCGCGCGTCCCGCCAGCTCGGCCTCGAGGCACTCACGTTGTATGCGTTCTCGTCGCAGAACTGGGCGCGCCCCGCCGACGAAGTTGCGGGACTCATGCAGCTCCTGCACGACTTTCTGATCGACGAACGCTCGGAGATTCTCGATAACGAGATCCGGCTCGAGGCGCTCGGCGACATCGAGCGGCTGCCGGGCCTCGTGCGCGAACCGCTGGAAGAGTTACGCGCAGCTTCGAAGGCAAATTCCAAGATGGTGCTGACGCTGGCGCTGTCATACGGCGGCCGCGAATCGATCGCTCGCGCCGCGCGTTCTGCCGCCGCCGACGTCGCCAGCGGCAAGCTTCGCGTGGACGATCTGGATTGCGAGCGCCTCGGAGCGTACCTGCCGACTGCTTCGCTGCCGCCGCTCGATCTGCTGATCCGTACGTCGGGCGAGCAACGCGTCTCGAACTTCATGCTGTGGGAGGTCGCGTACGCCGAGCTGATGTTCACCGACGTGATGTGGCCTGACTTTCGTCGCGAGCACCTCTACAAGTGCCTCGAGCAGTACGCGGCGCGCGAACGCCGTTTCGGTCTGACGTCGGCCCAGCTTGCCGACGGCTCCGACGTGTAGTTCACTGGCCTCTTCGTGGCACTCGGCAATCTCGCGCAGCGGTTCTTGGTCGCGGTCGTCGCCGTTCCGATCCTGCTCGTACTGCTGCACTACCACCGGCCCGAGCCGACGTGGGCGGTGCTGTTCGTCGCGTCACTGCTCGCGATGCGCGAGTTCTTTGCGATGACGCTTCCCGTCGAGGATCGGCGCGCGGCGCTGATCATGGGCGGCATCGCGAGTGCCGCGTTCTACTGGCTCGATATCCTCGTCGTGTCGCGCTACCCGGACGCGCCGCACGCGCTCGCGCAGGTCGCGATCGAAGGCAGCTCCGTCGCGATCGCCCTCGCGGTCCTCGTGCCCGGCCTCTACTATCTGTTTCGGTTTCGCGACATCCCGACCGTTGCGGGGCGTTACGCCGCGACCGTCGCGGGGATCATCTACGCGGGTTTCCTCACGACGTACCTCGCGAAGCTGAAGCTCCTCGATCCGAATGACGGCGGCGATACCGTGCTGATCGTGCTGATCGTCGCGTGGGTCGCCGATACGGGCGGCTACTTCGCGGGCCGGTTCCTCGGCAAGTCCAAGCTCTACGAAGCGGTCAGCCCGAAGAAGACGTGGGCCGGCGCATGGGGCGGCCTCGCCGGCTCGCTCGTCGGCGTCGCGATCTTGAAGCTCGTGGCCGCGCACTGGCTCACGTGGGTCGACGTGTTCCTGATCGCGATCCCGGGCGGCATCCTCGGTCAGCTCGGCGATCTCGCGGAGTCGCTGATCAAGCGCTCGGTCGGCGTCAAAGACTCCGGCGCGCTGCTGCCCGGGCACGGCGGCATCCTCGATCGGATCGACGCGGTGCTGTTCATCGCGCCGTACGTCTACATCTACCTGCTCGCCCGCCACTGAAAATCGGTCCGACCGAATTTGTGCACTTGATGTGCACGTTGTCGCCACTGAAATTCGGTCCGACCGAATTTATGCACTTCATGCGCATGTTGTCCGGAATGCGGACAGTCGGTGCGCAGAAAATCGGTCCGACCGAATTAGCGCTGCACGACTGGCAGCCCTGCGTCTGCGCGGACGCAACTGGCAGCGAGCCGTGGGTCCACGCCAACACATCGCTCGAGCTAACTACTGGAGCTTGCAAGCCGAACCTGCTGGCACGCGACCCGCACATGCGAGCTGCCGATGACCCGCTTCGATCGCACCTGGGAGCCGCTGGTTGTCGTGATCGTCGCCGCCATCATCTGGTTCGGCACGCTTTGAGAGACGGCGTTGGTTTGCTCTTCGCCGGCACGCGCCGGTTTGTTCGTCGCCGACCTCGACTCGCTTTAGCCCGCCTCAAGGTTTCGATCGGACCGCGCCGAGCGCTCGTAACGCGAACAACTTGGCCTGCCACAGCCACGCAAGCCGCTCGGCGTGCGTCAGCTTCTGAAAATTGCGAAGCTGCTCGAGCTCTTGCGCGCCAACCGATTCGCTCATCGCCTCAGGCGAGCCCAGCTCTCGCGGACTGATGAAGGGGCGAGCTCGTGCATGAGCTCGCGGATCTCCTCGAGCCATTGCAGGCGGCGGGCAGGTGACAGACTGGAAAACGTCTGAAGCTGCTCATCGCTCACCCAGTAGGAGTAGCCGCGGTCAGCCATCTCGATCATTCTTCGCGAGTCGCTCGAGATGCGCAACGTCTGATTCATCCTGGGCTCGACCGGTCGAACGCTTCATTGCGATCAAGTCCGCAAGGCTCGCGACATAGACACGAACGCCTTGAAGATCGAGCATGACCGCCCTGGCGACGATGTCCGCTGGCGGAACCGGCGGCGATACCAGGACGTCCACTTCTCGCAGTGGATCGCTCGGATCGGTGTAGGTCACCGCGATCAGATTCCGCTCATCGCGATATTCGGTGCGGAGTTTGTCGTCCGCGAGATCGGCGAGCTGGATCGGCAGTCTGCAGCGCAGACTCAAGCCCGTCAGGACCTGATCGATCGCCGTGAGCGCTTCGACCGTCGTCGGAACGACAAGATCAACGTCGTACGTCAGTCGGGGAACACCGTGCAGCGTGACGGCGACTCCGCCGACGATGCAGTAAGGTACCTGCTTTGTCGCGAGGGCGGCGAGCAGATCGCGGATGAACACGCGCCTAACGTACTCCTACGCCGCGATCTGATCGAGGTACGCGCGAGCGTGCAACGCCCAATCGCTGGCACCGTCGAGCTCGAGGTAACGCTCGAGGAACTGCCGCGCCTGCGCGGTGCCGCCGACCTGGGCCAGCATCAGCCCGAGGTTGTAGTGGGCGTCGGCGAACTCGGGAGCCGCGGCGCAGACCTTGCGAAGCTCGGCGATCGCGAGCTCGGTCTCGCCCATGTCCTCGAGCAGGTTCGCCAGGTTGTAGCGAGCCTCCGGCTGCGACGGATCGTGCTCGATCGCGCGCTCGTAGAGGCGGCGCGCTTCTTCGAGCTCACCTTGGCGATGCACGAGGTTGCCGAGGTTCGTCAGCGCGGCGGCCATGTTCGGCTCGAGATCGAGCGCTTGGCGGAACAGGTGCTCGGCGCTCTCGGAGTCGCCACGATCTTCAGCGGCGCATGCCTCGACGAAGTGGCGATAGGCCGTCGTGCCGCCGTTCGCTTCGGTCGGTGAGTCCTCGACCGCGCTCGGGGCGGCGTCGTCGCCGAACGCCGAGCGGCTCGAGCTCTGTCCGATCTGCGCGGGCGACACGCGCGGCATCGCCAGCACTTCGTTGATGTGCGCACCGAAGCTCGGCAGGTTGAAGGCCATCACGACCTGTCCGCTGATCGGATGAAACGCGATGTCATCCGCGAGCGCGACGATCGTGTCGCCATCGGAGCACACGCGCAGCTTCGAGGTCGGGTGCGCGTCGTTCGGCAGCGCTTTCTTGAGCGCCTCGACGTTCTTGCGAACCTTCTGCAACGGAATGTTCGCGGCGAGGAGATCCTTCGCCGCTTTCACCGCGACGAGATCGCAGAACGTGTAATAGAACCGGCCGCCTTTGCGAACCGTGGGTCCGACGAAGCCGGTCTGCGTCCAGTAACGCAAGCGCGACTCCTGAACGGCCAGGATCCGGGCGACATCGCGGATTGAGTACAGCTCGATCATGGATTCCTCCGCTGCGCTTCGACGTTGAGGCTCAAGAGAAGCTCCGCACCACGCGCGCGACTCTCGACGTCGACGTGCGGTACGGACAGGTCACAGCCCGCCATCCGGCGTGCTTCGGACATCGCGATCATGCGGCCGTGGATCCGGCAGCGCTCGTCGGACGCATACAAGAACGCGGCGCGCTGCGCGGTCGAAGCATCCGGTGGATCGGAGATCAACGCCGACGTCCGTGCGAGGTCGACGGTCAACATCGTCGAGCCCGCGTAGACATCGCCCGTGAAGTCACCTTCCGACAGCACGCGCGCGGCGCCGTGCAGGAGCTCGACCGCGACGGGCGCGAGGCGCACCGAAACTTCACGCTCGAACAACGACACCCGACGCGCCATCGCCATCGGTTTGCGCGGCGGTCGCACCGCTTTTTCTACACGACGTACACGACGAGACGAGCCCATAAACGAAATGCTAGAGGACCCCAGATGCGATCACCAATTTTCCTACTTGTAGGTTAGCTTCGTCGGGTGAAGCTCCTTTCGGTCGTGGTCGTGGTCGCCGGGTGTATTCCAGCTTCTGCGCCGCCCTATCAGCCGCAATACGGCGGCCAGCCGCAGTACGGGCAGCAACCGAACGGCCAGCCGCAGTACGGGCAGCAACCGAACGGCCAGCAGCCACCCACCGGACAGCAGCCGTACGGCCAACAACAACCGCAATCGTACGGACAGCAAGCGCAGCCGAACGGCCAGCAACAACCGCAATCGTACGGACAGCAAGCGCAGCCGTACGGGCAACCGGCGCCATCGCAGCTCGTCGCGAGCGCGACCGCGAGCTGCTCGCAGAACCTGCAGTGTTACGACCAGTGTGGTGTCGGTCAGCCGTGCCTCGATAGCTGCGACGGAAAATCCAATCCAACGTCCTCCGGGCTCAGTCGTGCGGTGATCGGCTGCATCGTCTCGAGCGGGTGCACGGATCAGGCGTGCGTCGAACAGCGCTGCGCGACCCAGCTGCAAACCTGCATGTCCAATGCCGGTGTCGCTACCAGCGCGCCGATCGGCCCGCCGCCCGCGCAGCCGGCGTCCCCACCGGTCGTTGCGGGCAAGGGCAGCTTCGATCTGGTCTATCAGTGGCCGGCCGGCTTCACCGAAGAGCGCACCCCGGATCTGATCAAGCTGACGAAGCACGAACAGGTGCAGGCCGGCACGGACTTCTACGGCACGCGCGACTACACGTACTTGATCCTGCCGACCGTGACGACCCAGGGCTCGATGCTCGGTGAGTTCCAGGCGCAATGGACCGCCCTCGTCAGAGGGTCGTTCCCGGCCGACGCGACGGTCCCAAACCCGCGGCGGCGCCGCCTGCAGAGCGGGTTCACGTGCTTCTTCGACGGCGCAAACGAGAAGGCGCGCAACGGCGGGGACCTCGACATCGTGCTTTATCTGATCTTCGCGAGCGACCGTTACGTACCGGTGTTGGCGATCCACAGCGGCGACACGAAGTGGGAGTTCGAGCAACAACTGGCACCGGCGTTCAATGCGATGACGATCCGCGGCGCCTCGCCGAATCGAGCCTCCCTCAACACCGCGGCCGATCTGGTGGGTGAATGGTCGACGTCCGATGCCTCGTACGGCTCGTACGTCAATTCATCGGGAGGCTACGTCGGCGACGCGAGCATCGGTACCGCCAGTTACTTCACGTTTCGCGCGAACGGCACGTTCGACAGCACGTTCATCGGGATCACGAGCAGTCGGCGGCTCAAGGAACAGGGCGCGGGCACCTGGAAGGTCGACGACGAGATGCTCGTCCTCAACGACAAGAAGCAAGGGCGGACGACCTCGCGCCGGATCATCGGCGTCAGCGGCAACGAGATCGAGCTCGCTCCAAGTTATTCTGCCTCGACCGCGCCGGAGTTCATCGGGCCGCGCCGGTCAAACTACAACGACAAGTTCAAGCGTAAGTAAGTGGCAAGCTCTGGTCACCCCGGTGTACAGGCTCGGCGAGGCCCACATGGAGGCGGGCGTGGTTACCCGGACCGCTGGGACCCAAATGGAGGCCTGCGGGGTTACTCCGACGGGCGGGGCCCAAAAATGGAGGCCGGCGGGTTACCCCGACGGGCGGGGCCCAAATGGAGGCCTGCGGGGTTACTCCGACGGGCGGGGCATGATACCCGTTGAGAACGCGTCATGACGCTCGACGTGAAGCGCTACCCGATCCTCGTCGTCGATGACGAGCAGGACAACCTCGATGCCTTTCGGTTCAACTTCCGAAAGACCTTCGACATCCTGACCGCCACGAGCGGTGCAGAAGCGCTGACGATCCTCGCGGACAAGGCCTGCGCGGTCGTGATCACGGATCAACGGATGCCGAAGATGACCGGCGTCGAGCTGTTGCGTGAAGTGCGCGCGAAGACGCCCGAGACCGTCGGAATCATCCTTACCGCGTTCACCGATGTCGACGTCTTGATCGAAGCGATCAACCTCGGGCAGGTCTATCGCTACATCACGAAGCCGTGGGATGCGAAAGAAGTCCGCGGCGTCCTGCAGTACGCGATCGAGCGCTACCACCTGCAGCACGAGAACAAGAAGCTCGCGGCGCAGCTCGCCGAGTACACCGGCTACCTGAACCAGCAGCTCCACGGCGAGTTCGACTTCGGCAACATCATCGGCGAGAGCGCTGCGCTGCGTGAGGTTCTCGAGAAGGTCGAGCAGGTCGCGCCCACGAGCTCGAGCGTGCTGCTGCGCGGCGAGACCGGCACCGGCAAGGAGCTCGTCGCGCACGCGATCCACATCAATTCGCCGCGTGAAGAGAAGCCGTTCGTGCGCGTCAACTGCGCGGCGCTCGCCCCGGGTGTGCTCGAGAGCGAGCTGTTCGGTCACGAGAAGGGCAGCTTCACGGGCGCGATGGAGCGGCGGCGCGGCCGGTTCGAGCTCGCCGACGGCGGCACGCTGTTCCTCGACGAGGTCGGCGACCTTCCGATGGAAGTTCAGATCAAGCTGCTGCGCACGCTGCAAGAGCGCGACTTCGAGCGCGTCGGTGGCAACGAGACGATCAAGGTCGACGTCCGCGTCGTCTCCGCGACCAACCGCAACCTCGAGAAGATGATCGAGGAAGGCGAGTTCCGCGAGGATCTCTACTACCGGCTCAACGTGTTCCCGATCAACCTGCCGCCGCTGCGCGATCGCCTCGAAGATCTGCCGGTGCTCGTCAACCACTTCGTCGCGAAGTTCGCTCGCCAGATGGGCGTGTCACCGCAACCCGCGTCGCCGGACGCGCTGTTGAAGCTGCGCGAATACAACTGGCCCGGCAACGTGCGCGAGCTCGAGAATATCGTCGAGCGCGGCATGATCCTCGCGAAGGGCGCGGCGCTCGGCACCTCGCATCTCGATTTCGGCAAGCGCGGACAAACGAGCTCGCATCAATCCGGCTCGATGCCGACGCCGGCGGGCCTCTCGATCGCGACCGGCCCCTCCGAAGACGGCAAGAGCCTCGCCGAGCGGCTCCTCGACAGCGAGCGCAAAGAGATCGTCGCGGCCGTCGAGAAATCGCGCGGCAATATCGCGAGCGCCGCGCGCACGCTCGGCATCAATCGCTCGACGCTGTACTACCGCCTCCGCAAGCACGGCCTCGAGCACCTGCTACCGACGAAGATCCAGGTCGGCGCCGAAGAGCCCGCCGACGGCGGCGGCAGCGAACCGACCTGACGTGCCGGCTCCCTCGTGCTCGAGCATGGGGTTCCTGACGATCGCTACTGGACGTTAGATCTCGGCGACGCCGTCGGCCCACGCGATGCGCAATTTTGGACCGTCCACCACGGCGAGCTCGAGACCGAGCGCTGGCGCGCGCAGCATGCCGGCGCGGTCCGGGGCGACGGCGAAATACCCTGTGCCCCGGAGCACGTAGATCTCCGTCATTCGTGTGTTCGGGTCCACGAGCCAGACTTCGGGGATCCCGCACGCTGCGAAGAACGGCAGCTTGTCGCGGCTCTCGTCGTCCGGTGACAAGATCTCGATCACGAGCTCGGAACGCGCTTCGATCCCGCGCTTGGATAGATACTTCGGATCGGCGATCGAGAGATCCGGAATCCGGTAGTTCTTGTCACTGCCTTCCGGCCCGAACACGCCGGCCTCCCGAACGACGCGCAGGCCTCGTGCTGCCGCGAGCCGATCGAGGAGGCGCTCGAGGGCGCTTCCGAACAACTGATGTACCAACGCAGGTGGTGAAACCATGTGAAGCACTCCGTCCCAGACCTCGTCCTTGTGATCGAGACCAAGACGGCGGCGTTCCTCCAACCAGTGTTTCGGTGGCGAGATCACGACGGCGCGCATCGTCTCGATTGTAGCAGGCGAGGTCACGCGGGCGTGTTCAAGCATTCGGTGTGCCGCGCGAACCGCTTGAATCTGCGTGAGCGCCCGTCCGAAACGTCCAGACAGCGGACGACAATGCCGGCCCTCGGACGGAGCCGCCCGGACATTCTGTGGGCTACCATCGCGGCGTGCGCGCCCTGTTCATCCTCGATCCGCTCGAACGCCTCCAGCTCGCCGGTGACACATCTTATGCGCTGATGCTCGAGGCAGCGGCGCGCGGCTGGGACGTCTGGACCTGCCAGGTCGAGCATCTCGGACTCGTCGGCGATGACGCGATCGTCGACGCGGTGCCGACGATCGTGATGCCCGGGACCACGCCTGCCGAAGCGTTTCAGACCGAGTCACGCGTCGAGAAGCGACTCGCCGACTTCGACGTCGTACTCATGCGCAAGGATCCGCCCGTCGACGTGACGTATCTGCACGCGACGTGGATCCTCGATCACGCACGCGGCAAGACGCTGCTCGTCAACGATCCGCGCGGTCTGCGCGAGCTCAACGAGCACCTCGCGGTGCTGCGGTTTCCGCACCTGACGCCACCGACGATCGTGACACGCTCCTCGGATCGGCTGCGCGCATTTCAGCGCGAGCAAGGCGGAGCGATCGTCGTGAAGCCCGTCGACGGGTACGGTGGCCTCGGGATCTTCGTCGTGCGCGATGGGGATCCGAACGCGTCGTCGATCCTCGAGACCTCGACGGGCGCCGGCACGCGATGGACGCTCGCGCAACGCTATTTGCCCGAAGCGGTGCAAGGCGACAAGCGGATCGTGCTCGTCGACGGCGAGCCGATCGGCGCCGTGCTGCGAGTACCTGCGAGCGCCGAGGCACGCGGCAACCTCCACGTCGGTGGGCGTCCTGTGAAGTCCGCGCTCGACGAGCACGATCGCAAGATCATCGCGGCGCTCGCGCCGTTCTTGCGCGAGCACGGGCAGATCCTGGTCGGTCTCGACGTGATCGGAGGCATGTTGACCGAGATCAACATCACGTCGCCGACTGGAATCCGCCACATCGCGCGCCTCGAGGACCGCAACGTTGCCGCGCCGGTGCTCGAATGCTTCGAACGTCTGTCGCGCACCGCGCGCACATGATCCGATCGCGCGCCTCGCGCGTAATGGGACGCGTGCGCTGCCTCGCCCTCACGCTGCTCGTCGCCTGTACCCCGAGCCCACGGATGGTGCTCTCGCCATCGCAGGATGTGCGGATCGGAACCGTGACGCTCGGTCTCTCGAACGTGCACGCGTTGTTCGGCAGGCACGTCGTGCTCGTCGACACGGGGTCGCCGGGCGAATCACAGCAGCTCGAAGAGGGCCTCGCCGAGCTTGGCGTCAAGCCAGGCGAGATCACGTGCGCGGTCGTGACGCACGGCCACTCCGATCACGCGGGGAACGCGCGATGGCTACAGCAACATGGGGTCAAGATCATCGCGGGCAGCGGCGATCTGTGGCGAACGATTCGCGGCGAGCACGGCAAGCTCACCTCGACGAGCTTCTTCGCGCAGCTCCTGAAGATCACGATCCCGTCTCACTACGCGCCGTTCTGGGCTGATGTCCGCGTCCGCGATCGCTACGATCTCAACGCGTGCGGCGTCGACGGCGAGGTAATCGCGCTCTCCGGGCACACCCAGGGCAGCCTCGTCGTGTTGGTCTCCGGCGGCAAGGTCGCGCTCGTCGGCGATCTGTTTCGCGGCGGCGCGCTCGCCGGCTACGTGCATCCGTGGTCGCCCAAGGAGCACTTCTATCAAGACGACATCCCACTCGTGCACCGCCGCATTCACGAGCTACTCGCCCGCGGCGTCGAGTGGTTCGTCCTCGGTCACGGCGGGCCTTCGAGTCGCGCCGACGTCGCGCGCGAATTCGAATAGTGCGAAGCGAATTCCGCGTCGCGGTGATCTGTCGCGCGGGCGCCGCGCGATGTTGAAAGCCCCGCTGTCTCGCGCGATTCGCAGCGCACGTGAATCGCCACGGTGATGTCGCGTTAGATCTCGGTGGAGCCGTCGGCCCAGCTCACGCGCAGTCGTGGTCCTTCGACCACGGTGAGCTCGAGGTCGAGGCGCGGCGCGCGTACGACTCCAGCGCGGTCCGCCATGATCGCGAAGTAAACCTCGCCGCGCAGCACGTAGACCTCGATCGCGCGCGTGCTCGGCTCGAACAGCCACACTTCGGGGATCCCACAAGCCGCGAAGAACGGAAGCTTGTCGCGACTCTCATCGTTCGGCGACAGGATCTCGATCACGATCTCCGCGCGCGTCTCGACGCCGCGCTTTGACACGAACTGCGGATCGACGACCGTGATGTCCGGGATCCGATAGTTCTGCTTCGCATCGGTGCTGGTGGCCCCGAAAATCGAGATCTGATGAAAGACGTCGAGTCCGGTAGCCGCAGCGCGAGGCTTGAGGATGAATTCTAGATCGCTCTCGCGTCGCTGATGATCAGACCCAGGCTGCGGCGGCATGTGCAGGACTCCGTCCCAGACCTCGTCCTGGTTATCGAGACCCAGGCGAGCGCGTTCCGCTAACCACTCGTGGTCGGGAATCATCACTGCACGCATCGAGGTCACTGTAGCAGGGAAGGTCACGCGCCCGCACGCTGCAGTTCGTGGGCCGATCGCAACTGCGCGATCACACTCGTGCTCGTGTCCGCGAGCGTCCGAAGGGAGGACGATGAACCCGGTACTCGGACGACAACGCCGGACAGACGCGTCGCGATGTTCCGGTACATCCGCGAACGTGGAGCGCACGCGGAACGCTTCATCCACGATGACCCGCGGAGTTGATGCCGGCTGTCGGATGACGAAGCCAGCAGACGCGTTGTGAATTGTTCGCGCTCTCGCCAACGCGCGGCGCGCCCCCGCTCGGAGTACCCCCGCGGCGCCTGCGAGTGGCGGTCGGTCGTGTCCCGCAGACCGTTGGACGTTACGAGCAGAATGCTTCTGCGAAGGCGAGAAGGACCCGAGCGAGCCAGCCGCGGGGCGTACTCGAGCGGGAGGCAGCCGAGCGTGTCCGCGCGAGTGAAGCGCTCCGCGATCTCGCCGAGTGTCGCGAAGCACACGCTAGCTGCGGAACGGGAACCAGTACTCGATGCGTCCGAGGCACGGACAGATCCGCGAATCGCCCTGCGCGATGTAGCTGCACAGCTCGACGTGCCAGTAGATCGCGGCGCACAGCACGAGCCATAGACCGAGCACCACGTAGTGCTTGCGCACCAGTGTGCCCGTGCCGATGAACACGAGCGGGCAGAGAAGGAGATAGCGATTGAGCCCCCAGTACTCGTGCACCGAGACGATCGAGATCATCACGGTCACTGCCATCGAGACGGCGAGATAGATCGACTCCTCGAGCTTGAACCGGCGAAACACCTCGCGGCAGGTCAGCCCGACGATCGCGATGCAGCCGAGCAGCATCACGCTATCCATGTGCTGCGCCGTGAAGCCTTGCACGTACCACTCGGGATCGAACAGCCGCGTGTAGTGCCGCTCGTCGCCGAACGCTTCGCGCGCACGCAGATAGGCCTTCGCATCACCGACGACGATCTTCAGCACGAGCAGCTGGACCAGCTGGCCCCAACCGGCGAGCGGAATCGCGAGTGCCGGTCGCCACCACTTCGGATCTCCGGACTTGCGTCGCCGGTACGCGGCGATCGCAGCGGCGGTCGCGAGCCCGGCGGCGAACCCGACCGCGGTCGCGCGCAACGCGGTCGCGGCGCCGACGAACAAGCCGGCGAGCACCCAGCGATCGCGCATCAACAACACGAATCCGGCGAGTACGAGCGCGAGCGTCGCGCTCTCCGTATAAGGCGTGACGAGATAGAACGCGGTCGGGAAGATATTGAAGGCGACGAGCGTCGCGTATGTTTCAAGTCGGCCGAGGCGTTCGACGATCGCGCGGCTCGTCCATAACAGATTGACGATCAGCGCCGCGAGGATCGACATCATGAACAGCGTGATGTCCGCCGGCATGCCGGTGACATCGGACACCGCACCTCCGACCACGCCATACGCGGGCAGCCACGCGAGCCCGCATTCGAGATATTGCAGATCGGTCGCAGTCTCGCCGTCGGTGGGGCACGCCGTGATTCCGCGGATCGCGAAGCCGATGTAGTGCTGCGCGTCCCAGCGCGAGACGATCAGGCGCGACCAGTGATGGGGTTGACGTGGAATGCCGCGGATCGACGAAGCATCCGGGTCCGAGTAGTAAGGTGCCTCGTTCGGAGCGGAGTTGAACGGCAGCTCGAGCCGGTCCTGTCCTGCGTACCGGAACACGAGCAGGTGAAGGCACGTGAGCAGCCCCGCGATGGCAATTCGAAACAGCGTGGTGCTCGCAAGCCGGTCGAGATCGCTCGCAGCTCGCTTCGAGCTCCAATACGGGAACACCGCCTACCTCATATCACGCCGCGGGCGAGCCTTGACACCGCGGGCCCGGCGCGCGATGCCCATGGCGTGAGCGTGATCGGAAGCATCCACGACAAATACGTGTTCAGCCGGCGCATCAGCGTCCTCGCGCAGCAGCTCGCCGAGCTGATCCCGCGGGGGGCAAAGGTGCTCGACGTCGGCTGCGGCGACGGCAACATCGCGCGCCTGTTGCTCGATGCGCGCCCCGACATCCAGATCGAGGGTATCGACGTGCTCGTCCGCCCCGTCACCCACGTCCCGGTGACGGTGTTCGACGGCAAGACGATTCCCTTCGCCGACAAGTCCTTCGATGCCGTGATGTTCGTCGACGTGCTGCATCACACCGATGATCCGATGGTGCTGCTCGAAGAAGCGCGGCGCGTCGCGAAGCGGGCGGTGATCTTGAAGGATCATTGTCGCGACGGCGTGCTCGCGGGTCCGACGCTGCGGTTCATGGACTGGGTCGGCAACGCGCGTCACAACGTCGTGCTGCCGTACAACTACTGGCCCGAGTCCAACTGGCGCGATGCATTTCGCAAGCTCGGTCTCACCGCGGATCCGTGGACGCCGAACCTCGGCCTCTACCGGTGGCCGTTCTCGATGATGTTCGATCGCAAGCTGCACTTCGTGACGCGCCTGACCCCGGCGCCGTAGCCGCGTTACTTGTGCTTGATCATGAGCACGCTCAAGAAGAACGCGGCGAGCATGATCTGATTGCCGAGGATGATCGCGGTCGCCGACGGAATCACGACGCGCAGGATCTCGGGATACACCAGGTTCGCGAAGCCGGCGTTTTGCCACTTGAGGATCGCGAAGATCGCGCCCGCCACTCCGAGCAGGAACAGCAGGATCCCGCCGACGAGCCCCTTCTCGAGCGTGCCTTGTTGCGTGAATCGCTCGAGCATCTGCTTCTTCGGCAAAAACCCGGTCTGCATGCCGTACACGCGCGCGAACAGCCCGAACACGATCGCCTGAAAACCGATGATCACGGCCGTACCCGCGTAGATCAGCGTGTTCGTATCGAGCGTGACGCCAAAGGCGTGCTTCGGCCCGTGCACGATCGCGCCACCGACGACGAGCCCGGCGAGCATCAGCACGATGCCCGGGATCGTGAACAGCCAGCGCGGGCTGTAGATCAACAGGAAGCGCAGGTGACGCCAGCCATCGCGCCACGTGCGCAGATGCGGCGGACGCGAGCGGCCGTCGGGCGACAGCACGGTCGGCACTTCTGCGATCTTCAGCTTGAACAACGTCGATTTCACGACGAGCTCGGACGCGAACTCCATCCCGGTTGTCTGGAGGCCGAGCATCTTGACGATGTCCTGCCGAAACCCGCGCAGGCCACAGTGAAAGTCACCGATGTCGCTCTTGAAGAACAACCGGCCGATGAACGACAGCACGGGGTTGCCGAGGTAGCGGTGCAGAAACGGCATCGCACCGGGGCGGATCCCGCCTTCGAAGCGGTTGCCCATCACGAGGTCGTTGCCTTCGCGGAGC
Organism: Myxococcales bacterium; assembly: GCA_028287115.1. Taxonomy (GTDB): domain Bacteria; phylum Myxococcota_A; class Polyangia; order Haliangiales; family Haliangiaceae; genus JABFXX01. Next base: position 16,187 of record JAQBQF010000180.1, read on the forward strand.
TTCTCGACGAACAGATCGAGATCCGAGAAGTCGTAGCTGTCGTCGGAGTCGCCCATGACGACGTACTTGCCGCGCGAGCCTTCGATCGCACCCATCAGCGCGGCGCCGTAGCCTCGGCTCGGAACATCGACGACACGGGCCCCAGCCTTGCGCGCGATGTCCTGAGAGCCGTCGGTCGAGCCGTTGTCCCCGATCACGACCTCGCCCGCGATTCCCGAACGTGCGAGATAGGCCTTCGCCTTGACGATGCATTTCTCGAGCGTCTCCGCCTCGTTGAGGCAGGGCATCACGATGCTGAGCTCGATGTCGTCGGCCATGCGAATCGCGCGTTTATAGGCTCGCGCAGGTGATCATTCAACCTCTGGGGGACCTATCGAGGAGCTGGATCACACCTCCGACCGCACCGACGACGAGGTGGGCGAGCCACAGGGCGAGCGAAGCGGCGAGCGCATCCGCCCTCGGCATGTGAAACAGGCTCGCTCCGAGAGTCACATAGACCGCCTCGCGCGCGCCGGCACCGCCGACCGTGATCGGCAGGAACGTCGTCGCCGCGGCGAGCGGCACGATCAGCAGCGATGCACCGAGCCCGACGCTCGGATCGATCGCGCGCAGCAAGATCCAGCCGGCGAGCGCGATCAGCGCCTGTGTCGCAACCGATAGCAGTGCCGCTATCACGAACGAGCTCGGCGACGACAGCGCCGGCACGCGTTCGGCGATCGCCCGCAGCGGGCCGGGCAACAGCGGCGCGAGCTTACGCGCGAACGGCAGCGCGAGCACGAGCACGAGCGAGCCCGCGATCCCGAGCGCGCTCCACACCCAGAGCGAGCCGGTATCGATCGCACCGCCCGCGGCACCGAGCCCGATCGCGAGCAGCAGAAACACGCCGAACAACCCGAGCGCGCGCTCGACGAGCACGACCGCGAGGCCGGCCGTCGCGCCGCGATCTCCGAACACGTCGCGCGTCACGACGCCGCGCACGACGTCACCGGCGACCGCACCGGGTAGGTAATTATTGTAGAAGAACGAGATGAAGTAGAGGCGCGTCGCGCGGGCGAACGTCGGTCGCGTCTGTGCGCCGTACGCGGTGAGCAGCACGCGCCAGCGCGCCGCACCGGCGACGACGTTGAGCGCGACGAGCGCGATCGCCCCGACGAGTGCCGCGGCCGAGATCTTCGCGGCCGCGCCTTTGACATCGTCGAGATCGATCAGCGTCGCGATGTACGCGATGCCGGCCGCGGTCCCGCCCCAGCGCAGGACCCAGCCCCAGCGTTGCCAGGCACCGCGCGATGGGTCGTGCATGGACGGCGCAGCATGCCACATGTTACGACCAACACCGTCGATGACCGCGCGGATCGAGAAAGCCACATGCATCGCTGCCGTGGTTTTTCTGTGGCTCGTGTTCTTCGTTCAAGCGTTGCACACGCCGACGCTGCTCGACGATTGGTACCAGCTGACGTGGCACCGGACCCACGAATTCGGGCCCACCTCGATCTGGCAGTACGCACACTACAACTACTTCCATTTCAACCCGCGGATCGGCGACGTCCTGCTGCTGATCGTCAACGGTCCACGTGGGTTTCATCTCGTGCTGACCCCGCTCGTCGAGCTCGCCTTGCTCCCCCTCGCCTTCGCCGTGGTGTTCGCGCGGTGGCCCAAGCTGACGTTCGGGGATCTGCAGCTCTTGCTCGTGACGCAGGTCCTGATCTGGCTGGTGATTCCGATCCCCGGGATCATCTATTTCTATCGCCCGTTCACGACGAACTATCTGTGGGCGTTCGTGATCATGCTCGGGCTGTTCGCACCGTATCGCCTCGCGAGCGCGCGCGACCCAGGACGTCACCGCGTGTGGCTTGTTCCGATCATGGTCGTGCTCGGTTGGTGCGCCGGCATGGGGAACGAGCATACAGGACCCACGGCGATGCTGGCGATGACGGGTTTCCTCGCCTGGGCGTGGCACAAAGGCCGGCTCCGCGCCTGGATGGTCGCGGGCGCGGTCGGGCTGTTCATCGGGTATCCGATGTTGTTCTTCGCACCCGGCCAAGCGCTGCGATACGCGGGCATCGCGACCAAGAATACGCCGTTGCACCTGTTGCTCGAGCGCGGGCTCGATGGCAACTGGGAGATCGTCCTCGATTTCATCGCCGAGGCTCAGATCGCGATCGATCTCGTGCTGATCGCGCTCCTCCTCGCGGCACGCCGCGCCAGGACACTCCCACCGTTTTCGCGCATGAGGATGCTCGCGGTCGTCGCCTTGATCCTGAGCGCGGGTGCGATGATCGCGACATTGTTCGCATCTCCCACCGTCGGTGAGCGCCTGTTCTTCGCGCCGGCCGTGCTGTTCGTCGGCGCGCTCGTGCTGATCGCGGATTGGCTGTTCGCGGTTCAGGCTGCGAGACGATTTCTGGTCGCGGTCTGCGCGATCGTGTTCGCCTATCACGTGTGGGAATTCGTCGCGATCTACTTCCAGACGTATGACGAAAACCAACAACGCCTATCGCTACTCGAGCGAGCGAAGCCGGGCACCGTCGCGATCGTTGCGCCCTATGGGCACTGGAAGCGCACGCGATGGTGGTGGGGAGACGACTTCCAGTACGCGTCGTTGCGCGAGTACATCGCGAACGAGGTCTACGATCTGAAAGGCATCGAATACGATCGCCATCTCCACTGGTCCGAGCCGACGCCGCCGGATCACTTCGTCGCCACACGGACGTTCGATCCGCCACTCACGCCGGAAGAGGACAACAAGCTCACGCCGCGCTACGTCCCGACGTTCTGGGAATGGGCGCTCGTGCAGATGCGTCGCCGGATCGCGATGGGGCCGATCGGAGACGTCGAGCGCGCCGGTCACAAGCTCACGCACTATGCCGTGGACGTCAGCGGCTCGGACCTCGCCGATCCGCGACCGAAGCATGTCCTCGACTGGACGCCGGCGAAGCTGACCTTCGTCGATGGTAGACAATACGACAACCCGGCCGGCAAGCCGTTCGTTCGGGTGTGGGCACCGAGCGTGCCGGCTCATCTCCTCGACACGTACGTCGTCGGCTGTGGTCACACGCAGCGCGTCGAGCTCGAGCCAGACGTCGAAGACCACATCGGACCGTTGATCCCGCTCACCCTCGAATGCCGCGGCACCTATTCGGCGTTCATGTGCGAGCCGGATGCGTGCTGGCTGGCTGGGAGGTACTGGCGATGAGGGCGCGGATCGCCCTGGTCGGATTTCTCGTGGCCATGCTGGTCGTCCACGGTGTGGTCGCGTACTGGTCACCGGTCCAGGGGGAAGACTGGACTCATTGGGCGTGGGCGGCGCAGCACCGCGACGATGGAGTGATCTCCTGGCTCGCGTCGCATTTCACGTTTGTCGAGGCGATGAGTTACCTGCTGTCGCGCTTCACCATCGTGCACGCGATCCTGTCTCCGCTGATGAGCGTGGCGCTCGTCGTGGGTGTCTTCACGATCGCTCTTCGCCGTCTGCCGCGCGCGACCTGGGATGACGTGCTCGGCATCGCGCTCGTCTCGGCGCTGATCTGGATCACCGGTCCGCGCGCAGGCCTCGTGTGGTTTCACCGGCCGTACGTCGCGACCCACATCTGCGGCGCGACGCTCGCGGTGTGGCTCGCCGCGCCCTATCGCTGCGGCTGGTCGGTACGCCGCGCATGGTGGCCGTTGCTCGTGCTCGGCGGCCTGTGTGTCGGGACGTCGACGCGCACGATCGCGACTGCTTCGCTCGTCGGGCTCGTATTCGCGCTCCGGACCCAGCCCAGGCGCGAGCGCTGGATGTGGGTCGCGTTCAGCGCGCTGCTCGTCGGCACAGCGATCGGCTACGCGAAGCCTCCGTGGATCGAGTTTGCGAAGGTGTTTCGGCGAGGGCTCGAGGCGAACCTGAACCAGCTGAACTTCCCGATTCGCGAAGCGGGAGAGCTCGTCTCGCTCGTGCTTGGTCTCTTGCTCGTCAACGTCGTGCTGCGGGTCGCTGGCCGCAGCGGGGCGCCGAGCGAGACCCGTCCGAACGGCGACGATACGTGGCGGTGGTTCTTCGCGTGGCTCGGGATCTCGGCTTGGGCGCTGTTTGGACCCAAGTACAGCGAAGCAACGCTGCTGCCTGCAACGATCGCGATCTCCGTCGCCGCCCTGCCGTACTTGCTGTGGTTCGCGCAAGCGCGGCTCTTGCGTTACGTGCTTACCGTGTTTGCCATCCTCGTTCATGTCATCGTGTGGTGGCTCGCGCTGACGACCTACAGCAGGCTCGGCGAAGAAGGGCGCGAGCGCGTCGCGGCGCTCGAGAAGGCGCGTCCCGGCGACGTCGTGCAAGTCGCACCTTATTCCGAGGTCCTCCCGACGTTCTGGTGCTTTGGTGAGGATTTCCTTGGAGCCGCATCTCGTCAGAAAGCGGCGCTCGAGATCTGGCAAGTTCGCGACATCGAGCTCGTCCCCCCTCCCCGCCGCTTCGAGCCAGATCCCGGCCTCCGGGTGGCGCTCGAGGTCGATGGCATCTCGGAAAGCCAGCTGTCCTCCGCGAGACCACCGGTAACCTGGGCCGGCGAGCCATCTGTTGCGCGGACGCAGTTCGAGCAGCTCGTCAATCGTCTCCGGTCGGTCACCCACCATCCGATCACGGCCCGCCTGGTCGCGACCAATGTCACGCTGCAAGACGCGTCGCGACCGATCCTGATCGCATGGGTCGAGCAAGGTGAGGTGGTCTCCCCGAACGTCTCGCGCTCTACACTCGACGCCAACGATCGATACTCGCTCATCATCAAACCTCCCGCCGCCTCACTGTTCAGCGAGGCATGGATCGTCAGCGGTGGGACAGCGCACTCGACGCCCTATCTCGAGGGTCACCCTCGCCTGCAGCCAATGACCGCTGGCCTGTACGTGACGGTCGTATGTAATCCGGCACGTTGTCTCGTCGCGGACGCATTCGTGGCGGTCTTCTGATGATGGCGGCAAGGCTGCGACGCGCGGTTCCGTATCTGATTCTCGGCGTCGGCTTCGGGTTGTTTCTGCTGTACGCGTTCCCGGGCTACACTAGCAGTGACTCGATCACTCAGCTCGAGCAAGCGAGGACCCACCAGTATGGCGACTGGCACCCGCCGGCGATGGCAGCGCTGTGGACGGTCGTCGAGCTCGCGGTACGCGGACCCGCCGGGATGCTGCTGTTGCAAGGCTGCCTGTTCTTGCTCGGGCTGTATCGGATCCTGTGTCGCGATTTCACCGATCGCTCCGCGGCGATCCTCGCCAGCGCGATCTTCCTCCTGCCTCCGATCGTCGCGCCGATGGCAGTCATCTGGAAGGACTGCCAGATGGCGGGATTCCTCCTGTTCGGGCTGTCTCTCGTGCTCGATCCGCGTAGACCATGGCGGTGGGGCGGCGTGGGCCTCCTGATCGTCGGAACGGCGATGCGAGTCAACGCGCTCGGGGCGACCTTTCCCATCTTCGTCTGCATGTTCGGCTTCGTGGTCGGTGGCGGAGCACCTCGGTGGAAGCGCGTTCTGCTTGCTGTGGCGCTCTGGCTCGCGACCGTCGTCTCGGCGTTGGCGATCAACAGAGCGTTCACGCGCGTCGAGATGCATCCGTGGCATTGCTCGATCGCGCCCGAAGACATCGTTGGCGTGCTCAAGACGTCGCGAAAGTACACGGATGCCGAGCTCTTGCAGGTATTCGAGGGCACACCGCTCGTCGTTCACCAGGATATCTGGGGCGCGGCTCGTAACGCGTACAGTCCGACCACGTGGTGGTACGTGACGAACGGCGAGGGACGCGTCTTCGACTGGCCGGTGACGCCAGAGCATCGGAGAGCGCTCGAGCATGCGTGGAGGACGCTCGTGCTCGGGAATCCCCTTTCGTACGTGCTCCACCGTGGACGCATGTTTGGACGGGTCTTGGCGCTCACGAACGATCCCGTGTTCGATGCCGTCTGGAACGTGCGGCTGAACATGGAACAGGTCGGTGAGCCGGAGACGACGGGGATACAGGGAGCGATTGGCGATGGCCTGAAGTGGCTCGCGGCGCATACGTTCCTGTTTCGGCCCCATGTCTATTTCGTTCTTGCCCTGCTGTTCTTGCCGCTCGCGCGACGTCACGCTGACATTCTCGGACTGCTCGCCTCGGGGCTCTGCTACGAGCTCACGTTGGTGATCGCGGCACCCTCTCCCGACTTCCGCTATTCGCACTGGATGATCGTGTGCACGATCCTCTCGACCGTGCTCCTGATCAGGCGGCGCAGCGGTGTGGCACCGGCGAACGTATCCGCCTTGCCTACCCAGAGTTGTTCGACATGATGTCGTTGCATGTGATCAAGCACCGGCAGACTCTCGAGACCTCAGGGGCTGAGAGAGCAGGTGATCGAAGTGCCATCGTCCACGCACGGATCTGCCTTGCCATCACCGTCGAGATCCCCGAGCCACATGGCCTCCGCGCTGGCTCCGGCGGGGAGCTCTAGCGCGGTCCATCGTGGACCGAACGCGTGACCTTGGCTGAGCGCGCATTCGACTCTCGAACCTACGATCACGCATAGGTCCGAGCGACCGTCACCGGAGACGTCCCCCGTCGCGCCGCGATTCCGATCGGCGATCGCGCCATCGGTCGTCGTCGAACCTTCGACTATCGTGTCGAGTGAGAATCCCCAGGGCGCTCCATCTGCCGTGATCGAGCGATCCGCATCGAGCCCGCATCTGGGGCCCGCGTCATTAGCGACACACCAATCTGGGGCGCCATCGGCGTCGAAGTCTGCAGGCCACAGCGCCGCATGACGTGCCGGCCAGGTCGAACGAACCGTCGCGGCCTGACCGGCCGCAGCGCACGTGGCGCCGGCGGAGGAGGAGCCACAGATCTGTCGACCGACAATTGCGAGAGAGGCATCGTCGTCGATCGCATCGGATCCCGCAAACGCCGCCGTCCAGCGCTCGGCTGAATAACCAGAAGATGCCGTCGCGCACAGGATCCCGGCTTGATCACGACCGCATGCGTCGATCGCGCCGTCACCATCAATATCGCCGAGCATCAGGCTGAGCGGCGAGATCGAGAGGGGATGGGCGACGGAGTCAATCCTTCGGGAAAACGTGAAGCCGCCCAGGCCGTCGCCTTCGGCGCACCACAGGCCACCGTATTGGATCCGGCACAGATCCGCTTTGCCGTCCCCGGTCAGATCGGCCAATTGAATGCTCCGCCCGTGGGCGGCGATCCCGAGCTGCGCGCGCTGTTGGGCGACGTTCGGGCGGGCGAGCTCCCATTGATCGTCGCGATCCGAACCGCAGATCTCCGCACGGACATGATCATCCGAGTGGGCGAGACACATCGTGTGATTCGTGGCGGTGCCAGAGCCGATCGCCGGTGCGACCCCGAGCCACACGTGTCCTTCGTCATCGAGAAGGAAGAAGCCATCCTCTCGAGCATCGCATCCTGCCAGCGCGAGCTCGCCATCCGGCAAGACGCGCAGGCAGCGATCACCGACACGCACATGACCGCCGGGCTCGAACTGTAGCGAGGTTCCTCGGGTGCAGTCATCGAGCACGCCGTGACCTGTCGCGAGCGAGAGACAGCGGTTCGTGGAGCGCAGGAGGGCAGTCATCGGCGGCGGGCGCATCGCGATCGCATAATGCCGATGCAGAAACGCCGTGTAACGCGGATCGGCGATGGTATCGCACACCGCATCGGCGCACGCCGCGCAGCCGGTCTGGCACGCTTCGTACGCGCGCATTCCGAGGGAGACCTGGTCGTAAAGTGCGTCGGGCGTGTTCGGTGGATCGAAGTTGATGTTGTAGCCGCGGTACGTGAGGATCGCGGCATCCGTTCGCGCGCGGGCCGCGGCGAGTACGGTCAGGGCGCCGACCATCATGTGATCAGAGTGGTCGGCGCCGTGCGTCCCAGCGATCTCCAGTGTCCGGATCAGCGTTGGACGAGTGAGATCGATGATTTCGCCTACGGTCTCGATCAGACCGTCGCGATCGTAGGTCGCGATGTGATCCGCGACGGTGTCGGCGTGTTCGATCGTGCCCTGCCAAAGGCGCAGCAGGCTGTTGTCGTAGTCGCCAGCAACCCCGCCATCGGGATAGCCCAGGAATACGAGCATCAGGCTCGCGTCCGGTAGGTAACAGCGCTGCGCGGCATGATGGGAGAGTTCGATCCAGTCGCAGATCCAGTGCTGCGAGCCGGCAACCCAGCCGTACGCGGCCTTGGAGGCGGTGATGCGCGAGCTCGCGTACTCGACCCCTGCACGATTGTCGCCCGCTGTGACGTAGACGATCGTCGTCGAGCGGTGGCCATGCACGGCATCGAACATGTCCGGTTGCATGAACAACAGGTCATCGTCTTCGTGCGCGACGATCACGAGTTCTTGGGCGCCCGGCAACGGGATGTTGTCACCACACGCTGTAGCGATCAGCGCCGCTATGACACCCGCTCGCAACACCCTGACATCTTTGGCCGAGGCGGCGTCTGTTGCAAGCCATACGTAGGGCTCGTGCGCACGATCTTACGACCTTGCCCAGCACGGCGGGGCGTGCGTATAACTGGCGGGCATGGAGCCCGATAGGGGCACGACATGGGTCGTGATTGCCGCATTCAATGAACGCAAGGTGATCCGCGAGGTGGTCACCGAGGTGGCTCGTGGCGGTTGGCCCGTTGTCGTGGTCGATGACGGCTCCTCGGACGACACCGCCAGAGAGGCGAGCGCACCCGGGGTCATCGTCGTCAAGCATGGGATCAATCTCGGACAGGGCGCAGCGCTGCAGACGGGGATCGACTTCGCGCTCCGTCGAGGCGCACACTACATCGTCACCTTTGACGCCGATGGGCAGCACGACGCTGCTGACATTGAGGCGCTGATCGCGGCCCTCCGCAACGCCGACATCGCGCTCGGATCACGGTTCCTCGGCAAGACGGTCGGTGCCAGCACCTCTCGCATGGCACTCCTGCGCACGGCCACGATGGTCTCGAACGGCCTCTCCGGGATGAAGCTCACCGACGCGCACTGTGGTCTTCGTGCATTCCGCGCATCGATCGCTCCCAGGTTGAGGATCACCCAGGATCGCATGGCACATGCGTCCGAGCTGCTTCGCAAGATCCGCACGAGTGGGCTGCGTGTGGTCGAGGTCCCGGCCACGGTGCGGTATACCGAGCACTCGATGAGCAAGGGTCAGGGCGGCTTGCAGGCGGTACGGATTCTGTTCGATTACTTCTTCCGCGCATGATCATCCGCATCCTTCTTCTGTTCGGACTCGCCGCGACCGGCTGGCTGATCTTCCTGCGCCGGAATCGGTTGCCGTTCCACATCATGACGGTGTTCCTGCTGCTCGGTGCAGGCGCCGTCGCGGTGGTTGCGCCGGAAACCACGAACGAGGTGGCCCATCTCGTGGGAGTCGGGCGCGGTGCCGATCTCGTCACGTACGTCGCCATCATCTCGGTGATGTTCGTGCTGCTCCACTACTACACCAAGTTCGTGGAGCTCCAGCGTAAGCTCACAGAGATGACGCGAGAGGTCGCGATCCTACGTGCCGAGGTGGAACGAGGTCATCCTCCGGCTTCGGTCTCTTCTGACTCTGCTGGCGAAATCTCATGATGATGATCGCGAGCGAGGTAGCGACGACCAGCCAGAACGAGTCCCGAAAGCTCGGTGTCGTGCACGTCACCGCCTGCGCCAGCTCGTAAACAATTCCGCTGGAGAGCAGCAAGACTGCATCGCGTTGTCCGCGCTTGATCGCAAGGGGTGCTAGAAGGAGCGCCAGGATCAAGTACCAGTATGGATGAAACAGAAACGTATGCTCCAGCGCGCGCACGCCGAACATCAGGACCTTCTGCACCGGTGCATGCCGCGCCGTGTACCTGATCGGGTCCCGCAGTGCCGCGCTCTCGACGAATGACGTGTACACCGGTTTCCATTGCTTCGTGCGCGACAGGCCGAGGATGCGGACTGTCTCGTGCCATCGGTGCGCGACGTACGCCCCGGGATATGTGAGCGCGAGCGACCGGCGGACATGCAAGAGGGCATCGAGAGCAGTGGGCGTGCTCGGTGATTCGAACAGCGGCGCGGCGCCGGCCGTGTAACGCTCCGGGTGACCGTAGGAGGCGCGGGCTCGCGCCTGTAGAGCGAGCGGAGACGGAAGCGTGACTCCTTCGAACGCGGTTGCGATGTCTCCATCCGTCAGCTCGGGTGCGTAGTTGAGGATGCCAACGATGTCCGTCGTGGCGAGCTCGATCGTGTTACGGTCGGTTTTCGCATCGACGAGCAGGCTCGATACCCCGAGCGCCGCGAGCGCAATGATGAGCCAGACGCCGGTCGCGGTCGCGTACTGGTGCCACCTGCGCCAGCCGACGTGCCATTGCCATCCGAGCACGATGATCGGCAGCGTTGCGATCGTGCCCCCACCGCACATTCCACAGGCGAGAAATGCGAACCCGAGAGAGGCGATCCGGATCGCGCGCCGTTTGCTGGTCGCGGCGACCGCACAGGCGACGAGGTAGGCAGCGAGCTGGCTTTGGGGCCAGATCACCGCGAGCGTGGCCATCACCGGTGGGAAGACCAGCATGCAGACTGCCGCGATCGCGGCCGCGCGCTCGGTCACTACTCGCCGGAAGAGCGCGAAGGCGCCGACCAGGAACACGATGCTCTGAAGCAGCAGCATCCCCGCGGGCCCGGACACGAACCAGCCGACGATTCGCCAGACCTCCGTCATCATCGGCGAGTGCCAGTCCGTGAATGCGCCGACCCGCGAGTCAATGAGCTGGTCGATCGAGTCAACGCTCAGGTACCCGGGATACGCATAGAGTGCGAACACCAGCCAGCCAATGATCAGGATCCGCCGCGCGGTCACCGCTTGCTCCGCAGCCGCTGTATGAAGACGATCGTGGTCGCGAGGTAGGTACACACGATCATCCAATGCGAGTAGCGAAAATCAGGGGTTCCGGCCGCCGGGGCGAAACTGAGCTCGTACAGGACGCCGCTCGTGAGCAGCGCGAAGCTGAGGCGATCGCGAGACATCGTGAGGAGCACCACGATGGAAATCAGCGCGTAGAACCATGGCCGGAACATGGGAGTTTCACGGGACAACCAGCCGAGCCAGCTCCCGGCCACCTCCTGGAAGCTCGACCATGAAGCGTCGTGTTCGATCCAGTTTCGCTGACTCGGATCCTCGAGAAACAGATTCCACACGGGCGCCATCGTTCCGTCGTCGGACAGACCGAGCACCTCTGCGAACGATGCCAACCGGAACGTGAAGTACGCATGCCAGTCGCTGGAGATGATCTCCTTCCAGGATCGGGTCAACGCGGCCCAGTCCTCGGACGTCACCGGGTCGTCAAACATCCGGTCCTCGCCGCGCGTCACCTGCCACGAGTTACGGGGTGAATACAGAGCGCGGGCTCTCGCTTGGATCCCGGTGGCCACGCGAAGCCGCGTGCCTCGTAGCACGTAGGCTAGATCGTCATCGCTGCGATCGTGCGTGTAGTTGAGCACTCCGACGATGTCAGCAAATGCCGGCGTCCATCGTCGGTGCTCGACGGTTAGCGCGCGGTTGATGCTGAACGCCGCGACCACAACAGCGACCGAAACGGCGCCCGAGAGCGCATAGCGCTTCCACCATCGAAGTCCGGGGCGCCACTCGAACAGGAAGCCGACCAGTGGCACCGCGGCCCCGAACGCGTTGAACCTCATGGCGCAACCGATCGTGATGAGCCCGAGTCCAATGAGCTTGATCCGCCGGCGCTCCGATAGCATGGCTGCCGTGCCGGCGAGCAGATAGCCCGCCATCTGCGAGTCCTTCCAGATCACTGCCATCGGAGTGAGGATCGGAGGAAGCAAGAGCAGCGCGCAGGCGACCACGGCCGCGACTCGCGGCGAGACAATGCGACGCAACAGCCCGTACACACCTCCGAGGAACAACATGCTCTGCAGCAGCAGCATGAGGATCGGCCCACTGACAATGGCATCGAGCACGCCCCACTCAGCGGCCATGATCGGCGGGTGACCGTCGGAGAGCACGTGCGTTCGGCCCTCTCCGATCTGCAGCACCGAGTCACTGCTCATGTAACCGGGGAACGCATACAGCAGGAACAGCGCATAGCCGTACGCGAGGATGGCGCGTGTCGACAGCTCTCGCGCCCATCCACGAATGCTCGTGACGCAAGCGGACCAAGCGTGCATCAGACCCGCTCGCACCAGTGATCGTATACCTGCCGTAACGAATCCTCGAGTGAGTACGTGGGCCGCCATCCGACCGCTTCGGTCAGCTTGTCGTGCGAGCCAACGACCATCGTGTTCTCGATCGGGCGCACCAGCGCGGGGTCGGTCACGATCTCCGGGTGGACCTTGCTGGCGGCGCCGAGCATCTCGATCGCAGCCGCGATGCTGACCGCGCGGCCACTGCAGACATTGTAGACCTGGCCGGCGACACCCTTGGCGAGCAGCAGCTGGTAGGCACGGACGACGTCGCGAACATCCAGGAAGTCGCGGACCACCGACGCCGTTCCGACCATGAGCTGCTTGCGCTTGCCTTTCGCGATCTCCGCAAACTGCTTGGCGATCGCGCTGATCACGAACTTGTCGGTCTGCCCGGGGCCGAGGTGGTTGAACGAGCGCGTCGACACGATGTCGAGGCCAAAGCCACGGACGTACACCTCGCCGAGGTGTTCCTGAGCGACGCGCGCGACCCCGTACGGACTGATCGGCCGCAGGGGGCTCGTCTCGCGAAGTGGCAGTGCGTCCGTGTCGACCAGACCATACTCCTCCGACGAGCCAACCGAGAGGATCCGACTGCGTGGTGAGAACCGCCGCACGCACTCGAGGAGGTTGAGGAAGATGTTCGTGTTGTTGGAGAAGCTTGCAATGGGATCCCGCCAGCTGAACGCGACGGAGCTGAAGGACGCGAGGTGGACGATGTACTCCGGGGACTCGCGCTTGATCACGTCCGCGCAGGCGTCCAGATCGAGGAGGTCGATGCAGTAGCTCACCGTCACGGAGGGAAACCCCGCCGGCGCGGTCTCTCGATCAACCGCGATCACGGTTGCGGCTGGCTGTTCCTGGAGAAGATGGCTCACCAGATAGCCCCCGACAAATCCATAGCAGCCGGTGATCAGATACTTCACGATGCCACCACGCTTGGCTCTCCGCCCATCGCGGAGCGATACGCATCGAGCGTCTTGCGAGCCGTTGTCTGCCACGAGAACTGGCGGGCGCGCGCGATGCCCCGCGCCATCAATCCGGCGCGCAACGCCGCGTCGCCAACGACCGTCGCGAGCTGCGCGCGCAGGCTCTGGGGGTCATCGACGTCGAAGTACAGCGCGGCATCGCCCGCGATCTCGGGGAAGCAACTCGCGTTCGCGACCAGCACGGGACAACCGCACGCGAAGGCCTCGAGGATCGGGATCCCGAACCCCTCGTAGCGAGAAGGAAACACGAACGCGACAGCGTGCGCATAGCAAGCCGCGAGCTCGCCATCCGCGACGCTGCGCTGGAGGATCTTTTCCCCCAGGCCGCGGCGGTCGCATAGCTCGCGCTCTGCCGGCGTGAACGATCCGCCTCCAATGCAGACCACACCAAGACTGGAATCAGCGACGACCAGTGGAGCGACGGCTTCGATAAAAAGCACGAAATTTTTGTACGTATTGCGCGTACCGACAAACAAGATGTACCGGGAGGGGAAGTCACCAGGCACAGGCAGGTCCGCCCGGCCGGAGATGTTATTGCCCAGGTGGGTGACCACGATCCGGTCGGGATCGATGCCGTAAAACGCGATCACGTCCTGCTTCGTGTGCTCCGAGATCGCGAGGATCACGTCGGCACGCCGGCACAAAGCGCGCTTGCCTTCGATCCATCGCTTCGTCACGAATCGGCCATAGAGTCCGGTCACCACGAAATCGTCTGGAAAGTGTTCGGGGATCATATCCAGGATCGTGACGACGAGCTTCGCGCCGCGCAGCGTCGTGAGCACCGCTGGATCGTAGAACGTCGAGTGCATCACGTCGTGACGACGCCGGAGTGCCGCTGCGCGCGTCGAGACTTCGTTCCTGAGATACGTGCGCAGGAACGAAGCGGTTCCGGTGCGCGATGACGTCTTGCCGCGATAGAACGACGCCTGCTTGAGATACTCGTTGGGTGACTCGGCGACACCGAGATCAAACGTGGGCTCGCCATCGCGGTGGAACGCGTTCATCAGCTCGCAGAAGTAGCGGGATGCCCCTCCGAACCTCTGGTAGCTGAAGATCTGGTGATCGTAGAGGACGCGCATCACTTGCTACCGAGGTCCGTGGCGTCAGAGAGGGTTCGCGATCGAGTGAGTGGGCGCAGCACCTCCGAGAGCCCGATATAGGCTGACGCGACGGCGAGGTTGAAGCGCCAACCGGCGATCGGCTTGCGACTCAACAAGTGGACGTTGCGGCCATTCGTACACACGTACAGTCCTCGCTGCGCTGCGAGGTGGCGCAGCGTCCTCGCGCGATAGAACGAGATGTGCTGGCCGTGCTCGGTACCGTAATACCACCAGCGATCGAGCCCTGGGGCGGTCTCCGGCGCGAGAAGCGTGGAGAGCAGGATGGTCTCAGTCTGCGAGAGCATGCGATCGAGCTCGGCCACGGGATCGACGAAGTGCTCGAAGCTCTCGAACGAGGTGACGAGCTCGACCTGGTGAGCGCCGAGTCGTCCACGGTCGAAAGAGCGCGCGAGCAGGTTTGGCGCGTGCGGATCCTCCCAGTAGAAGTCAAAGCCGCGATCGCGCATCAGCCGAACAAAAATTCCAAAGCCGCCGGCGTAGTCGAGGAACTTCGCGCGACGGTTGAAGAACACGTTGATCACCGCTGCGGTGATCCGGGAGAGCACCAGGTTGCGCTGGAGGATCCCGGTGTCGCTCGAGTTAATTGGCGCGGCATACGCTTCGTCGAGCCAGTGCGGCTTTTCGGTCTGCAGGAGACCGCATCGCGCGCAGTCGAAGTACCGTACGTGATGGCGAGACATGATCGTGCCGGAGAACAGCTCGTGGACGGAGCTGCCACACAAACGGCACCTGTCGGTCGTGGAGGTCACGCCACTGCGTACGTACCAGAAGTACGCGCGCTTCGGTGTTCAGCTGGAGGCAGTTCGACCTGGCATCACCCCGGAGCGCCGAGCGATCGGGATACAGACGAGTCCGACGGCGAGCAGTGCAAGGATGCCGTAGACGAAGTGAACGATCGCAAACGCGAGCACGGCCGCGGAACGATCATCGCCCGACGCGCCTGACGCGTACTGGCTAAAAAATACCACCAGGGCGGCCTGCGTCGTGCCCAGACCCGCGGGTGCGATCGGCAGGGCCGAGGCGATCACGACGATCGGCATGATCGTGAGGCCAGCGCTGAGCGGCACCGGAATCCCCCAGACCCGCATCGCGGCGAGGATGCCGAATGACATCACGAGCACGTGTGGGATCCGCACGAGCATCGCCAAGCCGTGGCCGCGCAGCCCGGCATCGAACAGCGGCGCGAGTACCTGACGTCGCGCAAGTGACGCTGGAACGATCCAGATCACGCCGAGGTAGACGAGGTAACCGGAGCATCCGATCATCAAGGTCCACCACAGTCGGTTGTCGCCGACCGGTCCCAGCGCGGTTGCGACGAACGTCATCACGAGGAGCGCGGCGAGGTTCGTGCCGATCAAGAACAGCGTGGCACCCACGGCGCGCGGCGCCGGTGTGCCGGTACGGTGAAGGTAGTAGCCGAAGCCGCCTTGCCCGAGTGCATAGTTGATGATGAAGAGGACGAAGATCGCGCCTCGGACCGCCAGCACCTGCCGGAGTGGTCTCGCCATGCGAAGTGCGATCAAGCTGACCCAGGTCGCGAACGAATCCGTGCACAGCGTGACGACGACCACGAGCAGGTCGATCGCTGCCAGATCGAGGTGCGGGCCCTGTCCGATGGCCGCCCGGAAGCTGGTGTACGGCACCTTTGTCGCGATCGCGGCCAGGATCGCGACCCCGACGGCCCACGGCCAGATCTGCCGGAGCAACTTGACACCTCGCGACTGCGGCCGCGCCTCTTCCACGTCACCGGTCCGTATCACAGTTTTGCGTCGCTGGCGAAACCAACGAAACTGGGGTAAGAGCGACGACGCCGTGACTCCGTCCCCCCTGGTAGGAAAGCGCATCCTGGTGACCGGAGGGGCCGGTTTTTTTGGCAGCTTCGTCGTCGAGGCACTCCGGGCGCGCGGTGTCGAGAACGTGATCGTTCCGCGGAGCCGCGACTACAACCTTGTTGATCGTGAAGCGTGTCGCCGCGTGCTCGCGGACCATCGGCCGGACGTCGTGTTCCACCTGGCCGCGCGGGTCGGCGGAATCGGCGCGAATCGCGACAACCCGGGCTTGTTCCTGTTCGAGAACGCGATGATGGGGCTGCAGCTGATCGAGGAGTGCCGGCTCGCGAACGTCGCCAAGACGATCATCGCGGGCTCGATCTGCGCATATCCGAAATTTGCTCCCGTGCCGTTCCGCGAGGAAGATCTGTGGAACGGCTACCCCGAGGAGACCAACGCGCCCTACGGGATCGCCAAGAAGATGCTGCTCGTCCAGTCGCAGGCGTATCGCGATCAGTATGGCCTGAACAGCGTCGTGTTGTTCCCGGTCAACATGTATGGGCCGCGGGACAACTT